>JAFGCG010000128.1 GCA_016932715.1 Anaerolineales bacterium
GTGCTCACTTGAGCAGAATTCAGCCACAGATTGCACAGATTTACGCAGATTTTTTCTTACTTTCTCAAGCCTTTGTGTTCCTTCGTGGTGAATATTAAAACACTCTCTTAGAGAGCACCGGGCGCGTTTATCAGGCACAGGCAAAGGGTAAACAAAAACACGGAGACGACTGCCTCCGTGATCTGTACTTAAGACTTCAGCTCGAGATGTATTCCCGCAGGCTGTGTTCCACCGCATACGCCGCGGCTTCAGCCCGATTATTCACACCGAGTTTCGAGAGAATGCTCGAAACATAATTCCGCACCGTGCCTTCCCCCAAAAACAACTGTTTGGCGATCTCACGGTTCGTCTTGCCTTCCGAGACCAGCAGCAGGACATGTTTTTCCTGCTGGCTCAAATGCTGGAAGGCGGAGGCTTCCTCTTCCTTCACGGCGCGGCGCACCTCCTGGAAGACGCGCTGGGTCACCGCCGGGTCGAGCAGCGCCTCGCCGCGCGAGACCGCTTCAAGCGCCTTCATCAGGTCGTCGCTGTTGATCTGTTTCAGGACGTAGCCCGAGGCGCCCGCCCGAATGGCGGAGAACAGCATTTCATCCTCCGCGTAGGAAGTCAGCATGATCACCTTGACATTCGGGTGTTTGCTGACGATCTGCTCGCAAGCCTCGATTCCCGACGTGCCCGGCAGGCGGATATCCATGACGACCACGTCTGGCTTGAGAGCATCCGTCTTTTCGATGGCTTCACGCGCCGAACTGGCTTCCGCGATCACATCGAATTGAGGATGGCGCTCCAGCAGGGATTTTAATCCCAGGCGTACGACCTCATGGTCATCCACCAGGATGATACGTTGTTTCGCAGTTTGCTTTGGCATACTGCCGATTTTACCCCAATCTTGTCAAAATATGAGAAAAATTGGCGTCGTGATAACTGTCCGCGCCAGCCCAGCCTCCATCTGTTTCCACTTGTGAGGCTTTGCCTCTCTTTTTACTCTTCCATTAATAGAGTGACAGTCACCTCGCAAAGCGGGTGACTGTCACTTACCAACACTATTTCGCTTTCACAGTAATGGTCCTGGGTTTGACCTCTTCCGCTTTCGGCAGGGTGATTGTCAGGATGCCGTTTTCGTAATCGGCAGCTGCCTTGTCAGCCTTCACGTCGGTCGGAAGGGCAATGGAGCGCTCGAACGAACTCCAACGGTGTTCGCGGATGTGCCAGGCTTTGTCCTTCTGCTCCTCTTCGTGCTTCATTTCGCCTCGGAGGGTCAGCACATCGCCGGTCACATTGATCTGGACCTCGTCGGCTTTGAAGCCCGGCAGGGCCGCCTTCACGACGACATCGTCGTCCGTCTGGTACATGTCGATGGCGGGCGCAGACCAGCCGCCATCCCTGAGGCTGATCGGCCGGGTGAACGCATCGTCGAAAAGACGATCCATCGCCTCACGCAGGGTCATCATCTCACGAACAGGTTCCCAACGAGTTAAGTTAGACATCGCAACCTCCTTACACTGGTTGAATTTGTTTGATGCCCATAATATAAAAAGCCTGCGTTAAAAAAACGCAAGCTGTTTATAAAAAAAACGTTAGAGTTTTTGGCTACTTCGATTCCGCTTTTTGTCTCTTGTAATCCACGAAACGATAACCAACCCCGCGCTCCGTCAGGATGTACTTCGGGTTGGAAGGTTCCTTCTCGAGCTTCTGGCGCAGATAGTTAATGTAGAGCCTTACATAGTGCGGCTCGTCCCGGTATTCGTATCCCCAGACCTTCACCAGCAGCTGGTCGTGGGTCACCACCCAGCCGGCGTTTTGGACAAGGTGATAGAGCAGGCGGTACTCCGTGGGGCGCAGCTTGACCAGCTTGCCCTCCAGCCAGACCTCGCGGCGGTCGAAATCGATCTTGAGGCGGTCGTCCACTTCGATGATGTCATGCATCGAGCCGCTGGCGCCCTCCGTGCGGCGAATGACCGCTTTCACACGGCTGACCAGCTCACGCGGGCTGAAGGGCTTGGTAATGTAATCGTCTGCGCCCAGTTCGAGCCCGCGCACCCGGTCATCCTCCTCCCCTTTGGCTGTCAGCATGATGACCGGCACATTGCTGCCCTCCCGAATGGTCTCGAGCACTTCGAACCCGTCGAGATCGGGCATCATCACATCCAGCAGGATCAAATCGGGAGTAACATCGCGCAGCTTTTGGATGGCTTGTTTGCCATTGAACGCTTCCGCCACCTGGAAGCCGTCATGTTCCAGGTTCATGCGGATGAAACGCACCATGCGTTCCTCATCGTCGACCACAAGAATACGCCGGCGGTCAAACTCTTCAGGCATGGATCATTCCCTCACAAAACCGATCAGGTGTTCTTCTTCTTCGCTTTCCAGGATCTCGATCAATGTGATTTTATCCACGGGCCACATCACTTTCACCACATTATGTTCAAGGTAGTGAATATCCTTGCCGTCGCGCAAGCGCGGGTTGGAAACGATGACCAGGGTATCTGTTGGTTTCGGCAGGTCTTCAACTTCGCCCATAATGGGCATTTCACCAGCGATATGTAAAATGATGGAGTAAGCCATCTCTGAACCTTTCTCAAAAGCATTTATTAAATATTGCGAAGCAGCACCTGGATCTTGAGTTTCCCCAGCGCAATGATGTCACCGTGACTGAGAGGTTCTTCCACATGGGGGTTGAGCCGGTGCCCGTTGACATAGGTGCCATTGGAGGAGCCAAGATCCATCACCAGCACACGATTGGCATCCCGTTTGACCACCGCATGCAATCGAGATACTCCGGAAGCGTAGGCCTGGTAAGGCGTCAGGTCGATATCCGGCATGATCGGCTGGCCCTCGCTAAGACGCCCTAAGGTGAACTCATTTCTGGAGGCAAGCGGAAGGATTTTTCCACTATCCATGAGATGCAGGGAGATCCAGCTATTGACCGGAGCCGCGGCCGGTTCAGGGCGGACAGGCTCCTTGCTCAACTCCTCGGCGATCTGCTCGTCGGTGATCGCCTGCGTGATCAGAGTATCGATACCATCCAGTTGAGCACCACATTCCGCACAAAACATTGCTCCGGTCACATTTTTATGCTGGCAATTTGCGCAAATGATCATTGGCCAAACTCCTTCTTGGACGGCGCGCTGAACAAGGACCGTGTCCCATACTTGATCTTCTTGCTTCCTTCAATTGTAAGTTCATTTTGTTTCTGCAAGGATTCCATCTCCAAAAGTATCGTCTGCGCCAGACTCTTCTCCCCCTGTGTCAACAGATTGGAAGCAAGCATTTGAAGCTGGCGAGTGGCGCCCTCGACATTGCCTTTTTCTATCTCCTGATGGGCACGTTCCTGCATCCGGTACAGCATCAGGCGGGACAACGCCTGGACGATCTGCGGAGGCGGCGGGATGGTTTCCGGCGAGTCCGAGACGGCGCACTTAAGCTGCATCCGCAGCGGCGGCACAGGCATGACCTGGGAGACAACCGGAACTTTGAGGGTCCCATCCAGGATAGTAAGTGCTTCCGATTTTACCGCTTTTGGGTGAATAATATACTCGAAAATCACCTGGGTGGGAGTATCCTGCAACATCGAGCCGAGATGAAGCGTATCTTCGCCCAGCTCAATGGGGGATGGATCAGGCTGAAGACGAAATGCATAACTCAACTGAACATCTTCAATATATTTGCTATCCAGGGTAATGTCTTCCGCGTAGGTCTGTGCCAAGGCATTGAATTTTTCCAGCAACAGCCGCTTGATATCCTGCGGCTGCGCAATGTAGGCGCTGCTGCCGCCCGTGCGAGTGGAGAGGACATCCAAGAAGATGTCATTCCATTCCTGCCCGATGCCCATTCCGCTGATCCCGATCCCATGTTCTGCCAGCTTCGAAGCCAACCCAAGGCACTGCTGTTCATCTCCATATGTACGACCGTCCGTCAGGAGAATAATGTGATTGATGTGTTTCCCATCCAGGCTGCGCATGACTTCCTTTACGCCCGCTTCGAGGCCCTGGTAGATCTCGGTCGCGCCAGACGGCTGGATCATCTGGATCCTCGCTTCCAGGCGCGCCTTATCCTGATGATAAGCAGCCGGGATGATCACTTCGGCGCGATCGCTGAAGGCAACGACGCTCAAAATATCCTGCGGCCGGAGATTGCGCAGCACTTGAATTGCAGTGGCTTTGACTACATCCATTTTTTCGCCGAGCATGGATGTCGAGCGATCCAGCACCAGGCAGACGTTCAGTGGTGAGGCGGGCGCCCCGCGCGCCGCGGCGGGCGCACCCAGCTCCAGGATGAAATAGAGCAGCTGCGGTTCGTCCAGGCTGACTAAATTCGGACGGCTGTACAGGATCTTATAAGTATAGGGGCGGGAAGGGTTCTCCTCCGGCGGCAGCGTTGCATCATATTGCATTCGCCGATTGGGATTGGAAAGCGCCTCATAGGCTTGTTGAACACCCAGAAACAATTCGGTTTCCCCCGCGGCTGTATTTTTGTCGGGATGGAGTTTTTGCGCCGCCTCAAAATAAGCGCGCTTGATCTCTTCCTGTGAGGCATCCCGGGTTACACCGAGAACAGTGTAGTAATCCTGATTGGGCAACATAACTATCCGATCAATTGAACCAGCACCACGCTGATGTTGTCGGGTCCACCCGCGGCATTGGCTGCATTCACAAGGTTTTGACAGGCACGCTGCAGGCTGGTGGCTTCATTAATGGAGCGGGCAAGATCCTGCTCTGTCAGAACCCCCCAGAGCCCATCGCTGCAAAGCATCAGGTATCCGGGCTGAGGAAAACCGACAGTAAAAATATCAGGGTCAAGAACTTCGCCCTGACCCAGGGCGCGATACAGCACGTTTCGATGTGGATAGTTCGCGGCTTCATCATGGGTGATGTGACCAAGCTCCTCCAGGCGCCTGACCAGGGAGTGGTCGCGCGTCAGCGACTCGACACGTCCATCGGGGTAAATGAAATACGCCCGGCTGTCCCCCACATGAGCAACGGTGATCTGCTGGCCCAGCACGAGCGCGGCGGTCAATGTTGTTCCACTGCCAGGCGCCTCCCGTTGGATGGCGCGTTGCGCCTCGCTCACTGCCGCCTGCATGATCTCCTGGAACGATTCATCCATCGCACCGGCTTTGATGTGAAAGAGATAAGGATGAAACTTGCGCAAAACATAGCCTGCCACCGTGCGAATGGCGGCATTGCTCGCAACTTCTCCAAACTGGTGGCCGCCCATCCCATCTGCAACAATATAAAGACCGAAGGGCAGGTTCCCCGTATTGCCGGCCATAGTCGTCGTAATGGCCAGTAAACTATCCTCATTCAGTTCACGCTGTTTTCCGACAGACTGCCCACAACTGGAAATAAGCTGCTGCAGGTCGAAACGCGGGTTTTGATTATTGACAATCGCCTGGATCTGCTGCTCAGAGAGTGGGGCAGTATTAGCGATATCCTGTGCAGAGGTTGATGGTTTTTTATTGCCAGATAACCAGCGGAAAATTTTATCCACGAAAACTCCTTCTCAGGCAAGCAGGGCATAGACTTGATGATCCGTCGAGCCTACGTACACAATATCGTCAAATGCCACCGGTGTGCCCGTGATGGCTCCCCCCGTATTAAATTTCCAGCGTACGCGGCCCGTGCGATATTCAAGACAATAGAGATTGCCATCCACCGACCCGCAGTACAACGAATCTTTGTAGACGATCGGAGAACTATTGACCTGATGCTCGGTTCGGAAACGCCAGACTTCTTTCGCGCTCTTGCTGTCCACGGCATAAATAATTCCATCTGATGAACCGACAAAGATAAGATCCTCCGCCAGACACGGCGTGCTAATGGAGGGTTTCCCCAGGCGGAAGCGCCAGAGCACCCAGCCATTGCGCGGATCCAGCGCGTAGAGAGTACTGTCCATGGAGGAAAAATAGATAGCTTGCTCCGTCCCAACTGTGGAGGCTGTGACAGAACGTTTGGCATGGAAACGCCACTTGAGCTCACCCCGGAAGTCCACGGCATAATAGTCGCCGCTTTCGCAGCCTGCAAACACAAGATCACGCAGAACGAACGGCGTCGAACGGACCGCATCGGCTGTCTCAAATTTCCAGGCCACGCGTCCGGTATTCAAGTTCACTGCATGGAGATGATTGTCATCGGAACCCAGAAAAACATGGCCCTCCGCAAGGGCCGGCGAGGAACGGATCGGTCCATCGGTGTAATACGTCCAGACGACTTTGCCGGTGCGGGCGCTGACAACATGCAGGCGCTGATCTTCCGAGCCAAAATAAAGATTGCCATCGAACAAGACGGGCCGTGTCACGATCCCCCCATCCGTCGGATACTTCCATTGAAATTTCCCATCCGCGGCATTCAAGGCGTAAAGGTTGTTATCATAGGAGCCGATATAAAGCATGCCTTGCGATACGAGCGGTGTACCGCGAATTTCATCTTCGCACTTGAAACTCCATAAGGGCTTGATCCCCCCACTGGCAGCTTTTGGACCGGTCTGCGGACCTGTGGCGACGGCGACAGGTGCACCTGTCTTGCGCGCGACCGCCACCAGCGCCTGTTTCATATCCGCCGCCGTTCGGAAACGGCTATCAGGATTGTATTCCAGCGCCGTGTTGACCACCGCTTCCATTTCAGCCGAAACATTCGAATTGATGCGGCGCAGCGGGCGCTCGGAGAACGAAAAGGGCGGTTCCAGGCGCGGGTCGCGGCGCGTCAGCGCGTGATGGATGGTCGCGCCCAGGGCGTAGATATCCGCAGAAGGGGTGGCTTCGCCGCGGTACTGTTCGGGAGGAGAATATCCTTCGGTGCCGATCATCGTTCCCTTGATCCCGGACTGGAAGGTTTTGGCGATCCCAAAATCCACCAGTATGACATCGCCGTTGTGATTGATCATCACATTCGAAGGCTTCATATCGCGGAAGATGATGGGATCAGGCTTGTGCTGATGCAGGTAATCGAGCACGTCGCACAGTTCGATCGCCCAGCTGAGCACCTGCGATTCGGGCAGGAAACTGTTGGTATCGTTGATGATCGCCTCCAGGTCCTTGCCATGGATGAACTCGATCACCAGGTACGAACGGCTTTCGATCGTGAAATAATCGTAAATACGAGGAATGGACGGGTGATGGAGCGTCGCCAGCAGGTTTGCTTCGCGTTCGAAATTCTGGACGATCGTGTCCCGCACAAGAGGATCGGGCGCGGTATTGATCATTTCCTTGACCGCCACCAGCTTGGTCACATTCGGGAAATGCATGTCACGGGCGCGGTACACCGAACCCATACCGCCAATGCCGATCACTTCTTGAATCGAATAGCGATTGGCAAGCTTGATGCCTGCCTGAAGTTGACGCGGAGTGGATGAGCCTTGATCGCCCCGATCATCGGACAACTCAGGAAAGATCCTTGTTTCCAGTGTGTTCTCCTAATTTCACAGATTATAGTTTGCTGTGCAGTGTTTGACAACCACTCAAGGGTGGCTAACATTTCAATTTCGTAGGTTAAGCCCCGATTTCCGGCAGAAATCCCTTGTCGGGAACCCTGTTCTGGGGCACAATACGACATTGTGAAAATCCTGGCAGTCAGCGATGAAGTTGTCGAGCGCCTCTACAGCCTTTGTCAGAGCGGTCACTTTCGCGAGATCGAGTTGATCCTGGGGTGCGGGGACCTGCCTTACCCCTACCTCGAAAACCTGCTTACTTTTTTGAATATTCCCCTGTACTACGTGCCCGGCAACCACGACCCGATCTATAACCCCGAAAACCCGCTCGCGCACGTGGAAGGCGGCTCCAATCTGGATCTGCAGGTGGTGCGCTTCCAGAAGTTCCTGATCGGCGGCTTCGGCGGCTGCATCCGTTATCGCCCGAATGGCACAAATCAATATTCGCAGAGCGAAGCCTACTTAAGGGCGTTCCGTCTGCTGCCCCGTTTGCTGCTGAACCGGATCAATTACGGGCGCGCCCTCGATGTTCTCATCACACACTCCCCTCCGTTTGGTATCCATGATGAAGATACGCATGCCCACCGGGGATTAAAAGCCATCAACTGGCTGCTCCGCGTTGCAAAGCCGCGCTATCATTTTCATGGCCACACCCATTTCCAGCGCCGCAACCTCTCGCCCTCAGAGACGATCCACGGCCTGACGAAGATCACCAATGTCTTTCCATACAAAATCGTGGAAGTATATACCTAGACAAGTACACAGGTAGACAAGTCCTCATATCTTTGTTCACTTGTCTACTTGTTTACCTGTATACTTGTTTACCTGTATACTTGTTTACCTGTATACTTGTTTACCTGTATACTTCATAACCAACCATGTCAGATCAAATTTCCGAACAAGCCCGCGCAGACTTTCAAAAAGCGCGCTTCAAAGCCTTCCTGAACCGCGTCTGGGGAACGCTCTCGGGCCAGCCCTCCACGCTGCTTTCCTATGATGACATCAAGGAAAAGCTGCGCATCGGCGGACCCATCTATCGGGGCGTACAAACCGTCCGCGTGGATCAGATCGCGGGGAGTCTGAATCGCTATCATGAGTTCGACCGCGTCTTCCTGCCCGCCAGTGACAAGCTGGCGGACCGCTGGCAAAGCGTCAACCGCGCCTTCTACCAGGACATCAGCCTGCCTCCGGTCGTTTTATACAAAGTGGGTCAGGTCTACTTCGTTGTGGACGGTCACCATCGCGTCTCGGTCGCGCGCGAGCAGGGCCAGCTCTACATCGAAGCGGAAGTACGCGAGTGCGCGACGCGTGTCAACATCACAGCGGACATCAAACTCGACGATCTGCAAATCCTGGAAAGTAAAGTGAATTTTCTGGAGCGAACCTCCCTCGACAGCTTGAAGAGCGAGGCAAACATCAAGGTGACCATCCCCGATGGTTTCGAGCGCATGCTGGAGCACATTGCTGTCCATCGCTACTTCATGGGTCTGGATTTGAAGCGGGACATTTCCGAGAAGGAAGCCATCACGGACTGGTACGATAACGTCTACATGCCAATCGTCAAAGTGATCCGTGACACGGAGATCTTAAAGGAATTCCCTGGGAAGACCGAAGGCGATCTGTATTTGTGGGTGCTGGACCACCAGCACTATCTGCAGGCAGAGGAAGGCATCCCCTTGCAGCCGCCCGAAGACGCGGCGCGGACATTCGTCGATGAGGGAGTCAAAAAGCCGGCGCGTAAGCCGCGTTCGGATACAGGTAAGCCAGGGAAGAAGTGATTACGAGCCGTTCGCGCTGAGCGGAGGGATTGTGCTCTTCAATCCCGTAGACGAAGCGGCGGCGAAGAAATCTGTTAGTAAGATGAGCTTTATGTAACGGTGCACTTCGTCTGCGCCTGCGGCTCCGCTCAGCGCGAAGTGCCTTAACAACATGAAGGAGAATGCATGACATCAGGACATCCTCTCGCCGGAGTCTATGCTGCGGCTGTGACTCCGCTTAGGCCCGATTCATCCCTCGACCTGGACTCTGTTCCCGTTTTATCGAGGTTTCTTGCGAGGCGCGGGTGTCACGGCATCCTGCTGTTTGGCACGACGGGGGAAGGTCCATCCTTTTCGCCAGCCGAACGCGAAACGATGATGCGCGCCGCGTGCGCGGCGCGCGCAGCGCTGCCTGGTCTGCGTTTGCTCGCCGGCACAGGAACTCCGAGCCTCTCGGAAACCATAGACTTGACGCGGCTGGCTTTCGATCTCGGCTTCGACGGGGCATTGGCTGTCCCGCCTTATTATTTTCGCAGCGCCACAGATAACGGTCTGTTCCTGTGGTTCAGCGAACTCATCCAAAAAGCTGTTCCAGCAGACGGATATCTGCTTGGTTACCACTTCCCGCGCGTTGCCGGGATCGGTTTTTCCATGGAATTACTTGCCCGTTTAAAGGATGCCTTCCCGCTACAGTTCGCGGGCATCAAAGATTCATCGCATGACGCCGGCCTGGCGCGGGACCTGGGCAAAAAGTTCGGCGCCGATCTGGTCGTCCTGAACGGGACCGATTCCTACCTGCAGCTCGCCATGCAAAACCACGCCGCGGGCTGTATCACCGCGCCGGCAAACATCCTCTCCCCTGGCCTGCGTGAGATCTGGGATCGAATGAACGAAGGAAAAGATGCAACCGAGGTTCAGGCACGCGTAAAAAAACAACGTGACATTCTGGAAAAGTATCCACCCTTCCCGCCGACATTGAAAGCCCTGCTTCACCGCCTGCACGGATTGCCGCGCTGGTCCGTCAAGCCGCCGTTGGAGTCGATGTCAGAGGAGCTGGAAGAACAGGTAGTTCAGGAATTTGAGAGAGTGGAGACAAGAGACTAGAGAACAGTATGGCGGCTCACTGCTCACTGCTCTCCACTCACTATTCTCTACTTTCTATTTTTGACTGAAGTACGATTTCCCGCGTTTGAGATCACGGATGGCTGTCACCAGTTCCCGGCCGGCAGAATCTTTCAGCAAATAACCGACGGCGCCTGCTTCCAAAGCCCGCTGCTTATATTCCGCGGTATGGTGCATGGAAAGGACCACTACTTTCGTATTGCTGCAGGACTGGCAGATGAGCCTGGTTGCCTCAATGCCATTCATGACCGGCATGGAAATATCCATCACCACCACATCCGGGCAATATCGCAGGGCTTGTTCTACAGCTTCCTGACCGTTGGCAGCCATCCCGACGATCTGGATATCCCCCTGGGCTTCCAGCAGGTAGCGCAAGCCGTCGCGCAAAACCGTATGATCGTCGGCAACCACTACTGTAATCATAAACGTTCCTCCTGAGTTTTTGCCTGCCCCTCATTACTATTAAATGGAATACTCGCCTCCACGGTCGTGCCCTGCCGGGGAACCGAACTCACCTTCAACGTGCCGCCAAAAGCCTCCGCCCGTTCACGCATGATCGTCAATCCATGGCTGCCAGGCCGGTTGGCCGCCTGCCAGGATTCGATGCCGGCGCCATCATCCTGCACGGTCAGGCAGATCGACTCTCCCACCTGTCGCAGCGAGAGGTTGACATGTTCCGCATGAGCATGGCGCGCAATGTTCATGAGCGCTTCCTGGGCAATCCGCAGGAATGTCATTTCGATGCTGGGTCCCAGGCGCGGAATCGGCCGGTCAGGCTTCTCGAACATGACCTTGATATCATAGCGGGATGTAAATCCGGTCAGGTGCGACTCAAGGGCGGCCTCGAGACCATAGTCATCGAGCACGGCGGGCCGCAGGTCGGTCATCACATCGCGGACCAGCGTGATCGTTTCACCCACCAGCTTCATTGAATCATCCAGCCGCGCACCGATCTGCTGGAGGACTTCTTCCGAAAGCTGGCTGTGGATGATGATCAGGTTGATATTCAACGCGGCGAGGGTTTGCCCGACGCGGTCGTGCAGCTCACGTGCCAGGGCGCGGCGTTCCTCCTCCTGCACTTCCACCAAACGCTGGGAAAGGACCTGCAGGTGTCCGTGGCTTTCCTGCAGAGCCCGTTCAGCGCGTTTGCTCTCCGTGATATCCACCGTCACCACCACCACACCCACGTCTGCAACGTCAACAGGCGCCGCACTCACGCTCGTCCAGACCACCTCGCCATCCTCAGGGAGGATCCCCGTTTCAACGTTATAGATCGTCCTATTCTCCGCCAGGGCACGCGCGCTGGCAAATTCAGTGGGCGGCATGGGCGTGCCATCCACCCGAATATATTTTCTGGATCGATACGCCTGAATCAATAACTGCTCTTTCGATAGCTTCAGGATATTCAGCAGGGCAGAATTCATCTGGATGATTCTGCTATCAGGGTCAAGGAAGGAAATCCCGACCGGCAGAAGGTCGAAAAGCGTGCACAGTTTTTCTTCGCTCGCACGCGCAACTGCCTCACTCTCGCGCAAAGCTTCCTCGATCCGCCTGCGTTCCGCGATCTCCTCCCGCAGAGACTGGTTCATCGCCTGGATGGTGGCAGTGCGTTTCTGCACGCGGCTCTCCAGCTGCAGGTTCAATTGCTGAAGTGCTTCCTCCGCCTGTTTGCGCCCGGTAATATCAACTTCAACCGCGACAGCAGATTGCGGCTTGCCTTCTGCATCCATGACCGGTGAGACACTGACATCCACCCAGATTAATGCTCCGTCCGCACGCAGGAGACGTTTTTCGAGTTTGAAAGGTATGCCCTCCATCATCAGGCGGCTAAATAAGCGCTTGTTTTCCTCGATATCCTCATTGTACGTGAATTGCCAGAACGTTTTGCCCAGCAGCTCTGATTCAGGATAGCCCAGCATGTTACAAAAAGCTTCATTGACGAATGTAAGTTTGCCTTCCGCATCCTTGCGGACGATCCCAGCCGTCGCCTGTTTGACAATGGCACGAAAACGCGCCTCCGATTCACGCAGCGCTTCCTCAGCCCGCAGGCGTTCCGTGATGTCGAAGGCGGTCCCGCCGATCAGTGCCATACTGCCATCCACGCCCGGAATGGGGAACTTGTGAACCAGCGAATAGTGCAAAACGCCATCGTCTTGTGTCAGCGTCTCAACGGTCTGCACGCCTTTTTCATATTTGCGCGCCTGCTCATCATTTTTCCGGAATCGCGCTGCGATCTCGGCTGGGAAGATCTCCGCGTCGGTCCTGCCGTAAAGTTTCGCTCGTGGAGCCCCGAATGCTTTCTCCGCGGCGGCGTTGGCATACACGTAGCGGCCCTGCACATCTTTGATCCACGCCAGCCCGGGCAGATGTTCCATGAACCGGGTAAAACGCTCCTCGCTTTGCCGCAACGATTCTTCGACCTGCTTGCGTTCCGTGATATCGATGGTGAGAATAATTGCCTGCCCAATGGAGTCGCGCAAGGGCGCCAACCGGGTCCAATAAACATGTTCGTTGTGTTTTGTCTCGAAACTGATCGTGTCACCGGCGAAAACCCGCCGCAAACGTTCTTCCATCCTTGTGCCCCGCTCATCAGGAAAAACTTCTGAGACCGTACGACCCTCGAGCATCTCACGCGAAAGCCCAAACGCCTCGGTCACGGGACCCTCCGCCACCAGATATCGAAAGTCCTTGTCCACCACATACACGCCGCCGCCTGGAATACTGCGGGCAAGAGTCCGATACAGCGCTTCATTGGCGCGCAACTCCACTTCTGCACGTTTGCGGTCAATGCCAAAAGCAAGCTGGCGCCCAATCGTCAGGCTGAGTTCGATTTCGATGTCGCTGCAATCATGAGGTGTATTGAAATACACCATAAACTTGCCAATGAGTTTTCCATTCGAAACAAGCGGAATGAATGCAAGCGCATTAATCCCTTCCTCTTGAATGGTCTCTTTGAGTGCGTCGCTTAGGTCAGAGGTGCGAATATCGTTGACACAAATCGGATATGGATTTTTTTCATCGGGACGCCAGGGCGAATGTCCCTCTGTGGCGCTGCGATAACCCTCGGACAGCCCGCGCCAGGCGACGAACCGCATGACACCCGAATCATCGAAGAGCAGGATCGAAGCGCGGTCACATTGCAGTGCACCCAGGATCGCATCCAGTGCTGCGTCGTAGACACCCTCCGGCGAATTTGTATGGTGCAATTCATCAGATAACCGGTATAACGCCTCCTGTTGCCGCGCGAAGTCCGCCAGCGTCTGCTCAGCGTGTTTGCGCTTGGAGATATCGATCACCGCCCCTATGGTACCGAGAGGCTTCCCATCCTCATCACGCACTAACGAACGCGTCAGTTCCACCCAAATGACCTGGCCGTCTTTGCGCACAAATCGCTTCTCAAGTTCGTAAAATGGGATCTTCCCGGCAGCCAGCTGCTCGTGCAATTTGATATCGAGGGCATAATCGTCCTCGTGTGTGCAGTCCTTGATACCCAGTTTGAGCAGTTCCTTTTTCGAGTAACCAAAAATACGGCAGAACTCTTCATTGGCATCGATATACCTGCCATCCAGTAAAGATTCAACGATCCCTATATGAAGATGTTTATAGATTGCCAGCGGGTGTTTCCTATTGGTCTTTGGTGCAGAGCGGCGAACTTTCTTGGCTGGCTTTCCTTTAGAAGGAACAGATTCAGCGGCAGTTTTACGCTGTGTCTTTATACTCATACATATATACCTTTTCTTAAATACCTTGACAAAACGATCCAAAGATTTTCCCCACTTGCTCTATCGTTCGCTTCAGCCATCATTATAATATTTTCTTCCTGCACCGGCACACGGCATTTGTACTGCCGCGTACCGAACCCAGCCTGCTGGCATTGGACACCACGGCGTACGCATGTAGGAAACAAGATTAAAAGCGGACTGCTGGAGAACTGGATGCCTCGAAGTCTCAAACTGCTTCTCGCCCTGGAGAGCAGCCTGAACCGTCCAGGACATATTATACATTTTTTGGAGTGAATTGGAGCTATTTTGTCATAATTTTGTCACACTGAAACAGGAGCAGGGATGAAGATCGTATTTTGTCCGGTACAATATCCCTCCTATGAATACCTGGCGGCTCATCATCACTCCTCCCGCGCGCGGTGCGTGGAACATGGCTGTCGACGAAGCAATTCTGGAGCACATTGGACGCGGCGATGCCCTGCCGACCCTCCGGCTGTACGCGTGGGACCCGGCCTGTCTCTCGCTGGGGCATGCCCAGCCCTTCACTGACGTGGACCTCGCGCGCCTCCGGGCGCGCGGCTGGGAAGTGGTCCGCCGCCTGACAGGCGGACGCGCGATCCTGCATACTGATGAACTCACTTATTCCGTGACCGGCAGCGCCGCGGAACCCATGCTTGCGGGCAGTGTGCTCGAGAGCTATAACCGCCTCGCGCAAGCGTTGTTATTTGCGGTAGAAAGTCTGGGGCTGCCTGTCGAAATGAAGGAAGCAGCAGGTCACACTGGAAGCGTGACCAACGCCAACCCTGTCTGCTTCGAAGTGCCGTCATCTTATGAAATTACGGTGAATGGGAAAAAATTAATCGGCTCGGCGCAGGCGCGCAAAAAAGAAGGTGTACTGCAGCATGGGTCGCTGCCCCTTACCGGCGACCTGACCCGCATCTGCCTGGCGCTGGCCTTCGAGAACGAGTCGGCCCGCGCGGACGCGGTGCAACGGCTACTGAGGCGGGCGACGACCGTGGAATCCGCTTTGGGCGGCGCGCTGACCTGGGAAACGGCCGCCCAGGCATTCATCCGCGCGTTCGAAACGCAGCTGGGAATATGTTTCGAGAGGGGAAAATTATCTGAATCTGAATCCGGCAGAGCCGAGGAATTGGTCAGGGAGAAGTACGCTCACCCCTCCTGGACGGAACGCGTATAACAGACCTCACAGGTCTTATCCCTGATCGGTCGCGAAGATAGTGTTGGGATAACCGAGGGCGGCAAAGAATTTGAAAAGATATGCTTCGGCGTTGGTCTGCGCCTGCCGCAGAATGCCATCTTCGAGCGCACCTTTGCGGATCTCCTGTTCCGCCTCCTGGCGGACATAGGTTTCGAGGTTGATATCCGGCTGGGCAAGGATGCCGGTCTCCCGATCATAGACGCGCGATTTCTGGTTATCGAGGGCAACGATGAAAATTTCAGCCGGCGGCAAATTCACGGTCAGCACACCGTTTTCAAAACGCATATCCTGAGGCTGGAGTTTTTCCATGTCGATCCCGGCGATCACCGTACCATGAGCAATGAACAGTAATTTATCGCCAAACAGGAACGCGAACGTTCCCTGGCCTGTTTCGCCCGTGATCACCTTTTCGATGCTGTACTGGATCGTTTCCAGGCGCGCCAGGGCGCGGACTTCGTTGATGTAGGTGACAGGGTCGGGGATGATCGTGGGGGTGGGGTGTAACAGGTTGGAAACCTGGGTCTGTAACGACTGGTTCGCCTGATTGACCTGCTGGAACGGCGCGGTGGCAGCCTGCGCAGATTCCCGCACCGTCTGCACGATAAAATACACGCCGGCGATCAGCACGATAATAATCAACAGCGAGAACAGGTTATTATTCTTCATGCAGGTATTATAATCTCAATAAACGACCCGTGAACCATAAGTACATCTTATTAACAATACTCATACTATCCAGCACTTTCGTCCTTACGAATTGTAATTTGCCGCGTATCAGCCTCGCGCGCGCCACTGCGACCCCTACACAGCCTGTCACAGCAGGCGTCACCCCGACGGAGACCCTCCCGCCAGCTTTCCCGACCGTGGAACTGGGTCTGGCTGAGAATCCGTTGATCCTGGCTCTGCCTCCCTCCGCCAACTCACAGGCACAGATCGATGCCGCGAAAGTGATCGCCTCCCAATTTACCGAACGAACCGGATATACCGTTGTTACGATCATCCCCGATTCCTACCGCGCCCTGGTGGAGGCGCTGGGAAAAGGCAACGCGCATATTGTCCTCCTCGACCCGTATGCCTATGAACTGGCATTTCAAAGGGACCTGGTGCGCGCCTCCTATGCTGTCCTGGAAAATGGGGAAGGGAAGTATGGGGCGCAATTCCTGGCGACGCGCCGGGGCGGTTTCACAGCCTATTTCGATGAAGGCCTGGATAAGAATACGACCGAGAACCCGGCACTCGCCCTGGCGCAGTTCGCCGAGAAAAAGCCCTGCTGGAGCGACGAAATCTCTCCCTCTGGCTACGTCATCCCGCTGGGGTACCTGAATGGGAATCAAATCCCGACGAAACCTGCCGCCTTTGTGGAGGGCCATCCAACCGTTGTGCGTTCGTTATATGCCAGCGGCATCTGTGACTTCGGCGCGACCTACATCGACGCGCGCAAATTTCCATCCCTGGAAGATCAATTCCCCGACCTCTTCGAACAGGTCCTGGTGGTCTGGCAGATTCCGCCCATCATTCCATACAATGTACTGGCATTCTCCACCAGCATGCCGCAGGGCATGCGCGATCTTTTTACGAACCTGGTCCCGGCCATCCTGCAAACCGAGGCAGGCAGAGCCGCGTTCAAAACCGCTTATGAAATTGAAGAAGTCCAGCCGGTCAACGACGGATATTATGAGGAGTTCCGCATGTATCTGAATGAGTCCGGGGTTGACCTCACAACCCTTGTAAAATGAGATAAAACGGCTCCTGTTTTTTCTAATCAAAAGTCACTTGTCTAATTTCTCAATACATTGTATTATCCAAAGTGTTAGGAGAACGTTTCCAAATCCAAATCTTTCAAGAGGAGAAGATCATGAAGAAGTCACTGTATCTCCTGCTGGCCGTAGTGATGATCATTTCATTCACACTATCGGCTTGCGGCCCGGCCAAGCTTGGCACGGAAGAGAACCCCATTCTGTGGGTGTTCGTTCCTTCCCGGGAAGGGGAAGAGGTTACTACGGCTGCGGAAGGCGTAGCTGACATGCTCCACGAGAAGACCGGTCTGTACTTCAAGACCTTCGTCGCTACCGACTACACAGCCGCCATCGAGGCCGAATGCAGCGATCCGCCCAAAGCCCACATGGGTTCTCTGGCGACCTTCGCCCTGATCACCGCAGCGGACCGTGGCTGTGCCGAACCGGCGCTGGTTGCCTCACGCCGCGGCAGCACATCCTATACCGGTCAGATCATTGCCAGCGCCGACAGCGGCATAACGACCCTTGCCGATATCAAGGGCAAGACCTTCTGTGCAACGGAACCCAGCAGCACCAGCGGCTGGATCATCCCGAGCGTCATGCTGCGCGCCGCCGGTCTGGATCTCGAGACGGATATCACCGTGACCTATGCCGGTGGTCACGATGCGGCCGTCCTGGGTGTATACAATGGTGACTGCGATGCCGGCGCCTCCTTCGTGGATGCCCGCACCCTGATCGAAGGCGATTACCCGGACGTCATGGAAAAGGTTAACGTGGTTGAGGTTTCGATCCCGATCCCGAATGATGGCGTACAGTTCGCTAACTCCTTCGATCCGGAAATGAAGCAGCAGATCGTGGCTGCCCTTCTGGAAATTGCGGGAACCGAAGAAGGCAAGGCAGCATTGAACGCAGCCTATCAGTGGGATGGGCTGGAAGCTCATGGCAACGAGTTCTATGATCCGTTCCGCCAATTGCTCGATGCGGCAGGTATTTCAGCAGCCGATCTGGAATAAGCATCCAGACACCCCAGATTGACACAACGTTACGAAACGGGGGGACCTTCGGGTTCCCCCGTTTCAATCCTGGAGCATTCAATGCTTGAGATACGCCACCTGACGAAGATATACGATGATGGCACCGTGGCTCTGCGAGATGTCAATTTTCAGGTGCCGGACGGTGAATTCATGGTCGTCATCGGCTTGAGCGGTTCCGGCAAATCCACACTTTTGCGCTGCATCAACCGTTTGATCGATCCAACCGAAGGGGAAATCCTATGGGATGGTGTCGATTTAGCCAAACTAAAAGGCGATGACTTGCGCAATATGCGCCGCCACATCGGCATGGTCTTTCAACAATTCAATCTTGTCAAACGATCCTCTGTATACAACAATGTGATGGCTGGACGGCTTGGCTATTCTCCCACCTGGCGGAGCGTACTCGGTCGTTTCTCACCGCAGGATCATGAACGCGCCAGACAGTCCATGGACCGTATGGGTATTATGGATCAGGCTTATAAACGTGCGGACGAACTCAGCGGCGGCCAGCAGCAGCGCGTCGGCATTGCGCGGGCGTTGATGCAGGAACCAAAAATGATCCTGGCGGATGAACCGGTTGCCAGCCTGGACCCGGTGCTGGCGCATTCCATTTTGCAGCATCTCGAACGATTGAACCGGGAAGACGGTATCACCGTGATCTGCAGCCTGCATTACCTTGACCTGGTTCAGCGTTACGGCACGAGCGTGATCGGTTTGCGCGCCGGTCAGCTGGTCTATCAGGGGTCGCGCGACGACATCCGTGAACTGACCGATGAACAATTCAAGACCATCTACGGTGAGGAAGCGGAACGCATTGGCGACCTGACCGGAGGGATCAAAGGCACTGTCGGAGGGGAACCATGAGCAGCAATTTTGGAAAACCCATTGATGCACAAAAGCCCAGTGTAGTATCGCCTGCTGCTGCGGCGATCATTTCACTGGTGGTGCCCGGTCTTGGGCAGGTTCTGGCAGGCTCCTTCCGAAAGGGCCTCGTCCTGCTTGCGAGCCTGACATCCATTGTCGCTCTCTGGTACTGGCGTGTCAGGCTGGTTGGACGGCTCGAACCAACGTTTCCGCAGGCCGTCTCGAAGTCCTTTTACTTGCAGCCCATCCTGCTGGTGGTCGCGATCGGAATGATCGTCACCTATCTATGGATCGCCTACGATGCCTACGTCACCGCAAAGCGTGCGCAAACGACCAGCGGGTTTGTAGTCTGGACATTGATCCTGTTCCTGTTTTTCTTTTTGGGCTGGCAAATCGGGGATATCAGACCGGTGGCTCTGGTTCGCGATGCGCAGGATGCCGGGCCTTTCATGATGCGCATCCTCTGGCCCTGGGACCGGGCGATCTCGCGCCCGGAAGAACTGCTGACCGGCACTGTGAAGGTTCAAACGCCTTGCGTGGAACCCGTCCCGGAACTGCCCCAGGAGGTCGCCGGGGAACCCTATATTTCCGTCACGCCGACTTGCGGCGACCTTTCCAAACAAAGCGAGGCAACTGGCACCACCCTGACGCTGACAGGGCGCAACTTCGCGCCCAACGCGGAGACAGAGATCTGGTGGCAGGATGATATGGGTAACGAGTTCCGCCAGCGGCAGGCGGGTGAATATATCACGGTGATGACCGACGAGAATGGCGCTTTCGCCATCGATATCATCATGCCATACCGCACCATTCCGCAGAGTGACACCCGGGAGTTTGCACTCTGGGAACTTCAGGCACGCCAGGTGGCTAGTCTGGGAGCAGCCGAGCCCAGCGCTGAGCTCTTGATCTCGATCGAAAAAATGGTCGAAACCATCTTCCTCGGCATGATGTCCACGTTTTTCGGCATCATCCTCTCGGTTCCGATCAGTTTCCTGGCAGCCCGTAACCTGATGTCCACCTCATGGATCACACTCGTGATCTATTATGTGGTCCGCGCGATTTTGAACATCATCCGTTCGATCGAGCCTCTCATCTGGGCTGTGATCGCGATCATTGTGGTCGGTCTGGGTCCATTTGCCGGGATCGTGGCGCTGACCGTGCATACCATTGCCTCCCTGGGTAAATTGTACTCAGAGGCGATTGAATCCATCGATCCCGGTCCGATCGAAGCCATTCAAGCTACCGGCGCAAACTGGCTGCAAACCGTCATGTTTGCAGTGGTGCCCCAGATCATCCCGCCTTTCGTCTCGTTCACCATTTATCGCTGGGATATCAATGTGCGTATGTCCACCGTAATCGGCCTGGTTGGCGGCGGCGGCATCGGTTTCGTGCTGATCCAATGGATTCGTCTCCTGGATTACAAAGCCGCCGGAATTGCGGTCTGGTTCATTGCCCTCACCGTCACCATCCTGGATTATGTCAGTGCGGAAATACGGGCAAGATTCGTATGAGATTCCCCTGCAGCCGCCTGTGGCGTTGAACCGCCGCTCCGTTGAACATAAAATCCCCGTCCATAGGACGGGGATTTTATGTGGTGCTCATACGAGCGGGTTACGGCAGAGATTCGTTGATTGTGCTGAATGTGTTGCCGACCTTGGGTCCCAGCAAGCGCATAACAGCAATGACGACGATAGCGACGAGGGCGAGGATGATCGCATATTCGACGAGGCCTTGGCCTTTTTCTTTTGGTGCAAATAACATAGTTAAATTCCTTTCTGATTGAATAGCCTGCCTGAGGAGCACTCTCAGGATATTTACAGTATATCCAAATCAGTAAAAATTTCAATGCCATTGCAGGGGTTGTGATTTACAAGATTGTTAACATTTCCAGCAGGGATTTCCCCATTTTCGCCCGCTGCTACCTGGTTCACAATGTTATTTTATGCAACAGTTGCATACAAAAATCCCCGTCCATAGGACGGGGATTTTATGTGGTGCTCATACGAGCGGGTTACGGCAGGGAATCGTTGATGCTGCTGAACGTGTTGCCGATCTTGGGTCCCAGCAGGCGGACGATGGCGATGACGACCAGAGCCACCAGGACGAGGATGATCGCATACTCAACAAGACCTTGGCCTCTTTCTTTGGGTGCGAATAACATGGATGAATTCCTTTCTTAAAAAAATAGATGGAAACAATGGGGGAATCATGAAATTATTCTATCACCTTGCCCTTCCTTTCAATCCCATTAATAATGGGTTACACCTTTGCTTTTTTGTAATGTCTGGCGACCATATTTAGGGGACCCTGGAGCCCGACCAGATATGTATAGACAAATAAACTGTGGATAACCCGCGATTATTTGTGGATAAGTGCCTCTCACTGTGGACAAGTCCAAAGAGGACTAAAAATATCCATAAGTCCATACCCCCAGATATGGGTGATCGTTCGAAGGATCGCCAAGATATAGATGGGACGCTAGTCCTGCCCTCTTTGTGGAGAAAGCTGTGGATAAGTTCCACCGAATCTCTCCACAGGGAGAGCTGGTTCCGTTAACGGGAGCAGACCGGACATCCAGGCGCAGAGGCGGCTTCCAGCCCATATATGAGGCTTTTCGGATTCTATCCACACTATCCACAGGCCCTACTACGAATACGATTCTAATATCCTACTTAAATAAGTGCTTGAAACGAAGACATTAATCCTGTACAATGCTTGCAGATAAGCTAACACTACTGCTGGGAGGATCGTCATGGACATTATCAAAGTATCTGCAAACTCCCGTACGTCTGCTGTGGCGGGCGCGATCGCAGGTGTGATCCGGGAACACAAACGGGCGGAGGTACAGGCGATCGGAGCGGGAGCGGTCAATCAGGCTGTCAAGGCTCTGGTACTGGCAACCGGTTATCTCAGGAACGACGGCATCGAGGTGGCTTGTGTGCCCGAGTTCGCAGACGTGACCATCGATGACAAGGTGCGGACTGCCATCAAACTTGTAATCGAGCCGCGCAAGTAAACTATATCGGAATCGCCCAGGGAGGTTTATAATGCCGTAGGGATAGTTCCCTGCGGCTTTTTTATGAAAAACTCACAACGGTTCTGGCGCGGGCTCTTTTTCGTCTTCCTGATCGCCGCTCTGTGCGGCGGGCTGGCGCTGCCAATGACAGGAGGTGTTCCCGCGCGCGCCGCACCGCAGGCACAAACTGCTGGCGATGTAGTGATTAGTGAATTTCGAGTTCGTGGTCCTAACGGGGGAAATGATGAATTTATTGAGCTATATAATCCCACTGCTTCAGCGATTGATATCGGAGGGTTGGAAATCTGGGCTACTGATAATAGTGGTTCATCAAACAGGAAAGTTATAATTCCCGCAAGCACAACACTAAACTCAGGACAGCACTACTTAATTACTAATACTAATGCTTCTGGAGGTCCATACAGTGGGGGAGTTCCCGGAAACTTAACTTACGGTACTGGTATTACTGATGAAGGCGGTATTGCATTAACAGAACCTGGAGGAAGCCCTATCCTTGACCAAGTGGGAATGACCAACTGTGTTGGGTGTTATTTTGAAATCGCGCCATTAGCATCTCTGGGCACCACCAATTCAGATCAAGGTTACGGGCGGGGGTCTTGTCTGGATAATAATAACAATTCATCTGATTTTCAATTCGTTGCTCCAAGCGATCCCCAGAATTTAGCTAGCGCTCT
This sequence comes from Anaerolineales bacterium, assembly GCA_016932715.1. Taxonomy (GTDB): domain Bacteria; phylum Chloroflexota; class Anaerolineae; order Anaerolineales; family Villigracilaceae; genus Defluviilinea. The sequence continues at coordinate 22,591 of JAFGCG010000128.1, forward strand.
CCTGCCATGTGCAGCAGTAACGAATGTGACATCGTTGGTGCCAGATGCAGTTTATACTAACGGAAGTGTCATCGACATCAGAATAACTTTTAGTGACGTAGTAAATGTAGATACTACTGGTGGCTCGCCAACATTATTGCTTGAGACGGGAATGACAGACGAAACTGCAACCTATATATCAGGGAGTGGTTCTAATACTCTAATTTTTAACTATACTGTTGTAGTGGGTGATACTTCTGGTGATTTGGATTATGTAGCAACTAATTCTTTGTCTCTGAATGGTGCAATAATTACAGGTACTAGCGATGATGCGAACTTGAAACTGCCTAGCCCTGGATCAGCAGGCTCACTGGGAGCAAACAAAAATATTGTAATTGATAATGGGATGCCGCCGACTGTAACTGTCGAGCAGGCGGTTGGGCAGATGGATCCGGCAAGTGGAACGCCGATAAACTTCACAGTCATCTTCTCCGAAGCCATTGATACAAGTACTTTTACGGTAAGTGATATAACACAGAGCGGAACAGCAACTTCTGTCACCTGGGATATCACCGACTCAGGGGATCATATGACCTTTACTCTTTCCGCCTCTGCAATATCTCCAAATAATGTGACTGTAATTCCGTCCATTGCAGCGGGTCAGGTTATGGATCTGGCAGGTAATGGAAACACTCTCAGTACGAGTACCGACAATGAAGTCACTTTTAACGACGATGTTTCCCCGAGTGTGACAGTCAACCAGGCATCAACGCAGGTCGACCCTGCAACCACCTTGCCAATCAATTTTACGGTTGTGTTCTCTGAACCAATTGACGCCAGCACATTTACAGTTTCTGACATTGCTCAGACAGGCACTGTCTCGGGAGTCACGTGGACCATTACAGATTCAGGGGACCACATGACCTTTGCTCTGTCTGCTACGGCATTGACAGGCCTGGGAACACTTATTCCCACCATTCCAGCAGACCAGGTAACAGACCTGCTGGGCAATAACAACCTTGCGAGTACGAGCACGGATAATATTGTTACTTTCAACGCTTCTTCCTCTGTAGTCATCAGCCAATTCCGCACCAGTGGTCCCAATGGGGCGAACGACGAGTACATAGAGCTCTATAACCCGACGACCAATCCGATCGATATCAGCGGCTGGAAGATCAATGCTTCCAATGCTGCGGGAACCAGGGCGACGCGCGCGACGATCCCCGCCTCGACCCTGCTTCGCTCCGGGCAATATTACCTGGTCGCCAATTATGTCGGTTACAGCATCAGCGTAGCTGCCAATCTGACGTATGGCACTGGGATTGCAGATAATGGCGGCATTGCCCTCCTGCGAGCTAACAATTCGGTCGTCGATCAGGTGGGCATGAGTTCCGGTTCTGCCTATCGGGAAGGTACATTTCTGACTCCATTATCCAATCCGGATCAGAGCTACGAACGCGAACTCGGCGGAGATTTGGATAGCTGCCAGGATACAAACAATAACACCGGTGATTTCTCACTGATCACAACAGTGGACGATCTTCCTCGGAATTATTCATCCCGGCCATTGCGGCGCTGCGGGACTGTGCTTCCAAACCCTGTCAATACAACTACCACGATCACGGCGCATACACCCAATCCGTCTTTACCGAAGGAGAATGTCCGGGTGACCGTCCGGGTAACGGGCAGTGCATTGTCGCCGGCTGGCACCCGGGTAAATGTCACGGGGGCAACCAAAGATTGTGTGATCACCCTCAATGCCTCCGGCGTAGGCAATTGCCTGGTGCAATTTACCTCCACGGGTACAAAGATAATTACTGCAAGTTATCTTGGCGATAATACCCATCTTGGCAGCAAGGCAACAGTGGCGCATCAAGTCTCGACCGCTACGCCCACGCCGTTCCGCACGCGTACCCCCACGCCCGTGCCTCCGCCTCCCCTCGTGGCGATCAACGAGTTCGTGCCGCGTCCCGGGCATGACTGGAACCACGATGGCTTTATCAATACCGGTGACGAATATATCGAAATTCTCAACCATGGCGTGATCGACGTCAACCTCAGCGGGTACAGCCTGGATGACGAGGTCAATATCGGGTCCGATCCGTACCGCCTGCCCGCGGTTACGATCAAGCCGGGCGAGCGCAAGGTCTTTTTCGGCAGCGAGACGGGCCTGCTGCTCAGCGATGGCGGCGACGGCGTGCGCCTGCTCAAGCCGAACGGGCAGCTGGCGGATGCCTACAACTACTCCGTGGTCCGTTTCCCCGACCAATCCTATTGCCGCCTGCCCGATAACGGCGGCCTCGATGACTGGAATGAGTACTGTTTCCCAACCCCCGGCTTGCAGAATTCGCTGAGCGAGAGTACCGTCAACCCGCCCACAGGCAGCGCTGAAGAGCCGTTATGCCCCATTTCCGATACGCTCCCGGACGATTTCGTGTTCGCCGAGTGCCCGCCGTTTGGGCATAACATCTGGAACCCGGCTTATTGGGACCGGAACGGCTGGTTCGATCAAAAGAGTTTGCCTGGACTTCCAGGCAAATGGCCTGTGTTTGCGGACTAACAAAGCGGTGTCGATATTCGGGAGTCGGGTAAAGTTTTACCCGGCTCTTTTGATTCGTTGCCTGGACATGGGAAGTATAATGAGCCTCAGAAGTCTCATGAATGGATCATTGCTGGCACAACTGGCAAGCTGCGAATGCTGCCCGCGCAACTGCAGGATCAACCGGCTGGAAGGTCAGGTCGGGTTTTGCAGGGTACGCGGCGGTATTCAGATTTCGCATATCGGTCTCCATTTTGGGGAAGAGCCGCCCCTCTCCGGGACGAAAGGTTCAGGGACCGTTTTTTTCGCCGGATGCAATCTGCGCTGTGTCTTTTGCCAGAACTATCAGATCAGCCAGGAGTTTCAGCAGGGGTATACCAGGACGCTGACGACCGCTGAACTGGCACAGGAGATGCTGCGCCTTCAGGACGAATCTGCCCACAATATCAATTTTGTCTCGCCTTCTCACATGATCTTTCAAATGGCGGAGGCGATCCAGGCGGCGAAGGCCAAAGGACTGACGATTCCCATCGTGTACAACTCCAATGGATATGATTCTGTGGACGCACTGCGGCAGATCAGGGGCCTGGTGGATATCTACCTCCCGGACATCAAATACCTGGAGGATGGACTCGGGAAAGAGCTTTCCGCGGTGCGCGACTACGCCGAGGTGATTCCCGAGGTCCTGCGCGAGATGCTCGCTCAGGTGGGTCACCTGGAAATGGACGAGCACGGCATCGCGGTACGAGGCTTGCTGGTCCGGCACCTGGTCCTGCCCGGCTGCCTGGAGAACAGCCGCAGCTGTCTCCGCTTTCTGGCGGAGCTGTCGCGCGCTACGTTTGTCAGTATCATGTCACAGTATTCGCCTCGCTATAAGGCGCGCCGCTACCCGGACATCAACCGGACCCTGACGCAGGCCGAATATGACGAGATCACGGAATACGCGCTCGAGCTGGGTCTCGAGAATGCCTTTATTCAGGAGCTTGTGAGTCACGCACACTACGTGCCTGATTTTGCACGGGAGCGCCCGTTCAACTTTAAGTAAAGAGACTGCCAAACTGGCAGTCTCTTGTTTTATCTTTTATGCTTTGCGTGCTGATCCTAATCTTCCCCGGCTCTTGCCACTTCATCCGGCTCGAAGACCACTTCCTCTTTGCCGGTCAGTTTCTGCTCCACTTTCTGGGTGATCAGGCGCAGGTGCCCGGGGTGGGACACATAGTCGAGGTCGTCGGCGGGGACAGCCAGCACCGGGCAAAGCGTGAAATTATCGATCCAGGTTTCGTACAGTTTGTTCAGCCCATCCAGGTAATCGGGGGAGATCGTCTGTTCGTAGGCGCGCCCGCGGTTCGAGATGCGGTTCAACAGGGTCGGGACGGAGGCGCGCAGGTACACGACCAGGTCCGGGGGCGGGAGGAAGCGCATGGTCGTCTCGTACAGCTGGCGGTAGGTCTGATAGTCCCGGTATGGGATGTGTCCCTGCAGATAGAGGTTCTGGGCAAAGATCTCGGCATCCTCATAGACGCTGCGATCCTGGACGACGGAATTGGGATGCTGCGCCAGGTCATAATGGGAGCGCAGGCGATGCGCCAGGAAGAAGATCTGGGAATGGAACGACCAGGTATCCATGTCCGCGTAGAAATCGGCGAGATAGGGATTCTCAGCCACCGGCTCGAAGAACGGCTCCCAGCCCATGCGAACGCAGAGCATCTCCACGAGGGTGGATTTTCCGACGCCAATGTTCCCTGCCACAGCCACAAATTTTTTCATCGCGTCCCTCCAAACAAGTCTCGAAACCAGTTTGGTTTTGCCAGTTCGGCATCGATGATTTTCTCGAACTCTTCCAATGGATAGGCACCGCCCAGCCGCTGACCGTTCACAAAGAAGGTCGGTGTGCCTCCAACCGCGGCCTCACCGGCGATGATATCGGGCGGCAGGTTATTGGCATATTCAATGTCATCCAGGATGAACTGCTGGTATTTACGGCTGGTCATGCACTTTTCGAAGGTTGCCACATTCAGCCCCAGATCCCTGGCGAGCTGGTTATAGGTCGACTGGTCGAGGATCCGCTCCTGGTCTTCCTGGTACAGGGCAAGGTAATGATCGAATAAAGCATCATGGTATTCCCAGTAGGAATCCTGATCCCCGGCGCAGAGGGCAGCTTCGGCGGATGCAAATGCGTTCTCGTGGAAGGAAAGAGGGAAGTTGCGGAACACCAATCGGATCTTGCCCGGATAAGCGGCCAGGAGAGGTCTGTATGTCTGGACATACCACCTCACGCAGAATGGGCACTCGTAATCACTAAACTCGACGATCACAATGGGTGCATCATCGGGACCGAGGCTGGGGAAGCCTGCAGTTTCAATGTCGTAGATGACCGGTTTTGGCTCGGGCTTGTATCCCCATAGCATGTAACCAATGAAAATGCCGGCCGCGAATGCCAGCGCAGTCAGCCCCGCATAGACATAGCCGCGCCTGAATGTGACAGTATCTTTCTCAGAGGATTGTTTTTCCGGAAGATTTTCTGTCTCAACAACCGGTTCAACAACACGGGCACGCGCGACGTTTTTTTTCTTTTTTTGGGGGACCTTTTTAGGCGGCATCTTTTTAGGGGGCATAGCGGGCATTATAACATGCGAGAGGGAACGCTCTGTTTGCTACTTCAGTGCAGAAGGTACGTATGTTTAATCGGGTGATGGTCACTGCTTGTTACGCTCCTTGAAGTGGCTGTCACCTCGTTGATATTTTTTTGTTTTGGAGGTTGAAATGACAACATCACAGGTAAAGCATCAAGTCCCGTGGTATCTCTGGCCGTTCGCGGCGATCTGGAAATTACTGGCAGTCATCGTCGAAATGACCGGTCGTTTCGTCGCCATGATCATTGGTATCGTGCTGATGATCGCTGGCTTGCTCGTCAGCCTGACGGTCGTGGGCGCCATCGTTGGCATTCCGCTCGCGATCGTGGGCCTGCTGCTGTTCGTCAAAGGGATTTTCTAGAGTGTGTATGCAAAATCCTTCTCTTTGCCGCGAAGAACGCGAATTATCGCGAATTGGTTAAAAAATCCGCGTGAATTCGCGAAATTCGCGGCAGTGGTTTATTCTCTACCCAGTGGCGACGAGTAGCAACTTCGATGGATTTGAATTTGCATTTAGCGGTTTAAAAGATTGGGGGTGTTGGCTTTGGGCTGGGTTTCGATACGGTCCCCTTCGGGAGATCGCTGCCTACTCAACCACTGGCTCCCGCCTTCGCAACAGGACCAGGATGCGGTCCCGCAGCGCAGCGAGAGCTTTTCGTACCTGTGGGATGCGCATGATCAGGAGCAGGATCACGATCAGTGCATAGATCAACGGCCGGATGATCTCGCCCTGCAGGCGGAAGAAGTCACCCTTCTTGCCCCAGGCATAATGCAGGACAACCAGCGGTGCAATCAGATAGACCAGTTGGTGCAAACGCTTCCAGTTCTTGCCGAGGCGCTTCTTCCAAATATCGAAGGATGTAAATGCCAGAGGGACCAGCATCAGGAAAGCAATCACGCCGACGACGATATAGGGCTTTTCAAGGATCGTCTGGACGATCAGGCTCCATGCCAGACCGTAATCGAGGTCGACGAAGATGAGCATGTGAAGGGTCGCATACAAGAACGCGTACAAGCCCAGGGCGCGGCGGCGCTTGATCAACTCGCGCCAGCCAAAGATGTTATTCAGAGGGGTGCACGCCAGCGAGAGGACCAGCAGGGTAATGGCATGCCGGCCCGTGCGCTGTTCCAGTGCCTGGATGGGGTTGGCGGTCAGATTGCCGGTGAAATAATCGATGATCAGGCGTACGAGAGCGGACCATGCATAAATATGGATGGCAATTTGAAGAGGGGTGTAGCGTTTGAAAAAAGATTTCATGATTATCTTATGTCGTTGCGAGGGAGTGGCGCTGTGGGCGCCACGATCGAAGCAATCTCCTCGTTTGTCGGGGGTTGCTTCGCTCACCGCACTTGCGTGCGGCGCAAGTGTCGCTCGCAACGACATGTCCTAATAATTCTCTATTAAATCCATGCCTTCGTAAAGAGCAGCCACTTCCTCGGCGTAGCCGTTGAACATCAAGGTCGCCCGGCGGCCCAGTTCACCGATCCGGCGCTCGGAGGCCTGCGACCAGCGCGGGTGCGGACGATCGGGGTTGACGTTCGAATAAAAGCCGTACTCGTTGGGACCCACGGCGCTCCAGAGCGTGGAAGGCTGCTCCGCCATCAACTCGATCTTCACAATGGATTTGATGGACTTGAACCCATACTTCCACGGGACGACCAGACGGATCGGTGCACCGTTCGGGTTGGGCATGGGCTGGCCGTATAAGCCGGTCGCCAGAATGGTCAGATCGTGCATGGCTTCATCGAGGCGCAGGCCCTCCTGGTAGGGCCAGGGATAGAACGGGCTTTTCTGCCCGGGCATTTCCTCGGGGCGAAAGACGGTTTCGAAGCGGACGAACTTCGCGTCCGAGGTTGGCTCCACTTTCTTCAACAGGCTTGCCAGCGGAAACCCTGTCCAGGGGATGACCATGCTCCAGGCTTCCACGCAGCGCAGGCGATAGATGCGCTCCTCCTGCGGGAATTCTTTCAGCAGATCTTCGATACCAAAGACCGTTGGATTATTGACCAGGCCGTACACCTGAATAGTCCAGGGCGCGGCGGTGAAATCCTGCGAAAGTGGATTGACAGCTTCCTTGTCTGTGCTGAACTCATAGTAATTATTGTAATTGGTAATATCCTCGAAGGAATTCGCAGGATCGCCGCGCTCATCCATTTTGCCAGGGGGAAGGACGGGCGCTTCCCCCTCCGGGACGGTTGTTCCCGTTGCACGCTGCGCGGGCGCACAGGCCGCCAGCAGGGCCGACCCGGTCACGATGCCCGCGGCTCGCAGAAACTCGCGGCGTGAGAGATATTGCGAGTACGGCGTGATCTCCGATGATTTGACAGGGACAGATTTGTATTTGGTATTCATAATTACCTCTTGTGGTAGGGGCGACCCTTGTGGTCGCCCTGGGCAGGGACGAGCCCTGCCCCTACGGGTTATCATTAATTTTCTTCCAACAACGCCTTGATATTCTCTTCCGTTTCTGTATATCTTCCTTCACCGATGTGTACGTAACGGATGTGACCCTGTTTATCGATCAGGTATAACGTTGGCCAATAGCGGTTTTTATAGGCTCGCCACGTGGCGCCGTCGTTATCCTGTGTGACAGGATATTGAATATCGAAACGCGCAATTGCATCCTTCAAATTCGTCAGATCTTCCTCATAGGAGAACTCGGGATAATGATTGCCGATGATGACGAGGCCCTGCTCCTTGTATTTGGCATGCCATTCCTTCAATGCAGGCATCACGTTCTGACAGTTGATACAGCCAAAGGTCCACATCTCGATCATCACGACCCTGCCGCGCAGGTCCGCCAGGCGGAGAGGCGAGTCGACATTCAGCCAGGTCTCGTTCGTTAGCTCGGGAGCAGGTCCCAGGTCCGGGAGGGCAGCGGGTTTCGCCAGGGAAGAGTCCACGGACTGCGCATTTTGTCGGGGTGCACATCCAAAAAGAATGAAAACAACTGACGCAAATAGTAAACGTTTCATCATCAGTCTCCTTGATGTGTCCATTCTAAGAAAACTTCCTTACGAAAGGATTACGGAAGACTGAGAGATTGGTTAAGGGAATGTTTCTAAGTTCACCACGAAGGACACGAAGGAACACTAAGGTTTTAAGTCCTTTGAAAAAATCCGTGGCGAAAACTTGCGCTCGCTATGGGAGATGGAAGGTAAACTGCGTGCCTTTGCCCACCTGGCTTTCGACTTGAATATCTCCCCCATGGGCATGGAGGATGCCGCGCGCGATGGCAAGCCCCAGACCTGCCCCCCCGGTGCCGCGAGTGCGTGACCGCGCAGCGTCGCCGCGATAAAAGCGTTCGAAGATGTGTGGAATGTCCTGGGCGCGGATGCCTTCGCCGGTGTCGCTGACGGTCACTTCCACGCCCGCGGTTGTCCGCCGCACCCAGAGGCTGACGCGCCCCTGCGCAGGTGTGTGCCGCAGCGCGTTGCCGAGGAGATTGTTGAGCACGCGCCCAATTGCCTGCGTATCCATCCGGACGGGATCCACGTCAGACTCCACCTGGCCTTCGAGTGTGATCTCCTGCTGCCTGGCAAGCTGTGAAAAACTTTCCAGCGTATCCGAGACAAGGTCGCTGAGCGAAGCCTCGGCGGGATGAAGAGGGAACCCGCCCGCATCCAGTTGTGACATTTGAAAAAGATCGTCGATCAACGCCGAGAGCGATATCACGTCGCGCTGTGCTGTGGCGAGATAGCGCTTCACCGTCTCGGGCTCATCCACAACTCCATCTGCGAGCGCCTCCAGGACCGCGCGCATGGATGTGAGCGGCGTTTGCAGATCATGGCTGGCCCAGGCAACGAGATCGCGGCGCAGGTCCTCCAGTTCGCGCTGTTTTTGATCGGCAGCCTGCAATTGCTCCGCCATCTGGTTGAACGTCCCTGAGAGTGTGGCGACCTCATCACGGCCGCTCACCGGCACGCGCGTTTGCAGGTCGCCCTGTGCCAGTTTTTCCGCAGCCCCTTTGAGCAAATGGATGCGCTCGGTCACTGTGCTGGACAGGAAATATCCCAGGATCATGGCGATCCCGCCCGCGAAGACCAGCAGGACGATTGCCAGAAGGAGGTCATGTTCACTGGCAAACATCAGCTCCGCGGAAAACCAGACGTTGAAGAACGTGAGGAGGCTGGCGAGTGCATAGCCGCCCAGCAATGTCCAGTGCAGGGTCGGCGAGCGATTGACCCAGCCCAGGCGATAGGCTGCATAGCCCACCAAGGCCGAAGCGAGGGCGGTAATGCCCAGGAACACAGCCATCAAGCCAAGCTCGCCAGAGGGCGGAGACATGAGCAGCTTGAAGAACGCCAGCGAAATGGCAAGGATCAACAGGATGCCAAGCGCCAGGCGGGCAAACATGGGAACGCGGGAGAGGGAGAGTTTCATAAAAACGATCTAACCACAAAGGGTCACGAAGGAGACAAAGGTGGAAGGCTTAAAACCTTCGTGATCCTTCGTGTCCTTCGTGGTGAAAGAAACTAAGGTTCAAATTTGTAACCTACACCCCAAACCGTCAACAAACGCGCGGGATGGGAGGGATCGGCTTCGATCTTTTCGCGCAGACGACGCACATGCACGGTAACCGTGCCGGGGTCGATGTATTGCGCGCCGCCCCAAATGCGCTCGAGCAATTGCTCGCGCGTAAAGACCTGTTTTGGATGGGCTGCCAGCAGATACAGCATATCGAACTCCTTGGCGGTCAACTCCACCGGCGAGTCATTTGCCACGACGACCCGGCTGCGCGCATCGATCGTGAGACCCTCGAATTTCAGGGAACGGTCCGACTCAGCTTCAGGCTGTTCCCGTCCGAGGCGGCGCATCACAGCCCGGACGCGGCTCACCAGCTCCTGCGGGCTGAACGGCTTGACGACGTAATCGTCCGCGCCCATTTCGAGGCCGGCGATGCGGTCGATCTCCTCGCGGCGCGCCGTCAGCATGATGATCGGCACGTTGGAACGGTCACGCAGCCAGCGGGTGAGGGAGAGACCGTCCACTTCGGGCAGCATCAGGTCCAGGATCACAAAGTCCGGCATCTGTCTTTCGAGGATGCTCATCGCCTGTTTGCCATCCGGTGCGAGCTGCACCTGATACCCCGCCCGTTTGAGGTACAGGCTGACCACTTCCGCGATGCTGGCTTCATCTTCCACAACAAGGATTGTTTTCGCGTTCATTTCATTGATCACCAATGATAACCGAACGGACTTTTTCAGGCATTAACAAATTCTTACATAAACCACGGAACGGTTCATACTTCCGTAATCATTTTACAGTCCTTTTGTAAGGGCGGCTTGCTATCATGCGAAGAAATCTAAAACAGGAGAGAGTCATGAAAAACCGAACTGCTATGCTGAGCATGATATTGCTGTTTGTCTTCGTTCTGACGGCTTGCGCAGGCGCCGCGCCGGATGCCATGGAAAAACCTGCAGACGAGATGATGGAGAAACCGACGGAAGAAGCCATGATGGATAAACCCACCGAAGAGGCCATGATGGATGAGCCTACTGAAGAAGCGATGATGACCGAAGAGCCTATGATGACGGAAGAAGCCATGCTGGAAGCACCTGATGGCGTTCAGACGCCATCATGGTTTGGCGCCTCGCTCAGGGATGTCCGCAGCGGCGAATCGTTCACGATCGATGATTTCAAGGGCAAAGTGGTGCTGGTGGAAACGATGGCTGTCTGGTGCCCGACCTGTTACCAGCAGCAAGCACAGATCAAAGCCCTGTACGAGTCGCTTGGGATGCGGGAGGATCTGGTCATTGTGTCGCTGGACATCGATCCCAACGAGGATGAAACTGTGCTCACAGGCTACGCTGAAAAGAACAGCGAGTTCGCCTGGCGTTACGCGGTTGCCGGCTCCGAGGTGGCGCGCGCGATCGGAAATGCCCACGGCGATCAATTCCTGAACCCGCCCTCCGCGCCTGTGCTGGTGATCGATCGTCACGGGGTTGCCCATGCTCTGCCATTCGGCCTCAAGAGCGCCGAGGATCTGATGAAGGCGATCCAGCCGTATTTGGATGGGACGATGTAGATTCCTCTCTTACCCTGCCTCTCTCCCTGCTTCGCCCCTGGGCTCCGCTTGAAGGAAGAAGAAAGATGAAAGATGAAAGAAGGGAGAGGGGTGAAGGGTGAGATTTTATGGAAACAATACTCACATCTCTTTCACTTGGTTTGCTGGCGACCACCAGTCCCTGTGTTTTGCCGTTGTATCCCGGCTTCCTGGCGTACATCAGTGGCGGACAGGCAGGCTTGCAAAACAAGACCAGCCGTTATTTTCTGGGTTTCTTTGTGCTGGCCGGCGTACTGACCATGATGCTTGCCCTGGGTGGGATCATTGCTCTGCTTTCCATTTCCGTCGGGCGGGCACTCTCTGTGGTGATTCCCCTGGCAGACCTCACCATTATTTTGTTCGGCATTTTACTGCTGCTGAATATCAATCCCTTCAAACGTTTGCCGCAGGTCCGCGTGCCTGTGCTTGTCCATCCCTTTGTCAATGCGTTCATTTATGGATTGCTGTATGGTCCCATCGCATTGCCCTGCTCGGGTCCGCTGGTCGTCAGTGTCTTTGCGTTGTCTCTTACGGCAGCCGAAGCCTTCAGCAAAATGAATATTTTCTTCTGGTTTGGGATGGGATTTGGGATTCCGCTCCTGTTCTTATCGTTTCTCTCCGGCGCGGCACAAAGATGGATCACGCGTCAATTCGCCATGCGGGCGCGCCTCATCAATCTTCTCAGTGGTGTCTTGTTAGTGGCTGTGGGGATCTATGACTTCAGCGCCAATTGGGCTTCCCTGCAAGTTTACCTGTAAGAGAGTGTTTAAGAATTCACCACGAAGGACACGACACTTGCCCCGGGCGCAAGTGCCGGGGAGTGCAGGTGAGAGCACAAAGGTTGGGTCCGTAAAAGGAACAATTCGTGTGAATTCGCGCAATTCGCGGCTCAAATTTGTCCGAAAGGGAGTTCAACATCGCCTCCGCGGAATTTCAAAACATTCTCTAATGGAAATCAATCTTCCGACGCTTCTTCTGATGCAAGGAATTGATCATAAGTCAGGATGTGATCGCGCCCAGCCTTCTTGGCGGCATACATCGCCTGGTCGGCGGCGCGCAGGAGCGCCTGACGTGTATCCCCATTCGCCGGATAGCTGGCGATTCCCATGGAAATGGTTGTGGTCAGCCGGTGGCGCTCGTAGGGAATTTGAAGTGAGTTCAGACGTCTGCGCAGTTTCCTGGCGCGTTCGTAGGCAGTGCGCTTGGTAATGTTCGGCATGACGATCACGAACTCTTCCCCTCCGTAGCGGCAGGCAAAGTCGCCGCGCCGGCTTTGCTCGGAAAGGGCGTTTGCCAGTGCCTGCAGGACCTGGTCGCCGGCATCATGACCATACGTATCATTTGTTTTCTTGAAGTGGTCCAGATCAACCATGATAATGCAGACAGGATATGACTCGCGCCCGGCGCGCGCCAGCTCACGATCGAGAGTCTCTTCGAGATAGCGGCGGTTGAAAAGATTGGTCAGCGGATCGCGTATGGCTTGCTCGCGCAGTTTGCTTTGCAGGAGACCAATCTCGATCAACTGTGTCTGTAAGCGCTCATTGGCATAGCGCAGTCTCTTCTCGTCCAGTTTGCGTTCCGTCACGTCACGGAAGACCATCAGGCGGCCGTTGAGGAGCCGGTCCCTGTCATATAACGGGGTCACGCGCAGGTCCAGGTAGCGCGACGGGTCCTTGGGCACTTTTAGCTCCGCGCGCGTCTCCACTTCATCCCAGAGCAGTTCGGTTTTTTGCAGCCAGCCGTCGAGGACTTCGTGGGCGTCTTTTCCCAGATAATAGGAAGGTTGTTTTTCAAGGACATTCGCCATGGCAGGATTGATATCCACCACACGGTTCTGCGCGTCGAGAACCATGACGCCATCGTACATATTCTCGATAAGATGGCTGCGCGCCACCGGGATCAAATCCATGAAATGCGTTTGCAGGATGGAAAAGGCATAAATGATTCCTGCAAGTCCGAAGGTCAGCGGGGTGAGGTCCAGATTGTTGAAGCTGATGAAATTCAGTTCATTGAGAATACTGGCTGCCCACGGCAGCAGGGAAGCTGCAAAGATCAAGCGATATTGAGAACGATACAAGGGTCCAAGACGCAGCACTCCCTGGCTCATCAGGAAGAAACCGATCACGATGACCGTATAGGAGTAGACAACATTCACAAAGTACCAGGGTCCGCGTGTCAGCTCCAGGATCACGGAGCCATTCCTCTGGACCAGGTTGATCGACAGGTAGAAGAAGTGGTGGTACAGGTTTGTCCAATGTAACAGCAGGGAAGCTATGGGCTGAATGGATAACAGGGTCAGCCGACGAGGCGTCAGCCAGGCTTCATTGTGGGTAAGCCCCAGCGCGAAAACAAGGAACAGGGTAGGGACAGCCGAGACACCAATAAACATCACTTTGAACCAAAAGAGCTTTGCCTCCACCGAGATATCCATCCAGCGTGTTGCATACCCCGCGGACCAGATTGCCATGGCAAGCAGCAGGAGACTTAATGCAGAAGAGCCCGGCGCCGAACGCCGCCAGGTTGCAATCGAAGCTGTAAGCGAAACCAACGCGGAAAGGATCGAAACAAACGCGAAGGAACTCAATGGGACGGACATTCCTCTCAGGTTCTCTAATTAATTTTAGCCGTCCATACCCTGATTAACATTACAGGCTGCTAACAAGTTCAAAAGGTGTTTCCGTCCGGGATAGTCATAATTGCATGCAAACATAATCCAAAAAGGCTGCTCGATTTCGAGCAGCCTTGCTCATAGCAAACCTGCGTTGTGTTATAGAGGGCGAAGGCCGTGTTATTGTTTTGCAAATGATTGCAGCGCGGTATCCAGGCTTTCATACATGGGAATATTCTGTAAAAAGCCTGTGATGCCGAGCACGTTATAAATTTGTGGGGGTGCATTACATAACTTCAGATGCGCCACTTTGAAGCGCTCTTCCTTTGGGGTGAAGATCTGATAGACCTTTTGGAGCGCACGCATCCCGGCACTGGTAAGCGTGTCGAGCTCTTTCATATCCACCAGGAGATAACGTGCTCCGCCATCGTAGGCTGTGCGCGCGGCTTCGAGCAGTTGCTCCTCGCTTTGGGCATCCAGCCAGCCGCGCACGTGGAACACGGTCACAGGCACCTCGGCCTGCATTTGTTCGGATGAAATTCTAAAGTCGCTGTCCATGCTCTACTCCTTGCAATGACAATCGATTACTTTTAAGATGACACTACGCCAGCGTTACATACTCCGCACTGACATACCCGCGCTGATTGCCCGGTCCGCGCACGTACAGCCACTGATTTGCTTTGCCGATTTTGGCTTTCGCTTTGCCCTCCGGCTCGAGCACCGTCAGGCGCGCCCCTGCTTTGAGGACCGCGATCAACGCTCCGCCTTTCGAGGCGGTCTTGCGGAACCGCAATCCGCTTGCGCCGACCGCGCTGGATACCTTGACGACCAGCTTGTCATCCGTCTTCTCCTGCGTGGATGCGGCTGGGGTTGCGGGTGCGGGAGCCGTCCCCGGGACCTTTTCGAGGTACCAGGCCGCCGCGAAGCCTTCCCGGCCGAGCGGTGTGCGGACGCGCACCCACTGGTTGATCGCGCCGATCTTCGAGAGGCCGTCTGATTCGAGCAGCGCGAGGACGGTCCCAGCCGGGGCGGTCGCGACGACGTTCGCCATGCTCGACGTATCCACGCTCGAGCGGATGTTCAATCCCCACGTGACCGAGTCCTTGACGCGGGCGGAGTCTCCGCTCGTCGTCGAAACGGGAGCAGTGGTCGGCTGCGAAGGAGTCGCGATCGGTCCTCCTCCGCCAAAGGCTTCATACAGAATGACATGGGAGATCGCATGCTTGAGCGTCTTCTCCTGCGCGTAGCGCTTCATCAAGAGGTCTTCCTGGGTGACGTCGGGCTGGTAGGGCCAGGGATCGAGCATGAGGTAATCATCAGCCTTTTTGCCATAGAGCACCACCCAGTGCGTTTGGATGCCGGCCGCCGGCGAGGTATCCACTTGCACGATGGCGGGCTGTCCCGCCGCAATCGCCGAGTTGATCTGCGCGAGCGGCGCCTCGCTGGTGGAGCAGGGAATGAAGGCTTTGAGAGTCACATTGGGATAGATCTGGCTGACCGCGCCCCAGCGGATGCCCGCGCTGACAAAGCCGTCCACATTCTTGAGCTTCTGGTTGAGAGTCCTGGGCGTTTCCGTGTATCCATGTCCGCTGAGGACCATGGCAACGCTGGTGAGGGCGCAGCCCACATACCCGATCGTATCGCTTGGGTCACCGAAGCCAAGGATGTCTTTTTTCCATTGCGGGTCCTGCTGGGAATAGTAGACAAGTTTGAAGGGCATGCCTGTCTCCTTTGAAAAAAGGGAAGAACGAAATAATTATACTTGTGAGGGCGCGAGAAGAATATCTCTCCAGTTATCCCAGGTTATCCTCTTTTTGTTAGGTCCCCGATTGTAGGGACGGTCGTACAGGATATGTTCCCAGTCTGGAGGGACTACTGCTCCCGTGATCGACGGTTTGTCATCGATCAGAAAGTCTGCTTTGATGAGCGTTTTGTCCTTTGTGAGAATCAGCTGCTTCACCCAGGCCGGTCCGAGATATTCTTCCACCCATTCATATTTTTCCGAGACACAATTTCGGTAGGTGGTTAGGGGACTGGTGCAGATGAATACTTCCAGCCCGCCTGCCCGCATTTCTTCCAGGGCTTCCTTTGCGCCCGGCATTGGCAGCATATGCCGAAAAAAGCTCGACTCCAGCAGGATCTCCGCGACCAGCGGCTTGAGTTCTTCGGGGTATTCGTCTTTCACATAGAAGGTGGTTCTTTGCTCCACGGGGACGTAAAACTTGTCAGGATGGCGGTGTCTCCAGCGCTGCAGGAATTCCGTGTCGAAGTCTGCAATGACGCCATCCATGTCCACAAGTATTCTCATTGGAAACTATTCCTTTTCCTGCTTTTCGCCTGGATGCAAATGATCGTTGTGAACGCGAGAATCGCACGCTTCATGAAAAATGAACGTCAATCGCAGGCGCGCTTTCCTTCCCAAGCGAAAAGGATTCGCTCCTGTCATTGTACGTCAATTCATAATCACCCAGAAATCCCGTGAACTGTATTTTCCCATTCTCATCCGTGGTGAAACGCGTGGGACCGCTCCACCATTCCCCCTTGACGAGCTTCAGGAGTTCCTCATAAGCCGGTTTGCTCGAGCCGTCACTGCGGAGCAGACCCGCCGGCGCGTTGAGCCAGCCGCCATCGGACAGGCTCCACCAGGTAATGCCTTCCACGCGCGGATGAGCAAAGAGGGTGGTATAGAATTCAATGGCTTCACGCGCCTGGCGTTCCTCGCCCGCGGGGGTCGTTGGCCAGTCTTGCACCTGATAATCGTTCAGGTCGACGATCTCCGGCGGCATGATCTGCCCCGAAACGAGGGTCGTCTCGGTGAAGTGGATCGGCAGGTTGAATCGCTCGAAATGACTGAGGACCTTCAGGGTCTTCTCGACGCCCCAGTAGCCCTGGTGCATGTGGGATTGGATCCCGATCACGTCGATTTTGATGCCGGCCTCGAGGCAGCCTTCGACGAGAATGTCGTACGCATCCGAGACATCGAAATCGTTGAGCAATAATGTCGCCGAGGGATTCGCGGCGCGCGTCGCTTCGAACATGGCTTTGATGGTGTTGATGCGGCCCATCTCCCTGCACAGGCGCGTGATGCCGTTGTCGTACTTGTCGAAGACCGGCATGATGACGGCCTCGTTGAGGACGTCCCACATGTCGATCAAGCCGCGGAAGTCTGACACGTCGCGCCGGATGCGCGCGAGCTGCGCCTGCAGGATCTCGGCATTGCTCATTTCGAGCAGCCAGTCCGCAGTCAGGGTGTGCCAGCAAAGCGGATGACCCTTGGTGACCAGCTGATGGTCAAGACACCATTTCGCCGCGTTCTGCACCTCTTTGGTCATGGGCTTGCCGCGTTCGGGTTCGAAGCGAGCCCAGTAGAACGGAAGCGTCGCGGCGTTGCAAAGCGCCAGGAATTTATCGGCCCACTGTTGGGCATCTTCCGGCGTTTTGCTTCCGAATCCGCTGTTCACCAGCGGGACCAGCTCAAATGCCGCAGTGCCGAAGAGGAACTTGTGTCTCACCTGCTGGACCGTTACTTCCTGATTTGCCAGGGGCGCCTTGTCCGCTTTCAGGACAGTGACCGTCGCAGCGGCAGTTCGGTTTCTTTTAATTTCGTCGTTCATAGTTTGCCTCCAATGAATATCCTGTTCCTATTTGGATGGGATCGCGCTCGTCACGTAACCGGGTGGTAACTGTTCGATGAATTTCTGTAGATCCTGCGGTGCGATGAACAATTTGTCAATGCGTTTTGTGAAGCCATTTGGGTTTTTGGGGATCATTAGCAACCCGTCTTTTACATCATTGGTACGCGCGAAAACATCCCAGTTTTCGTCCTTTCGGTATTCCCTTTTTTCGAGGCGGCTGATCTCTTTGAATGCGATGAATAAGCGATAGTCCAGGTGTCCCGGGACGGAGCGGATCCCGATCCCCTCATTGGTGATCACATAGGTGGTCGCGGCGCCGAAGAAGCGCGTGTCCTGATACAAAACGGTAAAGCCGATGACCATCGCAAAGAACTGCCAGAAACTCAACCCGAACTGACCCTGCAACAGCCAGGCGATCACTCCGGCACCGATCAGCAGGAGCAGCAGTTTTGGCGCGGCTTGCCCGATGGTAGCCGCAGGTTGATCCACATGAAACTTGCCGCCTGCGACGGCATGCTCGCGGCGCAGGTTGGATATCCACGCGGCGGACTGCCAGCGCAGCATCAACAGCCCGATGACGATGATGGCAAGGAAGATCCACGCGAAGCCTGGCGGCCAGACCCCCAGGGCGACCGCGGCGATCCAGGCATAGGGAAATTGTTTGATGAACAGAACCGGGATGGCGAGGATGAAACGATCGAGGAATTGTTTCATGATTTGATTATAAATGGTTGGATAACCCTGTGGAGAAATCAAGTGATGATTGTGTGGGCTTGCTGAATGACTTTACCATGGAGCGCACGGAGTTCACTGAGAAAACAAAAAGGGACAACTCCGTGCTCTTCGCGAAGCATACTCGAAGAGTGCTGTGCACTCTGTGGTGAGAAGAATTGCTGATTCATCCAGTTACTCGATTCTCGATCTTCAACGCGCCAACCTGGATCGAAACAAGATCCTCAGGCTGCAGCGTGAAGTCATTACCCGGCACGAGACAGGTCCCGGTCATCAGGAAGACTCCCTGTGGAAAATAGAGTTCACAGGTCAGGTACTCGACCAGTTCTGATAACGCGCGTTTCATCGTCGCGGTGGTGGTTTCGCCTGCAAAGATCGTTTCATCCCGGCGTTGGATTTCCAGTCGAATCAGGATGTCTTGGATCTCCTCAGGCTCGCAAAGCAGGATGCCATGTCCGAGCGCGCACGAGCCGTTGTAGACTTTTGCCTGCGGCAGGTAGAGCGGGTTCTCGCCTTCGATATCGCGGGAGGAAACATCGTTCCCGGCGCAGTAGCCGACGATCTCGCCCTGGCGGTTGATCACCAGCACGAGTTCCGGCTCGGGCACGTTCCAGCGGCTGTCCGCGCGGATGCGGATCGGGGTTCCGCTCCCAGCCACGCGCCAGCCTGACGACTTGAAGAACAGTTCGGGACGCGCGGCTTCGTAGACGCGGTCGTACATGTCCGCCACGGTCGATTCGAGGCGGCGCGCCTCGCGGCTCCGCAAATACGTGACACCCGCCGCCCAGACCTCCTGCCCGGGGTCGATCGGCGCGACTTCCTCGCCGACCGCGGATTCCCCTATCGGTAATGTCTCGAGCAGCCCGAGCATGTTCTCGCGCGGCAGTTCGAGCAGCGTGCCCAGGTTAAAACTCGGCGGCAGGAAGGAACCCGCCACTGCCCAGCGCACACCTGCTGTCGTTTTATGTTTTGTAAGTAACATCAAATATCTCCCAGTTTCTCGATGATTTTATCCACATCATAGACACAGCCGCCCCATGTCCCGCCGCTGATGTTTTGCAGGGCAGCCCACAGGCGCGTATCCTCCGGCAGGTCGGGATTCGGCTTCAGGTCCGGGTGGAGCGGACGCGCGGCTAAAACCCGCGCGCCTTCGTCTGCCTCGAAACGTTGCTCGCCTTCACCCACCAGGTCGATCCGCCCGGAAAGCTCGCCGCGATCCACAATGATTTGAACGAGGTCGCCGTCACGGACACGTCCCAGTGGACCGCCCGCCAGCGCCTCCGGTCCCACATGACCGATGCAGGCGCCGGTGCTCACACCGCTGAAGCGCGCGTCGGTGATCAGCGCGATGCTTTTGCCCTCCGGCAGGTAACGCAACGCGGAAGTGAGTTGATACGTTTCCTCCATGCCGGTCCCCATGGGACCGCAGCCGATCAACACGATCACATCCCCCGCTCTGACAGGATGTTCGCTCAAGCCTTTGACCGCCGCGATGGCTGCCCGTTCGCTGGTGAACACGCGCGCCGGACCGGTCTTGCGATAGACGCCGTCCGCATCGACCACGCTCGGGTCGAGCGCCGTGCTCTTGATGATCGCGCCCTGCGGTGCGAGGTTGCCCCTCAGGAAAGAAACCGTGCCGGTCAGGCCGCGCGCGCCTGCCTTTGCCGGAGCCATGATCACATCGTCCGGGTCGACGCCGTCGAGCGCCTGGAGGCGTTCGCGCAGTTTTTGACGGCGTTCACTTTGCTCCCATTCCGCGAGGGATTGGCCGAGCGTGGTCCCGTTCACGGTGCGAGCGTCCAGGCGCAGCAACCCCAGCTCACGCAAGTGCAGCATCACCTCGGGCACGCCTCCCGCGAGGAAGACCTGCACGGTGCCGTATCCGACGGGTCCGTTTGGCATCACATCCACGAGGCGCGGCGTCGCGCGATTGATCTTCATCCAATCTTCGACCGTTGGGCGCGGCAGCCCCGCGGCGTGTGCAATCGCGGGGATGTGCAGCAGCAAATTCGTACTGCCGCCAAACGCCGCGTGCGTCACCAGGGCATTGTGCAGCGAATCTTCTGTGAGGATGTCGCTCATCGTGATCTTTTGCGCTTCCATCTCGACCAGGGCTCGGGCGGAACGCCGCGCCATGTCCAGCCAGATTGCCTGCCCCGAGGGCGCCAAGGCCGAGTGCGTGACCGACGACCCCAGCGCCTCCGCCACCACCTGAGAGGTCGCCGCCGTGCCGAGGAACTGGCAGCCGCCTCCGGGCGAGGCGCACGCCTTGCATCCCAGTTCGGCGGCTTCTTCGAGGGTGAGCAATCCGTGTGCGAAGCGCGCCCCAAGCGACTGGATCTTGCCGGCGTCCTCGCCCTGCTCCGGCAGCAGCGTGACACCGCCCGGGACGATCACACAAGACAATGACTTCTGTGCGGCGAGCGCCATCATCATTGCCGGCAGACCCTTGTCGCAGGTGGCGATCCCCAGCACCCCGCGTCGGGTGGGCAGGGAACGGATGAGCCGCCGCAGCACGGTCGCCGCGTCGTTGCGGTAGGCAAGACTGTCCATCATGCCCGGCGTCCCCTGAGTCCGCCCATCGCAGGGATCGCTGACGAATCCGGCGAAAGGAATCACATCCAGCCGCTGCAATTCTTCGGCGGCGGCCTGCACCAGCAAGCCGACCTCCCAGTGACCGGTGTGATAACCGAGTGCAATCGGCCTACCGTCCGGGGCGCGGACGCCGCCCTGGGTGCTGAGGATCAGGAACTCGTTCTTCCCCAATTGATCGGGGCGCCAGCCCATAGCTGCGTCCTGTGTCCAGCCGAAGACGTTTCCGCTGGCCGTGTCGCGCAGCCAGTCGGCTTCCAGTGGCAGGCGTCCCGGCGGGCCGGAGGCGTGCGTCTTGACATCGGATAAACTTTGATCGAATGTTTCCAGGGGTGGTTTCATAGGTCGATTATAAATGGCGAACAGCAGGACAAAGAGTGATTTATGAGAGAACAGCTAAAATAGGGGAGTGGCTAACAGAATGGGCTACGTGTTTTCTCACCACGGAGAATACACACCTGCCCCGGGTGCAGGTGCCGGGGGAGTTCACAGAGATTTTTAGGCTCTACCGTTTTTAACGGGAAGTCTCCAGACCTCAGCCGCGAATTTCGCGAATTGGCACGAATTTTTAAAACTTTTCGCGAAAATTCGCGTGAATTTGTGGCAAAGTAACCGTGAGCCTTGGCTTCGTCCCGCCCAAAACCGGAGAGCCGATTTTTAAAAGGTTTTCTCCGTGTTCTCAGTGCACTCCGTGGTGAAAGTATTGGGCAAGCCACCCAATTAGCCACTCTCTAAAATAGTGGGTGCGCTTTGTTATCCCTTTTCTATGGTAGAAACAGGGGAATTGTATTTTTTGTTTGCTGACCTATAATGGAAGCAGAATAAATCAATTTTGAGTGCGATTGTCGTTGTTGTGACCTGGGAGGGTCTTATGAAAACATGGATCAAGCTCGTACCCTTCGTAGCGGGGATTCTTTTGATTAGCGTTGCTGCAAGCCCGGTTCCACTCCAGGCAGGCGACAATCCGAACCCACCTGAAGAAACTGTCAAATTAATATTCATCCACCATTCCACGGGTGAGAATTGGCTGACCGATGGTTATGGAAATTTGGGGCAGACGCTCGACGAGAATAATTACTTCGTCAGCGATACCAATTATGGCTGGGGACCCGACGCCATCGGTGACCGCACGGACATTCCCAACTGGACGGAATGGTTTGCGAGTGGAAGTACACCCACCTACATGGAGGCGCTGCTCAGCGAGAACAGCCAGAACTCTTCGTACACGCGCACCGTTTCCGACCCGGGCGGGCAAAATGAGATCATCATGTTCAAGTCCTGTTTCCCCAATTCCGCCCTGGAAGGCAACCCGAACGATCCGCCGAACCCCGAAGGCGAGCTGACGGTGGGCCATGCAAAGTATGTCTATAATGAAATCCTGAAAACGTTTGCCACGCGTCCCGACAAGCTTTTTGTTGTCGTTACCGCGCCGCCGCTCTCCGACCCGACCTACGCGGACAACGCGCGCGCCTTCAATCAGTGGCTGGTGAACGACTGGTTGAGCGAGAACAATTACAGCCTCAATAATGTTTTCGTCTTCGATTTCTATAACATATTGACAGGCCCCGACGGGCATCATCGTTACAGCAGCGGGCAAATTGAACATAGCCTCGGCGGACGGAATACACTTTACTATCCTTCGGGCGATGACCATCCTTCTGAGGAGGGAAGCCGCAAGGCGACTGAAGAATTCATCCCCTTGCTGAATATCTTTTATCATCGCTGGAAGGAAAATGCGCCGGCTCAACCTCAACCGGGACCGGTGGATGCTACCGAAGCCCCGGCGGACTCTCAGCCGGCACCTTCTTCTGCTTCCGGCTGGATCGATGACTTCGACTCCAATAGCCTTCCCAAGTCAGCCCCCTGGGAGGGGTTCCGCGACGAAGCGACCTCCACTTCCCTGACGTGCAAGGTGGAGGCGGGGACCGGCCGTCTCGGGAACTCCCTTCATCTTGATTTCGATATCGTCGCGAACAGCTGGGTCACCTGCGCAGCGTTCTTCGAAACCCCGCAGCGTTGGAACGCGGGCGATATGTTGATCTTCTACTTCCGTGCCAGCCAGGGTGGTCTGCTCTTCGATGTGGATTTATATACCGGCTCCGCTGAAAACCGTGGGACGTATGTATATACCATCGAGGCTCCTGCTGCCAGTGCTGCCGATTGGGTCCCGATGGAAATAAACCTGGATGCCTTCCGGCGCGCAAGCTGGGAGGAGAATGCAGATGCCGCGCTCACACCGTCAGACCAGATTGTAGGCATGGCTTTTGGCGCCACCACCCCACAGGATGCGCCCAATGCGGGCGAGGTCTGGGTGGATGATATACAATTGTCCGGCGCGGCGGAAGAACAGCCAGGAGAGGCACCCACGACGGCGCCAGTCGATTCCCAGCCGCCCGCTGAACCGGCACAAGACCAGCCCCAGCGCGGTCCCTCCCTGCCATGCGCCGGTGGGATTGTGCTGCCGCTGCTCTTCCTGGGTCTCGCCGAATTAAACAGCCGGAAACGATAGACCCGGATTGGATAGGGACCCTATGTCTGAGATCATGACAACCGTTGTAATTGTAGATGACCATCCCATCGTGCGGGCTGGGATGCGCGCCATCCTGGAAGCCGAAGCGGATATCAACGTCATCGGTGAGGGGACCAAAGGGGCTGAGGCGCTGCGCCTGGTCGACGATCTCTGCCCGGATGTGCTTGCGCTGGATGTGCAGTTGCCGGACCTGAACGGGCTGGAGGTGACGCGCCGGCTGCGGGCGCAGGAGCGGAAGACCGCTATCCTCATCCTCACCGCCCATAACGACCAGGAGACCATCTTTGGGCTGCTGGAATCCGGCGCGATCGGGTATGTGCTCAAGGATGAGGCGCTGGAAACGCTCGTGAGCGCGGTGCGCGCTGCGGCGCGCGGTGAATCGTGGTTCAGCCCGGCGGTCGCCAGCCAGGTGATGCGCCGCGCGGTCGCGAATCCCAAGGTGGACTGCCCCGAAATCCTGGACACCCTCACCCCGCGCGAGATCGAGACGCTGCGTCTGCTCGGCCGCGGACTGGATAACACTGCCATCGCGCGTAAACTGGTGATCACAAAACGCACCGTGCAGAATCACATCAGCACTATTTATGGGAAGCTGGGAGTCACCTCGCGGACCGAAGCGATGTTGTATGCCATTCGCCACGGTTTGGCTCAGGTATCTTCAGAAGAGAATACACCTGATGGTTTCTGAGAAGAACGCCTGGAGTTCCATCTGGGGGGGCGTACTTGCATTTCTAATCCTGGTTGTGCCGGCTTTGGTGGGATATGACCTGTATTTGCAGTGGCACGCGCCTACCATGGATTTTTATCTGGATCGTCCCGGCTCTTCCATCGTACATAGTGTCCTGCCTGGAGGCCATGCGGAAGCCGCCGGCCTGCAGGCGGGTGATGTCATCCTGACGGTGGATGACACACCTTTTCGTCTTTGGTACGCACCCGAAATCGGACAGACCCATATTTTGAAAATCGAACGTCAGGGCTGGCAGCTTTCTCTGACTGTGCCGGCTGTGCGCCTTCTTCAGGTTAATACCCTGGCTCTGGGGAGCGCGATCCTTGTGGCGCTGGCTTTTTGGGGAATTGGGACACTGTTGTTTTTGCGCCGCTTTTGGCATTCAGAGATCCGTTTGCTTTTTTTGATAACGCAAACGATTGCCGTTACGGTTTTATTCCCGTTATCCTATCAGGAGCCCTGGATTTCCCCGCCCGGGCTTCTTGCTTTCAGTGTTGGTGGATTAAATCTGGCGGCTGCTCTACTCCTGCACTACGCGCTCATATCGCCGGTGAAGCTGGGCAATCCTCGCCGGCGAACCCGGGGATTGATTCCGGTTTATTCGCTGGTACCGGTCCTTTTTGGGGTGTGGTTGTTCAATAACCAGCTTGGGCTGCAATTGACTGCGGTCTTTTTCAGCCTTGTGGTCACGGCGGCGATCGTGTTCACGATCTATGGCTATCGATACCGCTCCCCTCCGGATGACCGGCGCCGTACGCGTGTCATCGTCTTTGGCGCATTGATCGCCACCACACCCATTGTTCTGCTTTACGTACTGTCGACGGTTTTCAATTCTCTTGATGTGATCCCGGAGTGGCTGGCGGGCTTATCCCTGATCATTGCGCCTGTGAGTTACTTGTATGCGACCTTACGGTATAACCTGTTTGGGATCGACCGCCTGATCAATCGCACACTGGTCTATGCTTTCCTGTCGTTCGGAATCTTTGGCGTTTACCTGGGACCTTATTTATTTCTTTACCAATCCCTGCCGGATGAACTATTCATTCAGCTGGTTTTCATTTTCGTGTTGACCTTATGGGTTGGATGGACCTTTGACTGGATGCGGGTGCGTGCCCAACGCCTGGTGGATCAGCTCTTCTATGGCGGCTGGTACGATTATCCGGGTGTTGTCGAGATGATCAGCGCGGCTCTGGCTCGCAGCAGCTCGCGTGAACAAATTTTCAACGTGCTGACCAATCAGGTTTCCAGCCTGATGCGGTTAAGCAGTTCCTATCTGTGGATCGGCGATTCGAATTCTACATTTCCCGCCGCGCCAGCCGCGCAGGTACAAGCCCGCTTTCGGTTCAAGTTTCAAAGCGATATCCCTGCACAATGGACAGTAGGCTTACATCAGGACGGCGATGATCTATCGGATACGGATCATCGCATTCTTCGTACGCTGGCAGAGCAGGCTGAAATCGCCCTGAACAACGCCTTTTTGATCGAAGCCCTGCGAGGTCAATTGGAGGAGATTCGTGCCAGCCGGGAGGCTTTGTCTCAGACCCAGCACCAGTTGCTCCGCTCGCGTGAGGAGGAGCGGGCACGCCTGGCGCGTGATCTGCATGACAGCCCCATCCAATCCCTGGTCGGCTTGAACATACAACTGGGCTTGCTTTTGAATTCGAAAGATCTTAATCTTTCTACTGGAGAATCTCTCAAGGAGATGCGCTTTGAAGTGCGCCGGCTTTCCTCTGAATTGCGCCAGGTCTGTGCCGAATTGCGCCCGCCCATGCTGGATACGCTGGGTCTGGGTGCTGCTTTGCGCACTCTGGTGACGGAATGGTCCGACCAAAACGCGGTGGAGACGCGACTCGATGTATCTCCCGATGCCGCGTTGCGCTCCTTGCCCGGAGAGGTGGCGGTCAATTTCTATCGAGTAGCGCAGGAGGCATTGAGCAACATTAGCAAACATGCCCAGGCGCGGCACGTGGACATCTCCCTGCTCTGCGAAGAAGACCAGCTCATGATGACGATTCAGGATGACGGGCTTGGCTTTCGTGCTCCCGGTACACTGCATGACCTGACCGCGCAAAGTCATTTCGGCCTGGCTGGCATGCGCGAACGGATCGGCCTGATCGGCGGGGAATGGTCGCTCACGTCAACGCCCGGGCATGGAACGATCGTCCGTGTGAACTGGCGCGCGGAAGGAACAAAACGATGACCGAGAGGCAGAAAGCACCAGCTTCGTCGTCCCGATCCCAAAATTCCGATGAACAGTATTTATCGCGTGGAACGATCTGGAAATTTGCGGGACTTGCATTATTGGTTTTTACATTATTGTTTTCTGTGTCACTGACTATTTTCGCCGACTTGCAGCGCAAGCCGGCTTTGGGCGTCGTGCTGACCACACCGGTAGCAGTGACCACCTCAGAGCTGCCGAGGATCATTCATGCCTTCCCGGATACGACGGAGGGCAT
Source organism: Anaerolineales bacterium (assembly GCA_016932715.1). GTDB lineage: Bacteria > Chloroflexota > Anaerolineae > Anaerolineales > Villigracilaceae > Defluviilinea. The sequence continues at coordinate 49,069 of JAFGCG010000128.1, forward strand.
CCATGTATTTAATGATCAACTGGCTGTCTGGGAAATGAGCGAAGCCCAGTTCGAGTTTGCAGCCAGCCACTATGTGGGTACGCAAAAGGTGTTTGCCTCGGATGCGCGCCGGCTGCGCGCCCATAATCCGAATTTTGTCATCCTGAATTACCGCCTGGGACTGGGCCTGGGATACCAGAACACAACCGGGAATTGTGAAACGAACGGCGTGTGGCTGGAGGTGATCGAGGGGGAAAAAAGGTTGCGGGAGTATCCCGAAGATCCGCCCGATGAGTGGTTTTTCAAATGGAAAGGACAACGCGTATTCCTTTGCGATTGGGGCTGGTACGTGATGGATATCGGTAATGCATCCTGGAGAGAATACTGGACCGGGGAGGTCTTACGTCAACTCCGCACCAACGCCGCGGATGGTGTCTTCGTCGATAGTTTATTTCCGCCTAATTATTATGGTGGTGACAAATTCGAGCCGGAACTGCCCGGTCTGGATCAAACATTTGAAGAAACCTGGTCGTCCCAAATCGAGGATTTCATCGCCGATGGACAGGCCGGGGAACTGGCTGACTACTATTTGATTCCGAATGCCGGCGCATGGGTGACCGGACGCGACAGTACTGACTATTCCGGCGCCGATGGCGTTATGGTGGAGGGGTTTGGCAGATGGTCTGAGGGTGATTATTTTTCTGCACAGGAAGGGGACTGGCAGATACAAATGGACCGCATCCTGGCTATGGTCGGTCTGGATAAAGTCATCCTGCTGCAGCAATATGTGAATAAGGATGATGTTGAGGATCGCCTGTTCCTGTTGAGTAGTTATTTGCTTGTCAAAGGCCGCCATACGTATCTCAACTTCGAGTTATCTTCGCAGCCCGAGTGGTTTCCCGAGTACGAGATCCCCATTGGAAGTCCTGTGGGAGGGATCCCGCGCTCGATCAGTTCTCTGTGGCGCTATGACTGGGGAGTGTATGCCCGCACGTACACAAATGGCCTGGTGCTGGTCAATCCCTCCGATAAGTCACAGGAAGTCGTCCTCCAGAAAACCTATTACCAGGCACTTCCATCCGGAGGGGGGATTGTTCCGGAGAACGGCGATGTGTCCCAATGGGGGGTAGATTACATACCCGTGAAAACGATCGCCCTGCTGCCCAACCAGGGAGCCGTGCTCCTTGCTGAGGTTCCGCAGCGCTGAATCAACATGATTTAGGTAAAACACCCCAATCATCCGGTACACCGGTACCAGCTTTTATTGGAAAAGACAGCACAAGAACGGTACTTCACCTCGATGACATAGGCACGAACTGTGGCTATTATGTAGGCAGAATCCGTCCAGATCATGAGGTCTGCATATGCCTATAACTCGTGTCCTCATTGTAGATGACCAAGCTTCGTTCCGCCGTCACTTGCGGCGACTCCTGACCCACGCCGGGCTGACTGTTATTGGCGAGGCTGGCGATGTGCCTGAGGCGAAAGAACTGACGCGCGCTCTACAGCCTGACCTCGCCATTGTAGACATAAACTTGCCCGGGGAGAGTGGAGTGAGTGGCACGCCACAGCTTATGGCTTTGGCTCCAAGTATGCGGGTGATCCTCGTGAGTGCATATGACGATAGTGGTCAGTTGCTCCGGAAGTCAGCGGTCGAGGCGGGCGCGGAAACCTTTGTCCCCAAGGATGACCTGGAGCTGGAGATGGTGAGGAAGTGGGTGCAAAAGACGGACAGTGATTGCGATTCCAATTTGATGGAATCGCAATGAGCATAAGGAGATGACATTATGGAAAAAACTCGCTGGTTAAGTTTGTTGGTCCGCATGGTGTTCCTGCTCTCTGTACTGGGAACAGCCGCATGCGGCCAGGCGGCGCAAGCCGGCCCCCGTGTGTGGATCGATTTTCCAACGGATGGAGCGCTCGTTCCATCCGGATCGATCGTCACGGTGATGTCGCATGCGTATGCCCGCCAGGGCGTCGCAGAAATTGTCTTGACGATCGATGGAGCCGCCTACCGGCGTGACGCGCCGGCCTCGCCGGGAGCTGCGTACGTGCACGTCAGCCAGGAGTGGCAGCCGCCCGCGGATGGGACCTATGCAGTACAGGTGCAGGCTTATGATGTCGGCGGGCAGGTGAGCAACATCGCCTCCATCACCGTCCGCGTGGGGGGAGCAACCGCCACACCTGTCGTTACGGTGACTCCCGTCATTACGGTCACGCCCGTCATCACCGAGACGCTGGTGCCCACCGATACGCCCACGAGCCCGCCTCCCGACGCGGTGATTCAATTTTGGGCCGATCCGCCCCAAATCCAGGCTGGCGGGTGTACCACGATCCGCTGGCATGTGGAGAACGCGGCGCGCGTCATCTTTGGCGGCATCGACCAGCCTTTCGACGGTTCGTACCAGGATTGCATGTGTGAAAGCCAGCTATACCGATTGACCGTCGTCAAACTGGACGCATCCGAGGAAGTGCGCACTGTGACTATTGCTGTGACTGGTTCCTGCGTGACGCCTACCGATCCTCCTCAGCAGGAGCCGCAGCCGCAACCCCAGCCTCAGCCGCAGAAGGATACTACACCCCCGCCTGTTCCAACACCTTCCTCGCCTGCCAATGGGCAGGTATTGAAATGCGGCACCGCACCGACCCTGACCTGGTCGCGTGTGAAAGATCCCAGTACCCCTGTCCGATACTACGTCAAACTGGAGATCAAAGTAACGGCAAATCAATGGCAATCGGCAGGAGGCTATGGTCCCCTCACCGATAATCAGTAGTTCACGAAAGGGCTTGAACATGGTTAACTTGGTTCCGACCAAGGAGACCAAAGCCAATGTCCAAGCCCGGTACCA
>JAFGCG010000129.1 GCA_016932715.1 Anaerolineales bacterium
AGACATATCCTACATCTCCTCGACATTAGACACTCCCCGACAAGAACTATCGTGAAAGCTGAGAACGAGTACTTTTCTTCAGCGTCCGCTCAATTATGGGCACATACAGTACAATTGTTTTATCAGTGTTTTCGATCAATTGTCTCATGGTGCAGTAAAATCATACTATGCCTAACGATGACGCCACTCCGATTCGACAACAATATCTGGATATCAAACGCGACTATCCGAATGCCATTCTTTTTTTCCGGCTCGGCGATTTCTACGAAACCTTTGACGAAGACGCAGAACTCACCGCCCGTGAACTCGACATTGTTCTGACATCCCGCGCAGTTGGCAAAGGCGTGCGCGTGCCCTTGGCTGGGATTCCCTATCATGCCGTTGAAAATTATCTGGCGCGGCTGATCGAGAAGGGCTATCACGTCGCCATCTGCGAACAGGTTGGCGAGACGCCTGTCAAAGGACTCTTCCCGCGCAAAGTGATCCGGGTGGTGACGCCGGGGACGGTCACCGAGCCGGCGCTCCTGCCCGGGGACTCGAACAACTACCTCGTCGCGGTCGTTCTGGATGAGAAAGCTGCTTCCGTTTCTTATGCCGATATCACCACCGGAGAGTTTGCCGTTACCGAACTGCCCATGGAGGCGTTGCGCGCCGAACTGACGCGTTTGCACCCCGCCGAGATTTTGGTCCCTGATAACCAGGATCTGAACGACGGGATCCAGGGTCACAAAACCTCCTATCCGGCCTGGCGATTCGAACCGGGCAAATGCGCAGAGACTTTGCTCACGCACTTTAAAGCCTCCACGCTGGAGGGCTTCGGCATCAAAGATCGCAGCCTGTGCGTGAGAGCAGCCGGTGCGATCCTCCAATACCTCAAAGATACGCAGCCCGACTCGCTGAGTCTGCTCACCAGTTTGCGGTCGTACAGCCTCAACGAATTCATGACGCTCGATGCCTCGACCCGTCGCAACCTTGAGCTGGATGAAACCCTGCGCGGCGAACGGAAAGGCTCCCTGCTCGGCACGCTGGACAAAACCGTCACACCGATGGGCAAGCGCATGATCCATCAATGGGTCAGCCAGCCGCTGCTCAACGTCGACCGGATCCAGCGCAGGCAGAACGGCGTCCAATATTTCTTCGACGACGGCATGAAGCGGGCGGAACTGCGCCTCGCCCTCAAACCCCTAGCGGACCTCGAGCGCCTGGTCAACCGGATCCTGGCTGGATACGCACAACCGCGCGATCTGGTCGCCATGCGGGATACGCTCGCGCGGCTGCCGAATATCGTGAATATCATTGGACAACCGCAAGGGTTATCCCTACCCAAATTGGAACTGGCAGACGAGGAATTGTCGCTGCTGGAAGCCGCGGTCGCTGATGACCCGCCCGCGACGCTGCAGAATACTGGCATCATCCGCGCGGGATATTCGCAGGAACTCGATTCGGTCATCGAAGCCTCGCAGCACGCGCGGGATTGGATCGCGAACCTGGAAGCGGTGGAGCGCGAGCGAACGGGTCTCAAGACGCTGAAGGTCGGATACAACAAAGTCTTTGGCTATTACATCGAAATCTCGCGCGGCGCGGCGGACAAAGCACCCGCCAATTACATCCGCAAACAGACGCTGGTCAATGCCGAGCGCTTCATCACGCCGGAAATGAAAGAGTACGAGACGCTGGTCTTGAACGCCGAAGAACGCATCCGCGAGATCGAGTTGCGCCTGTTCAAGGAAACGTGTGCGGTGATCAGCAAATCCGCGGTCAAGCTGCTGCAGATCGCGCGCACTCTCGCGACCCTGGACGTGCTTTCCGCTCTCGCCGAGACAGCGGCCCTCGGAGGCTATATTCGGCCCGAGGTCCACGCGGGGAGCGAGCTGGAAATTCACGAGGGCCGGCATCCCGTGGTGGAGCAATTACTGCAAGGCGAACGCTATATCCCCAACGACGTCATCTTCGAAAACGGCGAGATCGTGCGCGTCATCACCGGACCGAACATGTCAGGGAAGTCCACGTATCTGCGGCAGACCGCGCTGATCGTCCTCATGGCACAGATCGGTTCGTTCGTCCCGGCCGATTCAGCCAGGATCGGACTCGTGGATCGCATCTTCACCCGCATCGGCGCCCAGGACGAGATCCACGCCGGGCAGTCCACGTTCATGGTGGAGATGATCGAAGCCGCGAACATCCTGCATCATGCCACAGCCCGTTCGCTTTTGATCCTGGATGAGATCGGGCGCGGCACATCCACCTACGATGGGCTCTCGATTGCCTGGGGAATGATCGAGTACATCCATAACCACCCGCACCTGCGGGCAAAGACATTATTTGCCACGCACTATCATGAGCTAACACAATTGGCAGACCTGCTGCCCGGTGTGCGCAACTACAACGTGGCAGTCAGCGAAGCGGACAACAAGGTCGTGTTCCTGCACAAGATCGTCCCTGGCGGCGCGGACCGTTCGTACGGCATCCACGTTGCGCAGCTGGCGGGTTTGCCCGCGCCCGTCATCCAGCGGGCGAACGAGATCATGGCAGAACTCGAAAAGACCTCCGGGCGGGCGGTCAGGATCGATCCGCATGCCGCGCAGCAAGCCATGCTGTTCCCCGAGTCCAGCCCGCTGCTGGATGAACTGAAAGAACTGGATATCAACTCCCTGTCCCCCATCGAGGCGCTGAACAAGCTGTTCGAGTGGCAGAGAAAGTTTACGAAATAGCGTCTGGCTGAAGTTCCCTTGTTACGACAAACAAGGAAGCAACCATCACAAGCCATATAAATGTTTCAGTCTCGAGAAAGAGGCTGAAGCTGATATTCGCAGCTATCGCAAAAATCATGAGCACGAGCGGAAAGAAATTTATCAGGGAACGGTACTGGGATACCAGTTTTATCGACCTGATAAACATAACAACCAATATCCCCAGGAATGGAATCAATCCCAGCAAGCCGACATGTAAGAGAATATCCAGGAAACCGTTGTCGGCGATAACGATCGGGAAACCCCAACCCACTGCCTGCTGCATCGATACTTGAAACGATCCTACGTACCAAAGTGCACCAAATCCGTGACCAATCCATGGAGATTTGGCAATCACATCACGCAACAAATGACCCCACATGGGAATGCGGCCTGTCAAGGACGTATCACGGTTGAACAAACCAAGAATAAAATCCAGGTTGAACCAAACAACCGCTGCCGCCAGGATGCCGAGACCCAGTGCGCTGTAATAATGGACCGGCGTTAAACGATGGCGAATTTTCAGCCAGAGAAACGCCAGCAGAGTACAAAAGCTCACAATCATACACAGGGCATAACCGGCAACTGATTTCGAAAAATAGATAACAACTGCAGAAAACAAATAGAAGGCAAAATACATAGTGGGCCTGCCATCTTTTTTGCCAATTCCATTCAATGCGCCGATCGCGAAAACCAGTGTAAAGAGTGCCGCAATACTGCCAAACTGATTTTTGTGCCAGAACACCCCGCGCCACGCTCCGTTATAAGGCGCCCAATCCATGGCACCAGCCGCAGGATAGAACAGTGCCAGAGCAAAGCAAACAAGCAACAAAAATATCCCAAACCTGGATAAGATATCCAGCAAACCTTTTAGAGAATAGCGCATTCCAATATATGCCCCGATCAGGGAAGAGAATAGAAGCGCCGCGCTGCGATACAGCGAAGCCGAGAACGCGACCGACCAAAACAAGGACAGGAATGCAATCACGATGAATAGAATAAGAAGCCAATTCTGCTGCCAAAGTCGAAGATAATTTGCCTGCAAATTATCCCTGACCAAGGATCGAACTGCCAGTAGAAACAGTACGACCCAAATGACAATTTCGATCCACGGCAGGCCGGTTATGCCAAACCCCTGCTTGAGAACATCCGAAATCCAGGTCCCGCGGAAATTGGCGAGAATAAAAGCAGTAATCCAGATAAAAGACTGCACCCGGTGGTTGGCTTTTGTCTGCATAGTGGCACCGCCTAATATGATCCCTTCCCAATCAGGACAACCCAAATGGTTCGCACAATGATTTGCAGGTCCAGCCAGATGGAGTAATTCTGGATGTAATAAAGATCGTCTTCAGTATGGAGATGCATTGGTTTATCGCTCCGCCCGCTTACCTGCCACCACCCCGTCAGCCCCGGCGGCACGGCAAAGCGCTTGCGCTGCCAAGGTTGATACTTCTCGACCAGATAAGGCATTTCCGGGCGTGGGCCAACGGCGCTCATCGTCCCGGCCAGGATGTTGAAAAGCTGCGGGAGTTCATCCAGGCTAAGGCGGCGCAGCAAACGCCCCACACGTGTGATGCGGGGATCATCCTTCGACTTATGGATGAGATTGCCCTCCGCATCCCGCTTCTCCACCTGAGTTTGCAGCTGCTCCGCGTTCCTGACCATGGTCCTGAACTTGAGCACTTCAAATAACTTCCCGTTCTCACCCACTCGCATCTGGCGAAACAGCACGGGAGGCCCATCGTCAAGGAGTATCAACAGGGCCGATAACGCCATGAAAGGCAGAGCCAGGACCAGTGCGAAAAAGCCGAAAACAATGTCAAACGCACGTTTCAGCATGCGCTGATAATCGTCAATGGCAGAGGCACGCAGATCAAGCATCGGAATGCCTGCAAAATCCTCGATATCTGTTCGGTAGAGAGCCAGATCAAAAAAGCCGAGAGCGATCCAAACGCCAATAGGCAGATCCGTCAGGCAAGTAACGATCTCAGCCATCTGTTGATAGGCAGAGTAAGGCAGAGCAACGACTACATCTGTCACTTGATATCGATTAACGAGCATTCGTAAGTCCCCGGGTTTTCCCAGGGACGGAGCCGTCGTCCGGCCGCCATATCCATCATCCACAAACCCAACCAGAGTCAGATTTTCTGAAGGCGAAACTTGGATTTGTTGTCCGACAGCCTGTCCCAAAGGACCGGTCCCGACCACCATCAGACGCCGGGAAGTTGCAGAAGCTCGCGGACGGGCGCGAAAATACATTCTTGCCGCCACACGCCAAAGCAGACATACCAGAAATGTGCACACCACAAACATGAGAAACAAGGCACGGGAGACATCACGGTAGGAGAAATACAATACACCAGCGGTCGATATGGCTGCAATGAACGTAGATAAAAACAATGCAGTCAGCTCATCCGCAGCTCGCAAGAATCTGCGCCCATCGTAAATGGACAGGGAAGCAAATATGACAATCCAAATCAACGGAAACAAAATGTACAATGGAGCAGGAATTCCAACTGACACGTCTATGTCTTTGACAAAAGTCAGCGCGCTAAGGGACGGACGAACCAAGGCGGAAAGCCACAAACAGAATGCAGCGCTCGCTCCATCCAAACACATGGAAAATACAGCGAAATTCACCGAGAAGCGTCTGAGCATATTTCAATCAGCTTTTTTCAACAGACCCAAGAGGTCGGCAACAGCTAGAAATACAAAACGCGGGTTATGATAAAGATAACGTTTCCATAATCTACGGGGTTCAGTGAAAAGGCGAAAGAGCCATTCCAAGCCAAGCTGTTGCATCCATAGTGGAGCCTGCGGTTTTGCGCCTGCATGAAAATCAAATGCTGCACCCACGCCAATCATAACAGCGGGGATATGTCCACGCTGGGCATCGATCCACTCCTCCTGACGAGGACAGCCCAACCCCACAAACAAGATGCGGATGCCAGACCGGCCAATTTGTTGCCGAATTTGAACTACTTCCTGCTCATTAAGAGGGCGGAAAGGTGGACTAAAAGAATACCCTATCCGCAAATCAGGGTAAATCGATTTCATGCGGGCTACAAGCGTATCAAGTGTACGCTGTTCTCCTCCGTAAAAACCAACAGGAATTTTTTCGTGCGCCGCCATTTCCAGCACATGAAGCATGAGCGTGGGACCATAGGTTCGCGGCTGGTTTTTGACTCCTTTCAAATGCAGCACCCAGACTAGCGGCATACCATCAGGTGTGATCAAGTCCGCACGGCTGAAGACTTTCCTGAATTTCAAGGCATCATGAGCTTCCATGATGAGATGGACATTCGCGGCATAAACAGCGCGGCTTTCCTTCGCCTGTGCCCAGATCTGAATCTGCCTAGTGGCAGCTTCATAACTGGTTTCATTAATATTGATATCGATGACCGATGTCATATAAAATTCCCAAAATGTTACGAGAGATTTTTATTCCAATAAAGGGTCAGCCAGTCAACCGTTTCTTTGATTCCCTCGTCAAGGGAATAAGGAGGGCGACCCAAATCACTGATCGTAGTCTCCACGGGACTAAAATAGTTTTCCGTCATACTGCGGTACCGGGAAAGCGTGATTGGAAAACGAATACCAATCCACTTCAAAAAGGTCCCTGCTGCCGCCAAGATCCACAGCAGCCGCTTAGGGACGATCCTCACGGGACGACCCGTGATCAATAGTGAAAATCCATTCACCCAGTCCGTGATAGGAATAGGTGGATCACCCAAATAATAGACCTTTTTATCCACCAAAACTGGTGCTGCGTCCAAAATCTCCATCATTTGGTAAACAATATTCTTTACGTAACCGTAGGAACGCATAACAGGCTTTCCACTGGGGTGAAAATAAAATCCTTTTCTAAGTACTAACCAAAATTCCCTGGGATAACGAGGGTGCCAGGGTCCCCAAATATTCGTCGGGCGGGTAATTGTCCAGACACAGTCCAAGCCAGCCAACCTTGTGGCCTTCTCAGAAAGAACCTTGCTCAACCCATATGCACCTATGGGATTGTAATCTTCATCGTCCGTTGGCAGTCCTGGAGGGGCAAATACAAATTGAGACGAAGTAATAATTACTCTTTGAAAACCTGGCATTGCCTTGATGCAACGCAGGATGTTCGTTGTGCCTTCGGTATTGACCTTGTAATCATCCAGGCTATTTGAAAGCGTGTCGGTGCGAGCAGCCAGATGAATGACATGCGTAGGCTGAAATTTCTCGAAGCGTCTCATGGTCAGATCAAAATCTAATATATCACATTCCTGCCAATAGGGCTCATGTATAGCCTTCTTTGGTGGATTGATATCAAGATTAAGGAATTGAACATCCCTATCGATAAGCGTGTCAATCAGATTTGTCCCAATGAAACCACTTCCGCCGGTCACCAACATTCGAATCATAAAAACCTCTGAATAATCATATAGGCCTTTCATCGCGCCCGTGAAGAAACATCTTCATAAAGAGCCAAAATCCTTTGAAGGAAAGGCTCAAATTCGAATTTTTCCAAAAACCGATGATAGCCATTCTCACCAAACATGCGCCTGCGGCCTGGAGATTCCAAAAGCTTTTCGATTCCAGCCGCCATGGATTCCGGATCTCCGGGTTTAACAAGGTATCCTGTAACACCATCAACAACCTGCTCAATGCTGCCTCCCACAGCGGTTGCCACCACTGGACGGGATAATGCCATGGCCTCCACTACCGTCCCCGCAAATGGCTCGGGCTGCACGGAAGACAAAACAAGAATATCCAGTCCGGCGATAGCAGCTTTTATATCCTCAACATCACCGGTATAGATCACATAATCATCCAGCGCAAGATTATGAATAAGTTCAAGCAGGCTGTCAAGATGTGACTCATTCCCCGGAAAGGGACTTCCTATACACAGGAAACGGGCATTGGGAAATTTGTCATGCAAGAGATGCGCCCCCCTGACAAACACTTCCTGCCCTTTTCGCTGAAACTTTATCCGTCCCACAACGCCGATTAAATAACTAATCCCAGGAACAATATATTTTGATCTAAAAAAGCTCACACGATCCGCATTTATAGCGGAAAACTCATCTACGGGAAATCCATTATGAATCACTTGTATCTTTTTACTACTTCCATAAAGCTCAAACTGCTCCGCAACAGGAGTAGACACACAGATCACCCTTGCAGACAACCATACTATGTACTTTTGATAAAACCACCACAGCTTTCCGAATTCTCCAAACCACTCACGAATATGCCAAATGTGGGGAATGCCAGTAAACCATGCGACCAAACCGGGAGACAGGATCACCGCTGTCATTGTGTGAATCAAGTGAGGTTTGAACTCCTTTGCAAGTTTCCACAAATCAATCGTTGACAAAAAAACATTCATGAGGAGCCGGAAGCTACCCAGCCACTTCCTCGCTTGTTGCCGCTCCATAATAGGCAAATTCCGTTGAATGATTACGCTTACGCCTTTCTCACATAGCGCCAAGACCAGCGGACCGTCATACGGTAAGACAACTTTGACTGCAACTCCCTCTTTGACCAAACGGGAACTTAATCTTAACAACGAACGACTAGCACCGTATAAGTCCGAGCCGCTGTGTACAAAAAGAACTCGCAAATTCCTTGTATCCATTGTCAGTAAAAAATCTAACGGAACCCGAAACCCGTCTCGTGCAACTCATACCAGGTCTGGAAACAGAGAAGCAACCATACTTTCCTTCGTAAAGGTGTATCGACTGATGAAGAATAGAAACTTTCCTTCACTTTTGTGGCAAAGGCAACATTCAGCAAACCAGATTTGGCAAGCCTCACCGGCGACAAACGATCATCCACACATTCACGCAAATTTTGTCTGAGCCAAGAATTAACCGGGACTTCAAAACCATGTTTCCTGCGCCAGGCAAGAGATCTCCCAACAGCACCAGGGAAACGTCTTTCAACAAATTTTCGAAGGACGAACTTTCCCCTGTCTCCCCGCAATTTGTTCTTCCAGGGCAAGACAAGAACCTTCGAGATTAGATCAGGATCGAGATACGGAGCGCGCGTTTCCACGCTGTGCGCCATCGTCATGCGGTCCACCTTCATCAGCAAATCGTCCGGAAGCCAATACAACAAATCCACCGACAAAGAGGCGTTGAAAGAATCCATATGTCTCGTAAGCTCAACAACGCGCTGCTCGATCTCCCGAAGATAAGAAATCTGTCCATTATCATTGCCTGAAGGTATAAGCCTGCCAACAGTGTGGTCAGCAAACACCGAGGTCCAGCGCGCCGCGCCGATATCATACTTTGCCGATAATAGTTTCCCCAACCTTGTTAAACCTGCCGGAACCTGACTTGAAGTCTCCCAATCGCTGACCGCGTGTTGAAATCCTGACACCCGAGAAAGGACACCCCGCAGCCATAGCAACCAGCGCCACACCTTCTCAAAGCGATACGTGTCATACCCCCAGAACAACTCATCCGCCCCCTCACCGGACAAAACCACCTTCAAATGTTTGGAGATTTCTCGCGACAAAAGAAAAGTAGGAACACAAGCCGGATCGCCCAGTAATTCATCGCCATGGAAAATGATCTGGTCGAAGGTTTCCGGGGTTAATTGCCCTCCGGGTACAACAACCCGTTGAAAACCTAAATGGTCGGACACCTGTCGGGCATATTTCGATTCATCCAAGTTCGCCTCATCGAACCTGGCAGTAAAGACGCGCAGCTTCGCTCCATGGTCATGTGCGTATGAAGCCAACAAAGCAGAATCGATCCCACCGCTCAACAGAAGACCGACTTCAACATCCGCCACCAGCCTCTGTTTTACGCTTTCACTGATTGCATAATCTATTTCCTCAGGAGTAGATACATGTTTGTTCAGACACTCCTGCAACGACCAATACTTGTGCTGGCTGAGATTCCATTTGTCCAAATTCAATTCCAACATCACTCCAGCAGGCAACCTCTTGACTTCGGTGTAGATGGAACTGGTACCCGGTATATATTGAAGAGAGAAAAAAGCCTTCACCGACTGGATATCAATGGCAAGCTCTATTTCTGGAAAGGCGTGAAAGACTTTGATTTCAGAAGCAAGAATGAACCGATTGGCATCGAAGTAGTAATATAGTGGCTTTTCCCCCATCCGATCCCGGGCAAGAATGGCTCTATTACGCCTGCGATCGAACAGACAGAATGCGAACATCCCATGCAGGTGCCGGAGAAATTCTCCGCCATAATAATCGTAAGCCAGCAAAATGACTTCAGTATCAGAGTGACTGCGAAATGTATATCCATGTGAAATCAGGAGTTCGCGCAGTTCCTTGAAATTATAAATTTCGCCATTAAAGCTGATCACTAAGCCCATTTCGGCAATTTCAAAAGGCTGTGCTCCTGCATCAGATAAGTCAATAATACTTAGTCGGCGATGACCGAGCAGCACCTTTTCACATCTCCATAGCTCGAAACCATCCGGGCCGCGATACGCGATCCTGTTCAATACCCGTTCCATACACTCTTCATCAGAATGCTGAACAGGGCGTTCCCGGTTGAACAAACCTACAATTCCGCACATAGCATACTTTAACCTCGACGGGTTGCCGTGACAGCAATCCCGCCATGAGGGTGCCGCTGGATATTTATAAAATTTTCCCGATCCAGTAATTGTGTCACTTCTTCATATGTCTGAGGCTGATCGTATGCCGGAGAATACATATCGAAAGTATCGAGTAAAACCCATGTCTTGAAATCTTCAGACGAAAGCGGAACGGATTGGATATGTGCAGACGCTACCGGCAGCAAGCGCATAATTATTCTTCCAAACAAACCGCGTCGTTTGCAAAATGCCACAAGCGGAAAAAACAAATTTACCATTGCCGCGCAAACAGAATACTGCTGAGAACGAGACAGGTGGGAAAAGATCGGGCGCAAGGCATATTTAAAGCCGAGCGTCCCTATATAACTTTTCCAATCACGTTCATATATCCACAATCCTATTTGTCCACCTGGTTTCACCATGCGGCAAAGAGCGCGGATCGTGGCAGAAGGATCTGGTGTATGCTGTACCACGCCGATACAATACACATAGTCGAACATACTAGCAGAGAACGGCAACTCATAAATAGAGGCCTGACAAATAAGAGGCTCTGCAGGAGAAGGATTAGCCTGCGAGGCATCCACCGCTTCACTGAGGTCAAAAGCAACAAGTTCTGCTCCGTGCTTCAATGCGATTTCGGAGAAACGTCCGGCGCCACAACCTGCATCCAGTACTAATTTTCCAGCCAATTCATTCTTTGTCCACCCGGTGATCAATCGAAATCGTTCTTCCGAGAAGCTAGTACCATTATATGAGTCCAACTGAAGCTTGCTAAATTTTTTCCATTGAAAGCCAAAGCTTTCCGCGTAGTTCCCGGTATCGACAAAACGCGGGATGCCATCTCTGACAGGATAGGTATGTCCATTACCCGCACAAACAAGCCGATGCAATAATACCCCGGGCTGGTCATTCGCAATCAACTCAAAACGCGAGCCACAGGTCGGACAAGTCAAAAGGTGAAGGTGTTCTTTTTTCAATGATTTTCTCGAAATCAACCTACAAGATTCAATGAGAGCTTTTTATTCTCGCGTGGCAACAAGTGTATAACCGAGCGTATATCTTTGAGAAGGAAATACCCGGTCCAATTGATACGCAAGCCATTGAGCCAGGGCACAAATTGGCAGAACCATAAGAGTCAGGAAGCTATAATGTCGCTCACCAGACTGATCCAATGCTGTAGACCAATTATAAAGGGACTGATTTACAAACGAACCTAACACGACAGACCACCAACCACCTCTATTCCACATTTTTTGAATTAAAAACCCATGCTCTGCCAAAAGTAAGCGCAAACTAAAAGGAGTAAAACGATAATAATCCCGTGGTTCTTCATGAATAGGTTCCATAAAAGGGACGGAAAGAATCAAGGTGCCCTTCTCACGCAATATACGCGCTACCTCAAGTAAAAAGTTCTGTGGGGACGGCAGGTGCTCCATCAATTCGGTCGCAAGGACGACATCGACAGACGCGTCCCTAAACGGAATGTTCATCGCGTCACCAATCACATCCGGGAAAGCGCGATCTGTGGACTCTGGCCAATCCAGACCAATATACAAATCGACGGACTCCCGGAAGATCAACTCATAGCGCCGCGTTCCACAACCCAGGTCCAGCATTGTTCCTCGCGCAAAGGATTTAACCTCGCGCATAACAGGCTCGATATATACAACTCCAATGTAACGAGGGAAAAACCAGGTGTTGATCAGGGTCTTCTTCAAAGTGGATATCATATACTGCTCTTCAGCTGCCATTCAATATACCGAAAGTAGTCCAATGAGGTCTCCATTTTCACGATTCAAACCGAATTATCCTCACTGAACTTTCACAGCAATCCGCCCAGTGTAATCGATCCTGTTAAGCAATATCGGTATTTTATTCTCTACAAAATATTCATCCACCGCCTTTCGTGCCCCTTGCCAATGTCCATAGTCATCGATGATCAAGACGCCGCCTTTGACCAAACGGGGAAACAAGTGGACCAATTCATGTTTGGTCGACTCATACCAATCCGTGTCCAGTCTTAGTATAGAGATTTCCTCCGGGGCATGCTGTGGAATGGTGTCTTCAACTTTTCCAACAACGCAATGCACTTTACCTCTTGGATAGCCAATTGTCTCAAGGTTTGCCTGAACCTCGGATACGGGTGCATAACACCAAACAGAGGAATCGCCAGTGCGTTTTCTGGCTAAAAAAAGGGTTCTCGCCTTCCGCCCACGAAAGTCAATATCGACCTCGGCAGGCAATGTCATTCCCTCAAATGTATCAAAAAGATATAGCTCCTTGTCGAATCTCTCATGCATGCACAGCAAGCGGGCAATCGCCATCATTGTTCCGCCTCGCCAAACGCCGCATTCAACAATACTTCCCGGCAAATTACTCTTAAGTACATACCGTACCGCCTCCAGTACAGCGAAAATTCTTTCGGGGCTTGTCATGGTATAGTCCTTTACGCCCCGCAAGATGTCATTATCAGTCTCAGAGACATCTTCAAGAGAAAATTCATTCCAGCGGAAAATGTTCTGTGCTGTTCTTTTTATCAAGGATCCTAACATTATTCACTCCTGTATCATTTGGCTCTGCGATATAAATTCTGTATAGAGCTGCAAAAGCAATCCCAGCAGCCAGGTACCCCGCAATAACACTGACCGTTGCACCAAGAATTCCCCACTTGAGGCTAAAAGCCAGGGCCAGAATTGTGCTGGTTGCCGACCAAATAACTGATCCAAGCAGGATGGCCCTGGGCCGCTGAATCGATTGAAGCAGGAAATAATATACATAAGTCGAAACTGCCACAATTGGGACCAGACCCCAAACTGGGATCAAATAAACATAGGGCGAAAATCTTCCGTCATATAGAATAGATTCGAGGTTTGAGGCGTATGCCAGAAGAAACAACTCGAAACCGACAGAAATGACAAGGAATAAGACGAGCAAATATTTACCCTTTTGTTTCAATCCGGAAATATTCCCCGTTCCAAAATCAGAAGACAATACTGGCAACAGATATGCGCTGAGGGCCGCAAAGGAAAGTATGATTGGTTGGACAAAGTTCTGTAATGCCCGGAACGCTCCAGCATCACTCAATCCGAGAAATGCGCCAACGACAAGAGTCTGTACCTGCGACGCCAAAGCGATCAACAAGGAAGAATAAACCAGCCATTGTCCATACTGCCAGTTATTGGACCATGTGACCCCGGCGGGGATTACTGCAGCCTGCCGGGGAGGAATTTGCTTGACCAGACATAACCCGCTCACCAGTCCCGCCAGCCCAATGATGGGGAAAGCCAGGTCAACAGATATATACCCGGAAATTTTAAGTATCCAAAGCTGTCCACACAGAAATAGAGCGTAGATTGTGCTGCCCAGGAACGCAAGTCCGGGTCTTCGAAAAAGGTAAAATCCTCTGCGCATCAACAAAGGGAGGAGGATGAACGACAAGGCTATGCCCATCGTGATTAATACTCTACCTAAAACCTGATTGAACACAAATACAACAACGCCAATGATACAAATAACGAGGCCAGCAAGAATACTGATCACAAAATGCAATCTGATCTGGTCTCTAAGATAATCGGCAAGTCTATGTTGCATCCTGGCTGGGCCTAAGACGCTCATCGGCTCCAAGATTGTGGCATTGTGAACCTGATATACAAATTGATAAACCGCAAACGCTATCGAATAGGAACCATAATGGGAGCCTAATAACCAGCGAGCAAGCAAAACACTCAAAATGAAATTTGCGCCTGACTGCAGACCATGATCAAGGACACTTAAACTGCCCTTGATTCCCCATTTTTTCAGGCGCGTGAGAAACTGCGAAACACTCATTGACATAAATTATAGCCTGCAGCAAAACATTCATCCATGATATTTCTTTACAAAGACGTTAAATAAGAACTCCCAACAGCATGTTGGGAGTTCCTGGAAATATCTGTTAACTACTTTCCCTTTGCTCTGCCGGCCACAGCCTGCGCCTCCGTCATCGAAGGTGCCGGAGCCTTGGAGCGGAGAACCGCCCATGCAAGCACACCAAGCAGAGCCAGCGCCACAACCCATACGACAATTACTGTTACACCCGTCGCGCCGGCATATTGCACCACGATGGGAGCAATGATCACCGAGACCAGGTTCACCACCTTGATCATCGGGTTGAGGGCAGGACCGGCTGTATCTTTGAAAGGATCACCGACCGTATCACCCACCACACTAGCCTTGTGGCGCTCAGAACCTTTACCCGTGTTCTTCTTCGCATCCTTGGGCTCATCTTCGATGAGTTTCTTGGCATTGTCCCAGGCGCCGCCCGAGTTATTGAGGAACACCGCCAGCAGTTGCCCAGAGACGATGATGCCTGCCAGGAAGCCGCCGAGCGCCTCAACCTGCAACGTGAGACCCACCACAATTGGAGTCACAATGCCGAGCAGCGCCAGGGAAACCAGTTCCTTCTGCGCGGCAGTTGTGGAAATTTCCACAGCCTGTCTGTAATCAGGAGGAACCTTACCCTCCAGCACACCCAGTTTGAACTGGCGGCGGACTTCCATCACGATCAGGGAGGCTGCGCGCGACACAGCCTGGATGGCAAAGGAGGAGAACAGCCACGGCAAGGCGCCGCCGATCAGCATACCGACAAACACCTGCGGAGCATCGACCCGGATACCAAGAACAGAGATCAACCGATCAGCCGCGACTCCCTGACTGATCTGGGCACGGGAAACATCCACCAGGAAGGACCCAAAAAGCGCCACGGCTGCGATCACAGCGGAACCGATCGCCACACCTTTCGTAATCGCCTTGGTGGTGTTCCCGACCGCATCCAGATCAGCCATGATCTGCTGCGCGTCTCTTGTCGCCTTGTCGGTTTTGCCAGACCAGGCCATTTCGCCGATGCCGTTGGCGTTATCAGAGATCGGGCCGAACGAGTCCATCGCCACGTTGTTGCCGGTCAGGGTCAGCATGCCGATGCCGGTCATGGCAACGCCATACAAAATATACGTCGCGCGCGCGTCCCCAACCCCCGGAATGGTACCGAAGATAAAGATGGATGCGACAATGGTCAATGCGATCACGAGTACGGACCACACGGAAGATTCGAAGCCGACCGAAACACCATTGAGAATGAGAGTTGCAGGACCTGTGTCAGCAGCTTTCTTGATCTCGTTGACAGGAGGTGCGTGGGTACCCGTAAAATATTCAGTTAATCGGTCGATCAGAATTGCGAGCAAA
This sequence comes from Anaerolineales bacterium, assembly GCA_016932715.1. Classification (GTDB taxonomy): domain Bacteria; phylum Chloroflexota; class Anaerolineae; order Anaerolineales; family Villigracilaceae; genus Defluviilinea. Next base: position 15,513 of record JAFGCG010000129.1, read on the forward strand.
ACACCCACCGCCACCGCGGCCGGTATGCGCCACCAGCCCCCTAACGCAGAATCTTGCAGATAGAAAAAGCCTGCAATGAAGAACAGCACCGCAGAGATTGCAGCCGATGATAGGAAGCCACGGAAGATGGCTGCCATCGCGTCGCCGCTCTTGCCGGGTCCGCCGCGCACCAAATAGGTACCGATGATCGAAGCGAGTACGCCGATGCCGCGCACCATCAGCGGGAAGATGATCCATTCGAGGCGATCTGTGATGCTCCAGAGAGCCAGACCCAGGATCAGTCCCGAAACGATCGTCACTTCATAGGATTCGAAAATGTCAGCCGCCATGCCTGCGCAGTCGCCCACGTTATCGCCGACAAGATCTGCCACCACGGCAGGATTTCTCGGGTCATCCTCAGGAATGCCGGCTTCCACTTTACCGACCAGGTCAGCGCCGACGTCCGCAGCTTTGGTGAAGATACCGCCGCCGACGCGCATGAAAAGTGCCAGGAGCGTCCCACCGAAGCCAAAGCCAAGCAAGGCATCAGGGGCGGCAATGCCCAAAATGATGAAGATTACTGTGCCACCCAGCAAGCCGAGACCATCGGTGAGCATACCAGTGATCGTCCCGGCGCGGTAGGCAATCCGCAGCGAGTCACCGAATGATCTGCGGGATGCGGATGCAACACGTACATTGGCCTCGACAGCCATACGCATACCGATCTGCCCGACAGCCAGGGAGAAACCTGCCCCCATTACAAACGCGAACGCGCGTGCCAGACCAATAAGCAATTGGACCTGTCCATATGCGGCCGCATTCCCATCGGGGGTCATGGACGCGAGGCAAGCATCGATGGCCTCTCCACCACTTACTTTCTGAACAGCAGCACAATGCCACTCAGATGCTTCCGGGGTTGGAGGAACAATGTAAACCGAGAAGAAAAGCGCAAAAGCCAGAATGATAATTAACGGCAAAATGGAGCGAAACTGCTTCTTCAAATAAGCATCCGCTCCATCTTTGATCGCGGTCCAGACCTCCTGCATTTTTGCAGTACCTTTGTCTTCGCGCAGGATCTGGCTGCGCAGGAGAATCGCATACAAAAGGCCGAGAATAGCAGTGGCAAACACAGCCCAGATCGCGATCGCCTCTAGTGATGTAAGTCCTTGCATAGCATACATGATGGGGTAACTCCTCCCGGGGAATGAAGAATATAGTCTTGCGTTTTAATAACAGGGCGATTTTACAGGCGCAACATATATGTGTCAAGCACAACAAAAGTGTAAACAGCAGTTGACAACCCGCCCTGAATTTGATAAGATTTGTCCACTTCAACTCCAAGAAGGAGAAAAAATGCTTGAGGAACTAGGTACAAAAACAATCACAGAGACGCAGGCGGTTTCTTTGTCGAGCGCGGCATCTGACGCCGTAAAAAACATTCTTGCGGAACGCAATCTGGAGGGGTATGCCTTGCGCGTGTACGTGGCTGGTGGCGGTTGCTGCGGCGTGAATTTTGGCATGGCGCTGGACAACAGCATTCGCGCTGTGGATACAACCTTCGAAGCGAATGGTGTGAAAGTTGTAGTCGATGAAGTGTCCATAGATTATCTGCGCGGCGCGACGATTGATTTCGTCAATGATCCGGTGCGCGGCGCAGGCTTCACCGTGGACAGTCCCAACACAGCGAGTCACAGCCACGAACACGGCGAGGATGGCTGTGCATGCGGCGGTTCGTGCTCCTGCAAGAGCTGATCGAAACAGACGTGCATAAAAAAGACCGAGAGTTCGGTCTTTTTTGTTTACCTGCTGCCCTACCTCCCACGCAGGTATGAGATCACAGCACCCAGGAAGCCAAATAACCCGAGGCTGAGGATCAATAATCCCGCCGGGACACCTCTGGCTGAAGCACCCGCATCAGTAAACAAGGGCACGTCAAGGGGAGCCGGAGGCGTGAACGTCGGCAAACGGGTCGGGGTCTGCTGGTCGATGAACGCGGCTTCAAGGGTTGGGTTGATCGTGGGAGTCGCAATGGCAGTCGGTGTGGGCGGGATATCTACCAGCGGCAGGAACGCCCCGGGGGAGAGAGAAACATATAACCCATAGACCCAACCGGTGGAACCGGGTACACCCAGGTAGCGGATTTGAATCCAGTCTTCCCGGTCCCTTGCACGCCCGATCGCCGGGGCAGATTCATTTCCAAGCAGCACACCGATGGAGGGATAGTCAAAAGAACTCGGACCTGCATACACATGGATGACCGGGATGCTTTGATCGACTGTGACCAGTGGCCCCTCAGGAGTACCTGTCACCGTTGCGATCGCGCCGGTGGGTTGTTGAGCCAGGACAGGCGCGCCGCCCGGATCGAATAAACCCAGGAGCATCATCCCAACCACTGCGAGGACCCAAACAATGACTCTGGTTTTGCCTGGCATGCTCTTCAGCACTCACTTCCTCAGAACGTACGATAGGAGCAGACCCATGCCACCGAGCAAGCCCAAAACCAGGATAAAAACTCCGGTCGCCCCGGAAGAGCCTCCGGTACTTTCCTCGGTGAAATGCGGAATCTCCAGCGGAGGCGGAGGGGTAAACGTCGGAATGCGCGTTTGGGTGGGCTGAATATTGAAGGCTGCCGCGAGAGTTGGGTCGGTCGTGGCAGTAGGCAGCACGGGCGTCGGCGGCGGTTCCACGACCAGCAGCTCACCACCGGAAACCGAAACAAAGGAAGCATACACCCAGCCTGTGCCGCCAGAAAATGAAACCTGGATCCAGTCGCGCCCCGGTGAAATTCCCAGCGCGGGAACCACATCGCCCGGCGCCAGCTGCCCAACGATTGGATAATAGATCGTGCTCGGTCCGCCGCGCACGTTGATGGGATCGCTGTACGTAACGGTAACGAGAATCCCGGTCGGGGTGGGCCCGTCCTGATACGCCCCAGCCTGCTTCGGCGAAAGGAAGACTGCCAGGCCCAGGCCCGCGACCGTTAATCCCCCCAGCAAAGTTTTAAACCAAAATTGTCTCATTGCGTAGATATTCTTTAGATACGAAATACGACGACAGATCGTCGTCGCTGACAAAGCAGGATTATAATCGAAAACATGGACCGACGAATTTTTCATGGAAACATCAAGCCAAGCGACATCGCCCACGCTTTAATGGCGGAGTTCAATCGCGGCAATCTGCGCGCCCAGGTTCTGGGGGACAAAGACAAAATGGCTGTCCAGATCGCGACCCGCACGGGTGCGATGTCCGGCGGACAGACGGCGCTGACCATCAGCATCCAGACGGTGGAGGATGGGATCATGGTGGAAGTGGGCCAGCAGGCCTGGCTGGGTGTCGCAGCCAGCCTGGGCCATACCGCCATTTCTGCGCTGCGGAATCCGTTCAGCCTGCTCGGCCGGCTGGATGATCTCGCCCAGGATATCGAAAGCATGCAGCTCAACGAAAAAACCTGGAAGGTGATCGACAAGGCAGTAACCACCCTCAAAGCTTCCTACGCCTTATCGGAGAAGCTGGCCCGTGTTGCCTGCGAGTACTGCGGATCCGCCAACCCATTGGGAGAGGCAAACTGCCTGTCCTGCGGCGCGCCCCTGGGAGATGCGCATCCGACTACATGCCACAGCTGTGGCTTCGTGGTCACGCTGGAGGAAGTCGTTTGCCCCAACTGCGGCGGAAAATTACATTAGAACCTTCCTCTTCTTATCCTACGGGATATTAATCTGCAAATATGGTTTTCTCATTATCGCTTGACAAAATCTGCTTTCTGTACACGGAACCCATGGACAGCACGGTTTCCTTCGTAAAATAACGGAAAAATTCCGTCCGTTCCGTGAAACCTGTACTGAGCCCGTCGAAGTATCCGTGTACACGCTGGACGGGTCTCAAATCCGGATTTTGAGAAAGTCATGAATCTGCAAACCGGATGGCTTGCAGATTTTTCGTCTCGCCTCTATAATAACCATGACGCCAAATGGGCGTGAGGGCTTTGCATCATGCTAAAACTAGATCAACTTGAAGCAACAATTCAGAAACTGGTGGAAGACCATCTGGTGGGGATACTTCCGGGGATAAAACTGGAAGACCGGATCATTCAACGATTGGCAACCGCAGTGCGGGAAAATATTGTCCTGCAGAAAGATGACATGGTCATTGCCCCCAATCTGTTTACTTTAATCGTCTCGCCGCAGACCTCTTCCATGTGGGAGGAACGAAGCACGATCGAGGCGCTGAAGAATATTATTATGACTGCGGGCCGCGATGTCGGACTGAAGTTCGAGACTCAGCCAACTATTACCATTACCACAGACGAAACATTTTCAGCAGAGGAAATCAAAGTGGTTGCGTCACATGATCCGGAATCCATGGCAGATACGCAGGGAACCTCAATGCCCGAAACGCCTGAGGGAGATGAAGGCGGCGAAAACATCCCTGCAAGCGCGTTCCTGATCATCGAAGGCGTAAAGGTACATCCCCTGACGGAACCAGTCGTGAACATCGGGCGCAGGCTGGAAAACCAGCTTGTGATCGATGACCCGCGTGTCTCACGAAATCACGCCCAGCTGCGCGCCATCAAGGGCCGCTTTGTCCTGTTCGATCTCAATTCGACCGGCGGGACATTCGTGAACGGTCAGCGCACCAGCCAGACCGTGCTCTATCCCGGTGATGTGATCTCTCTGGCAGGCGTGGCATTGATCTTCGGGCAGGATAATCCGCCTCCCGGTCCTGACCTCGCCCACACCTCCCCCCTGGAATCAGAACCCGGAACCAGCGAAAGGCCGACAGCCATCCTCGAAAAGACCACGGTGGACCTCAAGGACGACAAGAAAAGAGATACTGTAGATAAGAAGAACCAAAGCAATCGATGACTGCCACTATCGTTCTCATCCTGAGACTTCTTCTGGCTATTGCACTGTATGCATTTCTGGGATGGGCACTCTGGACGCTTTTGCAGGAGTTCAAACAACAGGGGGATAAGTTAGCGGTACAAAAAAAGCCAGCCATTACCCTGTATATCCAGATCGATCGAGGCATGGAGAATGTACGCCGTTTTCTGCAGCCTGAGGTCATGATTGGGCGTGATCCAAACTGCGATCTCGCCATGATCGATGAAGCTTTGTCTGCGCATCATGCCCGCCTCACCCATCACCATGGCCAATGGTGGCTGGAAGATCTCAATTCCACCAATGGAACATTTTTAAATCGCGAGAAATTGAACACCGCCGCAGTGGTGATCACCGGCGATCAATTTAAATGTGGAAATACCGTCTTTGGCATCCAGGTGGAGGACAGCGACGGCCTTTCCCCCACAAACGCATCCTAAATCGGAGGTCAATGATGACCGAGCTTGCAGACCTCGCAGTCATCGGTGGTTCGGGCTTGTATGAAATGCCGGGACTCCGCGCGACGCGTGAACACAATGTAGTTACGCCGTTTGGGAAAACGAGCGCGCCGATCATCGTCGGCACGCTGGAAGGTCAACGGGTCGCCTTCCTCGCCCGGCATGGGATTGGGCATCACATTACGCCGAGCGAGGTTCCCTATCGCGCCAACATCTATGCACTGAAGTCCCTGGGCGTGAAGCGGATCGTCAGCATCAGCGCCTGCGGGTCACTGCTGGAGGAGTTCGCGCCGGGCCATATCGTGATCCCGGACCAGCTCTACGACAACACGCACAAGCGAGCGCGTTCCTTCTTCGGCGATGGACTAGTGGCGCATGTCAGCGTCGCGGACCCCTTTTGCGGGGACCTCGCCGATCAAGTGGAAGCCGCTGTCAGCCTGGCGGGAGGCGTGACCCATCGCGGCGGTTCGTTCATCACGATCGAAGGTCCGCGTTTTTCGACGAAGGCCGAGTCCAAAACCTATCGCGCCTGGGGAATGTCCATCATCGGCATGACCGCTGCGCCTGAGGCGTTCCTGGCGCGCGAAGCGGAGATCTGTTATGCCACCATGGCGCACGTCACCGATTACGACGTCTGGCATGTGAGTGAAGCGCCGGTGACCGTCGAAATGGTCATCCAAACCCTGCACAAAAACACCACCATCGCACAGGAGGCGGTGCGCATCCTCGCCAGCCAGCTGAAGCCCGAACGGGACTGCGACTGCGAGCACGCGCTTGCCACGGCTTTGATCACGCGCAGGGATGTGATCCCGGCTGAAACACGCCGAAAACTGGATCTGCTGGTGAGCAAGTATCTGTAATCTATGAACAGAGTCATCCAGGGCAGGCTGCTGAAACTGGCAGCTGTCTTTCTCTTTCTGCAGACACTCATCATCACCCTCGCCCCTGCTGTTCGCTTGCGCACCTGGGAGGTAGATTATCGCTGGTCGCAATGGCTGGCGCTGCTCGCATGGGGGCTTTTTGCCGTATTGGTGCACCTGTTCATCAGCAGCCGCCTGCCGGATGTAGACCCGTATCTTTTTCCCGCTGCCGCGCTCCTGAGCGGCTGGGGGATCCTGACGGTCTGGCGGCTCGACGCCGGTTTTGGCGCGCGTCAGGCACTCTGGCTGCTGGTCGTCATGATCGTATTCGTGTTCGGTTTAGGCTTGCCCACCACGCTTGAATTCCTGCGCAAGTACAAATATCTGCTCCTCAGCGGCGGCTTGCTGCTGACCGCATTGACGCTGATCTTTGGAACCAATCCGGCCGGATACGGACCGCGCCTGTGGCTGGGCTGCTGCGGCGTTTACTTTCAACCCTCGGAACCGCTCAAGCTTTTGCTCGTTGCCTACCTTGCCGCCTATCTTGCAGATAAACTTCCCGTCAAGTTAAGTGCATTCCCCCTCATTTACCCGACACTCTTAGTAAGCGGGATCGCCATTCTGCTTTTGCTTTTCCAGCGCGATCTCGGCACCGCCTCGATTTTCGTGGCGCTCTATACCGTCATTATCTATCTGGCGACGGGCCGCCGGAGAACCATCCTCATCAGCGCAGTCATTTTGATCTTCATGGGATTTGCCGGTTACTACCTTGTAGACATCATCCGCCTGCGGCTGGACAGTTGGTCGAACCCCTGGAGCGATCCGGTTGGAGATTCGTACCAGATCATCCAGTCCATTCTGGCGATTGCGAACGGAGGTCTCGAAGGGCGGGGACCCGGATTGGGGAGTCCCGCGCTTGTGCCGGTCGCGATCTCCGATTTTATCTTTGCCGCGCTCGCGGAAGAGACCGGTCTGATCGGGACCGTGGGCTTGATCGCCATCTTCGGCATGATCCTGATCCGGGGCTTGCGCGCCGCGCTTTTTGCGCCCGATATGTTCCGCCGGCTGCTCGCCGGAGGCGTCACTGCGTATTTTGGGATTCAGGCACTGTTGATCATCGGCGGGAATCTGCGCCTGCTGCCGCTGACCGGTGTGACGCTGCCGTTCCTTTCCTACGGGGGGTCCTCGCTGCTCACTTCGTTCATTGGTGTGTTGATCCTCATGCTCATCAGCAACCACCTGGAGGAAGAACCCGCACCGCTTCCCAAGCCGCAGCCTTATTTTGCTTTGGGCATATTCCTGTCGCTGGGACTGTTCACTGCAGCCCTGGCAAACGGCTGGTGGGCCGTCGTCCGCGGTCCCGATCTGCTCACACGCCCGGATAACCCGCGCCGCATGATCGAAGATAGTTATGTCCCGCGCGGCATACTATTCGATCGGACGAACGCGCCGATCAATACCACGGAGGGGGAAACGGGCAGCTACACGCGCGTCTACAAGTATCCGGACCTGGCTGCTGTGGTCGGATACAACCATCCCATATATAGCCAATCCGGGCTGGAAGCCTCGCTCGACGAATACCTGCGCGGGTTAAGAGGCAACCCGTCCACGATCATTTGGTGGAATCATCTACTGTATGGCATGGCGCCCGAGGGACTGGATGTACGCCTGAGTCTCGACCTGTCTCTTCAATCTCGGGCAGACGAGATGATGCTCGGCCATCGCGGCGCAGTGATTTTGCTCAACGCGCAGACCGGCGAAATTTATGTCATGTCATCGCATCCCACGTTCAATCCAAGTCATTTGAATGAGATCGGCGCACGCCTCAATAAGGATCCCAATAAACCGCTGATCAACCGTGCGGTACAGGGACTCTATCCAATTGGGGCAATGATCGAGCCATTCGAGCAGGCGCTTTACGGGAATAAGACACTGACCGAGGATGAATTGCAGACGGTCTACGAAACATTTGGCTTCAAGCGTGCGCCGCTCCTGCGAATACAGGCGGCGGGACCAGTCACAGATTCAGAAAATAACCTGCACATTTCGCCCCTGCAAGCCGCCCTGGCGTCGGCAGCGCTGAGCAATCACGGCAGCGCTCCTGCGCCGCGCATCGCGATGGCAGTCAACACCCCAAACGAGGGCTGGGTGGTGCTCCCGGCGCTGGGAACGCCGTTCGAAGCACTCCAGGCTCCGGCGGCGGATGGAACGGCACAAGCCCTGCGGGTAAGCGGTCAAAATTACTGGGCACACCTGGGCTATGCAGAAAGTGAAGAGTCGCCAGTCACCTGGTTTATTACAGGAACGCTGCCTAATTGGCAGGCCTCCCCTTTGGTGGTCGTCGTCGCACTGGAGGAAAATAATGCTCCGCTCGCCCAGCGAATCGGACAGGAACTGCTGGTCGACGCGCTGAGCCCATGAAGCAAAAAGCCCCTGCAAACCAGTGCAGGGGCTTTTGATCCAGGAACAATTTACATCCCGTTATCGACGTCCTTGGCTGAATAGCCGGGACCGCTTTTGAAGAAGTCGTAGTTCGGTTTGATGTCGGGGGTCAGATCGATGACTTCGCCCGCTTCCAACTGCCGGGCCGTATCGAGCACGATGGGATTGCCATGATGGTTTGTCCCTTCGAAATGACCCGTGAGGCCAACATTGCTGATGTATTCACCGCCCTTCGCGGTGTAGGCAGAGGGGACTTCGTCCTCAGGGAAGATGGCGGCATACGGGCATTCGGGCACACACGCGCCGCAGTCGATACAGGTGTCGGGATCGATATAGATCCAGGGCCATTCGTTGATCGGCTGACCAGGAATCATGCATTCCACCGGGCAAACATCAATGCAGCCGCGATCGCGAACGCATAAGCTGGTGATGATATGTGTCATTGAACTCTCCTTTTAGCGAGTTACTTATGATTTTTGTTATTATATCTTGCTTACAAAGACTTCGGAAGTCACTTTAGGATTTTCTCGCTTTGTTGTACCGGTCAGCAACTTCATCCCAGTTGACCACATTCCACCAGTTGGACACGTATTCCGGGCGGCGGTTCTGATATTTCAGGTAATACGCATGTTCCCATACGTCAATTCCCATGATCGGAATCAACCCATCCGAAAACGGGTTGTCCTGGTTTGCCGTCGAGACGATCGCCAGGTTACCGGCCTTTCTGACGAGCCAGGCCCAGCCCGAGCCGAAACGGGTGTTGGCAGCTTTCTCGAATTCAGTCTTGAATGCATCGAAAGATCCGAAGGCCGCCTCCAGAGCCTTCAACAATTCTGCGCTGGGAGCGCCCCCAGCCTTGGGCGCCATGATCTCCCAGAACATATTATGGTTCCAGGTCCCGCCGCCATGGTTGCGGACCGCCATGCGAATATCCTCAGGCACAGCATTCAGGTCCGCAAGCAAATCCTCCAGGGATTTTTGCGCGAGTTCAGGGTGTTTGTCGATGGCAGCATTAAGATTGGTGATGTAAGCCTGATGGTGTTTGGAGTGATGGATGCCCATCGTTTGTGCATCAATGTAAGGCTCAAGCGCATCCACTGCATACGGAAGTTTGGGTAATTCAAAAGACATGATCCTCTCCTTATCGGTTGGTCTGTTCCCTCAAACAGATTATGTGAATAACTCTGGGAAAAATTGTAGCCTTTCGAGGGGCGCATGTCAAGAAAAATATTCGACATATCCAAAATTGGATTTTTGTGTATAATCCTGTCACCGGCAATGGCGGCTCGAGCAAGGTGGGATGTAATAAACCGGTGACTGCATCGTTCTTAATCGTACACATTGCTGCAGGGGCGTGATTGGCACGCCAGGGTCCGTTCGCTTTTTAATATTGGCGGTGAATGGAAAGGCAGGGCAAATATGACCACAATTGCTTTTAAACGGTCAGGCGGGTTTGTCGGTCAGGGAATGAGATTCGAGTTGGATCTCGGCCAGCTTCCAGTCAGGGACGCGCGTGCTATCGTTCGTCTGATCGAGCAGGCGGAATTCTTCAACCTGCCGGAAAACATGATCGTCAAATTCAATCCCGATGAATACACGTACACGATCACAATCGACGTTGGCGTTCTCAGCCATACGGTCCGCACCAATGACACGACCATGCCAGCCTCCCTGCGCCCGCTGGTGGATGAGTTGTCTTCGTTGAAGAGTGTGGCTGGATAAGCAAGGCTGGACAAACGAGAAAGGACAGGCGTCGGTGACGTCTGTCCTTCTTGATTCACCTGCACCTCCCGCTGCGATTGCAGTGGTCTCGATACGAGCGAGAATACGCTTCGATTGCACAGCACTCAGCGCGGCTCGCTCTACTCGACCAGCGGGGGCGGCTAATTCCCACAGGGGGCAACGTTGCGCCAGTTGAGGACCGTGTCATCCACGGTCTGGGTTCCATCCGCGCCGTAATTGAGCGTCAGCAGCCGGTTGCCGATCTCGTCGCAGCTTGCGCCCTTTTCCACGTGATCCCAATCGCCCAACGTATACTTGTACTCGAGCTGGGTCGATTCCAAACCGGTGACAGTGATCGTCCAGTGCGTCTCATCCACGCGGGTCAATGTCACCGCGCCGGGGTCCCAGTCGGGGAAGCCGCCGTCCAGCCGGCTGAGCGTGCCTGCAACGTGGACGGAAAGGCCGGTTGCGTCCGTCGTCGCCGGGACGGTGACAGTGAACACAACGGTCACGGTCCGCAGCTCCGTCGTCGCAGAGACTTCAGCCGAGTTGCCGGAGCGGTTGAAGGACTGGTCGAGCGAGCGCACCACATAGTAATAGGTCGCGCCTTCCACAACCGCCGTATCCGGATATGAATTCGAGGTGAGGCGCGCACTCATTTCATAGGGACCGCCAGCCGTATCACTCCGCAGCACCTCATAACCATAGAGCGAAGCGTCGCCCACGATGGCATCCCATGACAATTGAATGCCGCCAGGGGAAGCCGAGAGCACCTGCAGGCCGGTTGGCACATCGGGCGGCGTGGTATCGCCGCTCGGGTCCACAGTCAACTTGCCAGCCTGCGACGGGCTGTAGCCATTGCCAATGCCGTCCAGGTCAGCGTAGACCCAATCGAAGCCGTTCGTCGTCGAATACCGGAAGGCGTAATCGAAGTTCCCGGTCGATTCGGGCAGCATGCTCGCGACGAATTCGTCATTGTCCCCGGCATCCACATTGAAGGAAGCGTTCATCCAGATCCACTCCGCGTTGCCGTTTGGATCGCTATCGGCGGGACCAAAACCAAGCTGGGCAAGCAGGTTCGGGGTCGCGCCGGGCTGGTCCGTCACGCCGTCGATCCAGACCTGACCGTAGGCATCCTCCGTGCGGTCCAGCGCGCTGATCGTGTGCGTCATGGTCGGGGGCCACTGCAGGTTCGCCCAGCCAATGGCGAGGCGCGGCAGGGCGCTGACTTCATTCGAATAGGAACTTTCGTTGCCTCTGGCATCCAGCGAGGTGACGACATAGTAGTAGGTCCGGGCATTTTGCAGGTCCGTGTCGGTGAAGTCAGTTCCGGTCAATGGATCGGTATTGACCTGCACCCATCCGCCGCCGCTCAAGGGACTGCGGTACAGGTTGTAGCCTGCGGAGCCCGGGACTACATCCCATGCCAGGCTCACGGTCCCGCTGCTTTCACTGGTCACGCGCAAATTCGCGGGCGCGGCTGTCGGCTTGAGGTCCACGTGTCCGCTGAGCAGGATGACCGCGCTGAGCGGACCGATAGTCCCTGAGACATTTCCGTCCGTCACAATGACCTGGCGCTGGTTCGCGATTCCCACGGCGTATACCCTTCGCAGCAGGACGCCATTCGGCAAATAGTCCGCCACGGGAATCGTAAACGCCTGCTCGGTATCGCCGCGGTTGACGATCACGAGCGCGGCTTGCCTCTCGGTCTTGCGTCCAAAAGCAACGATCTGGCTTGCATCGTCAGCCAGCAGGATCCTGAAATCGCCATCCACCAGGACATTTTGTGTGCGCCGGAGCGTATTCAAGACGAAGTAATGCAGGAACAGGGACTGATCGGGTTTGCCGCCGCGATCCAGCCACGGATAGGTGCGGCGGTCATCCGGATCGTCGTCGCCGGTCAGGCCCACTTCGTCGCCGTAGTAGACAGTCGGCGCGCCGGGGACCGTAAACTGGATGAGAGAAGCGAGGCGCTGGCGCAGTTTTCCTTCCGCCACGTTTGCCGCCTGCCCTTCTTTTTCTGCCGTCGTTTCCTGTCCCGGGGTCAGCGTCCAGCGGATGCGCTCGGTATCGTGGCTGTCCAGCAGGTTCATCAACGAATAGTAGGCAGCATCCGGGTAATCTTCACGGATCGATTCGAGCCGCGCCGCGAATTCGGAGGGCAGGATGATCCGGCCGCTATCGGCAAAGCCCTTCGAGTCGAACGTCCCCGGCGCGAGCAGCCCCAGGACAGCATCGCGCAGGCGGTAGTTCATCGTCGTGTCGGCGCGGTCGCCGCGCACCATTCGCAAAAGCGTGCTGTCCTTTTGCCAGGTCTCGCTGATGATCAGCGCCCCGGGCTTCGTCTCCTTGACCACACCGCGGAAGGTTTCCCAATAGCCGGGTGGGAAGGAGGCGTCGCCCATCACATCCATGCGCCAGCCGCTGGCGCCGCCGTTCAACCAGTGCCGCGAAACACTGTCCGGATTCGTCAGGAAGTATGCCTGAACCTCGGGCAGGGATTTGTTGATGACCGGGATGCTGTCGAAGCCAAACCAGCCATCGTAGGTCGCGGAGTTCGGCTGGCCGTCGCTGCCCACGCACGAACCTGCCCCGGGCGCAACATCATGGAAGTAGAACCAGTTGCGATACGGGGATGCCAGCGACTCGCAGGCTCCCACCTCCGGGTAATGATGGTAGCGGTCGAAGAACGGGCTGTCGGAGGAGAGATGGTTGAACACACCATCCAGCACGATGCGAATGCCGCGCTGTTCGGCATGTTTGACCAGGTTCTCCCAATCCTTCTGTGTGCCGAAGTATGGATCGACCTTGTAGTAATCCTGCGTGTCGTAGGAGTGGTTCGAGCCCGCGTCGAAGATCGGGTTGAAGTAGATGGTATTGACGCCGAGCGCGCGCAGGTAGTCCAGCTTTTGGTCCACACCTTTGAGATCGCCGCCAAAGTAATCGCGGCCGCGCGGACCTTCCTTGTCCGGGCTCCAATCGGGAGGCGTAGGATCGAACCGCCACGGACAATTGGTGTCTGCATCCGCGTAGTTGCGGCAAAAGCCCTCGGGACTGGTTCCCCAGAAAAGCCGGAGGACAGGATCGTCGTAGCGCACATCGCCGGTGCGGGGATCGTTATTCCAGCGCCCGTTGCGGAAGCGATCGGGGAAGATCTGGTAGATGCTGGCGCTCTCCGCCCAGTCCGGCGCTTCGAACGCGGGGTCATAGTACATCAGCGCGTAACTGGTATCGACGATATCGTCACTGACGCCGCCCAGGCCGCCATCCAGCGCGGGCGTGTTATCGGCGTAGTAATCGGTATCGGTACCATCAGTCACGATGAAGCGATACCACAGGTTGTTCGGATCGGCTTCCTCGATTGCTGCCTGCCAGAAGTCACAGGTGAAGGATGCCAGATCCTCCTGATAACAGGAGACATCTTCTGCTGCGCGCGTCATCTGGACGATACGCTGTCCATTGGCGTTCACGTCGTAGAGGCGCAGTGTCACGCGGCTGACGTCGTTGTGGAACGTCCGGAAGCGGATCAGGACCTGCGTGCCCGCGGGCACTGCCCCGCCCGGCGTGCGATAGAGCAGATCGCGCGAATCGTGGCGCAGTCCATCCCAGGCGACGTCGTTATCCAAGCCAATGCCGCCGCCCGCTGATGTGACGGTCAGCACATGCGTCGCGGCGTCGTATTCGAACGTCACTTCCGCGTTGTCAGCCGGGACGTTGAACGGGATGTTCGCGCCGCCCGGCGTCCCGCCCTGACCGTAGTTCAGATCCCAGCTTTCGTCGAGGGCGACCTTCGCTTCGTAGTCCCCAGCCGGCAGCTGCGCGGTGACGAAGGAATAGATCCCATCCCCGTCGGGGTCCTGCAGCCACGAGCGCAGACAATCCGGCTGCCAATCGCCGGGACAGCCCAGCTCAGACTGGAAGCTGCCCGGAGCGACAGCAATGACAGAGGTCTGGTTTTCGGTCACCCAGTGAGATTTGTGGTCGTAGTAGAACTTAACCGAGGCATCCGCGCCCAGGTTCAGTGGGATGTTCGCCCCGTTGGGCTGGGCATTCGCGCCGTAGTTCTCATCCCAGCTGTCGTTGAGAGCGGCTTTGTATTCATAACTTCCGGCGGGCACCGTCCATACGCCCTGCCAGACCCCATCATCGGCATCGTAGGTGAGATGCGCCGCGGCGCAGGCCGGATCCCAATCCCCCGCGCATCCCAGCTCGGACTGGAGTGAACCGGCGATGGTCACACTGGTCGGGTCGGCAGTATGAGAGGCAAATGCAGGCGTGGGCGCCATCACCCCCGAGAGCAATGCCAGTAGACTTAAACACGAAATAAATGCACGTCGAAATGCCAGTCTCGTCGTATTCATTGACATTCTCCTCTTCAGTTGTTTTTGATCGGTGGAGCCTCATCGTTCCACTACCATTGTACTGATGGGAAGAAAGAAGTCAATGCCCCTCCCCGGCCTTCCCAAATACGGCCCAGAGAAATTTTATGCATAGCATTATAGGGTTGCAGGGTCACGAGGAGAAAAGAAAGAAGAAAGAGGGGAGAAGAAAGAGGGGAGAGGACGGAGGACGAGGGCTTGCATCGGCAGGATTTTTCCTGTATGCTTGTCCCAAAAGAAGACCGGAGGACACCATGAACGAAGAAACGTTCAACATCAGTATCCGCAAGTTCCTGAAAATCGTCGGGATCAACTCCCAGCGCGCCATCGAGCAGGCGGTCGATAAGGCGGTCGCGGAGGGCGCCATCGCGGGCAACGAGACATTCCCTGCAACCATGACACTGGAAATCGCCGGACTAAAACTGAATGTCAAATTCGACGGGGAGATCAGGCTCGAATAAACTCCTGCAGCCTGAAGGCGTGACCGAATGTAAGATCGATATTCTTTCGATTAGGCAAATCTTCTATTCACTAGGGGATAATCCCCATTTTGGCTTCGGCGGTTTGGTTGTACAGTAGCCGCATGAGAACATTTGAATTGGTTTGGAGAGGTGTGATCGTCGCCATTCTTGCGTTTTTAGCCTGGATCTGCTTTGCCGCTGGCGGTATCCTGTCAGGGTTATTTCTCCTGTTATGTATTCCCGCCTGGCTGTTCATTGGCCTCTATAATTTGGGCTACTTCTAAGAAGAATATTCGCCCTGCTTGTGATGAAGTAGACATAAATGATGGAAGGGTGTAAAATATCCTTGCTCGTCGTCAGGGTGCCCCCCTCACTCTGATGGCGAGCATTTTATTTCCGATCACACTTGTCCATTCTTAGCCTTCAAAAAGGGCATTCCTCTAAGAGAGTGTTTTGAAATTCCATTGAGATTGCGTCGACCCACTCCGCCAGGCAAGATTCAGCCACAGATTGCACGGATTTACACAGATTTTGCCCTCTTTCTCAAGCCTTTGTGGCTCTATGGTCTTCTCATTATCGCTTGACAAAAAGCCCGTTTTGTACACGGATCGCACGGCTGACACGGATTCCTCCGTGAAAAAACGG
>JAFGCG010000130.1 GCA_016932715.1 Anaerolineales bacterium
CAGTCGTGCGATTGAACGTTTGTCCGGCACGACTGAGGTTACTCAACTTCAACCTTGTTTTCCGCTTTCGTGAAGTACTGATAATAATTAAATCGTATTTATGATCCGAATTGAACTCCAGGTAATTCTGATTCACATACTTGATGTTCAATTTTTCATCTCTGGCTTTGTTTCTGGCATATTCCAGGGAGTTTTTCGAGAAATCGATGCCAGTGGTGGCGGCGCTCGTTCTGGCGAGTCTTTGCGTGTATAGTCCGGGTCCGCATCCAAAATCGGCGACTGATTTGCCCGCATGAATATCGAACTCAGAGACGATCCAATTTACCGACCTGTCAATAAAAGAAAACTTTCTGCTTGAAACATCGATTTCACCGTTCAGATGAAATGAAAGCATTTGCTTTGACGTATATTCGTCTGTCCACAACTCGCTGACAGTATAGAACTCAAAAGGTTTCGGACGAGAATTGATTTCTTCCAGCTGATCGAACATTTCCTGTGCTCCTTTTACAAATCATCTACCGGTGTTTTGCCATCCAGCCAGTTCAACTCGCTGTCGAGCATAAACTGCGCGCCCCAGCCGTACGGATTCTCGTTCCACGGCTGGAAGGTCTTGACCTTCTCATAAAACGCTTCGATATTTTCACCGGTTGGCGATTCTGCCAGTGCTTGGAGGCAAGCCATGAAATCTGCGGGTTTGTCTTTTGCCTGTTCCAGGACGTTGAGGAACCATTTGTGATACGGATACAACATTTCATTGTGAGCCAGGATCAACCGCCCGCCGAACAGGATCAACTTGCTGACGGCTGTTCCAAGCAGGTATTGATTGCCTCTCTTCAATGCTTCGCCGCAGTACCAGTGCCAGGCTTCGAGCTGGGCGCGGAAGCGTTGGATCCGTTCCGCTTTCTCCGCGCTGGGGTATTCGGCAACCCTGCGAATCTCCTGCTCGAAGCCATCTATTTTGCTGAACAGGATCTGGCTGCCTTCGAAGGCGAACCGCGCCGGTTCACTCCCTTTTTTCGCGACCTGCTTCACGAAATCCAGGCTGATATATTTTCCATCCACGTACCCGCCCTCGTAGGTGCACAGGTCCGTAGTGAAGAAAGTGAGCTGGCCCGTTTGGAAACGCTTCTGATGGTCCTCCTCGGAGAGGAAGATCATGACGTCGACATCGGAGGCTGGGCTTTCGAACCCATGGGCAATGGATCCGCTCAAGAGCAGCGCCAGCACCTCCGGGTCGCGTTCGAAATATTCCCTGACGTTCCGGATGGTTTGGATGTGATGTGGCTGCATCGTATTCCTTTTCTTTTATTTGCCGATGATATTGAGAACAGCCTCGGCATATTTTGCACTGCTTTTTGTTGTCAGATGAATGCCATCCTGATCCAATTCGTCCGGCCGGGGAAAGGCCGGATTTGTGCCATTTACAAATCTGCACCAGGCTGGTCTTGCCAGGCATGCAGTGGCAATTTGCTGCCGGTACTTCTCCAGGGTATCGCCAAATACATTGGGACTTTCGTCAGCTCGCAGGATCGGAGACTGCGCAAACAGGAGCGCCTGGGAGTTGGATGAATGAATGGCATCCAGGGTCGCTGCATATGTCTGACCAAACTGCTGCGCTGACCATTGTTCGAACGCGTAATCATTCGCTCCGATTGCCAGCCAGATACGATCCGGCCCCCGTGACGCAATTCTTGCGGCGAACTCAGACCTTGCCTCGACAGTGGATGCATCGTCATATAACGTTCTATATCCATAGGCATCTACACTGACCGAAAAATGTTTTCGCAGCAGGACGGGCCAGGCTTCCGCAGAGACATCATCCACATTGCCGCCGACCGCGAGGGAATCCCCATAGACCAGGATGCGTTTGCCCTCCTGTGCGATCCGGACAGCCGGTTCGTTGAAAGTAATTTTATTTATGAATACGCCTGTTATTCTATTCCTGAATTTGGTTTGCAGGCCGGATGTTACTGTTACGCGTTTTTTCCCTGCAGGCATGGCATGGACTATCGTGGATTCACCGGACTGTACTTCGTAGGTTGTGACACCCGATGCATCCTCGATGGAAATATCTGTAAAATCCTTGAATTGTCCGGGTGCGGTATTGGAAACAACTATGGTGAGCGAAGTGGCCTCTGTTTCAAAAATGCCATAGGCAAGAGCGGACCTGTCGAGGTGGAATATGGTCTGAGATGGGGTCGAGGTGGGGATGGGAGGAAGAGGAGAGGGCTCATTTGTCGGCTGTGAAGCGCCTGTGCAGGACGATAGAAGAATGGACAGCAATAGCGCGAGAGCAAGATACTTTATTCTATAAGACATTATCACTTTCTGTTATAAACCCGAGTCAGCTGGTGAAGCGTATCAGGAGTTCGAAGGGTCATTCGTTGGACTGTAGTCAGCCGTATGTCACCACGCGGGTCGGGTTGATTTTACACGCGACCAAATGCATTTCCTGGCGTTTCTCGTTCGGTTCCACGTGTCCGAAGAAGGTCGGCTGATTAACATACCGCTGTGTGAGCTGATCGGCCAGCTCTTCAGCGCCTTCCGGAGTGACTTCTTCGACTGTCCCTCGGATCTCGAGATAGCGATAGGGATTCTGCGGGTCGATCACCAGGATCGTTGCCTGCGGACGATCGCGCAGATTTCTTTCCTTTTGAGTCCCACGCCAGGTGAAGAGGCGCAGGTATGAGCCGTCATACAAACACCAGACGCAGTTACCTGCGGTTGTCCGTCCGGCATAAGTGTTGCCAGAACCACAACGATCGGCTGCTGCAGCAGGTCCATGTGAGAGTCGGGAATGGCAGGAATATTGTTCATTGTGCCTGTTCCTGAAGGTCATGCCCATAGCCCGCCAGGATGGAAATTACCAGCAGTCCCAGGATCAAGCCGGGAATGGCTGCCGCTCCCTTTTCCATCAGCCATTCGTTGAAGAAATAGCCGATCACGAACTGGCTAAATAGAAATATAAAGTAAAGGATGAGCGCCCACGGCCACAGTGCTGCCAGAGCCTTCCAAACAGGACCCGCATGCTTTTTCACCGGCGTATTGATCTTCGTTCCTACCAGACCGCCGGCAATGCCGATCACCGGTGGGAAGATACCGCCTCCGAACAACAGCAAGCCCAGCGATAATAAAGCCAGGATCGTGCCTCCATGCTTTCGTTGAACAAAAGCCGCGGACCATACCATTGTGATCAGTCCAAGCACCATGGAGATAATGCCGGTAATCAGGAAGCTGGGAAGGATCGTCATCGCTGGTTCGCAGAGGTGCCAGATCTCTTCCGGCACACAGGGCGCTCCCATGGACGCGATCATAATGTTCTCCGGCCGCACATTCCCTTGCAGGATTTCAAAGTATCCATGTTCTAGGCCGCCAAACCCGGCAAAGAGGCCGAGCGACGCTGCAATGATTCGGGTCGCTTTTCTCATCTGTATCCTTTATCTCTGTAGTCGTTTGATTTTGTTGTGCAATAGTATACCCGTCCCCTTTTAGTTTCATGTGTCATATGTCATTCATGAAGCTGTGCTTTTATCTGCAACACAAACGGCAGGAATAGTCTTTATCTCCTCATCGGCTGGGCGTGCCCATAGGTCAACGAGCGCCAGAGCCACTCGGCCGGTCCGTAGCGGAAGCGTTTCATCCACCAGTGACTGATGGGGATCTGGATCAGGTAGATCACAAAGGTCAGCGCGATGCCCTGAGCAGCGCCGATCGTGCCGAACAGCCCCAGCCCATACCCGTAGAAGATCAGGGTACAGAGGATGGATTGCGAGAGGTAATTGGTCAACGCCATTTGTCCGACGGGAGCCAGAACCTTTAAACGTTGATTCCAGGCGGGAATACCGGTCAATAAGGCAATGGCTGAGACATATGCCAGGCAGAGCATCGGCGCGCCGATCCCCTGCGAAATGGTAGCGAGCAGGAAGGACCACGAGGGTTCGAAGCGTGAGATCGGCATGATCACTGTGGCGTAAATCGCATTGCCAATTATGCCGACGATCAGTCCCCAGATCAGCAGCTTGCGGAACAAGGACCGGTTGGATTCCAGCTCCCGAAAGATCTGCCGCTTTCCGAAATAGACTCCGAGCAGGAACATGGCAAGCACGTTGAACCCCAGGGTGTACAAACTGCCAACCAACATAAAATTCAGGTAATCGTACACGCGCTGACGGGTAATTTCGCCAAAGTCCCCATTTGCGTATGCCTGGGAGGCACGCTCTGCATCGGCGCGGTAGTTGGCTTCCACCTCCTCGAAGGTCTGGTCGATTTGTTGCGCGCCCTCGGGCATCGCACGCCCCATTTCGACGAGTCCGGTCGCGGCGGCCTGGAACAAAAGAGGGATCGCTACCAAGATCACTACCCAGATGAGCAGCGTACGCGGTTTCGCCTTGCGAAAGAGCAGGAGCAGCAATCCAAATATTGCATAGACGATCAGGATGTCGCCCACCCAGATCAGAACCGCATGCACCACTCCGATCCCGAGCAGAACAAGCAGGCGCCGCAGATAGAGCGGAACGAAACGCCCGCCGCGCGCTTCGATCCGCTCCATGAGCAGGGTTAGTCCCAGGCCGAAGAGAAGCGAGAACAGCGAATAGAATTTACTCTCACCCAGAAAATGGACCAGCCACTCGGCAGCATAGTCATACCAGGGAGTGGCAGGGTCCATGGGCAGAATAATGGATTGGACCGGACGGGTGAACAGCATCATGTTGACGAGCAGGATGCCGAACAATGCAAAACCCCGCAGAATGTCGACGAGCTGGATGCGCTCAGTCTGCTGAACGGGAGCAAGCGTGGACTGGGTATGGGTAGGTGCGGTCATGTCTGAAATCCCTGGCGTTCATTGGATAGGGCAATATCAATTTGGTCTGCATTGCCGCTGTAGATAAATAAAGTATAGCACGCCTCCCGACTTCACTACTGAACACTGTTCACTGGAGAGTATCTAACATCAAACAGATCATGTCATTCTGAACGACCGTAGGGAGTGAAGAATCCCCGAGAAATTGAGCCCAATAGGCTCAATTTCTCGGGAGACCCTTCGCTTTGCTCAGGGAGACATATCTTACATCTCCTCGACATTAGACACTCCCGTTCACTGAATACTGTTCACTGATCACTGCGCCGTATTGCCTCCATCTACCAGCAGCAGGTGACCTGTCACAAACGAGGAGTCATCTGAAGCGAGGAACAACACGGCTTGGGCGATCTCTTCGGGTCTGCCGAAGCGCCCCATGGGTATATACGTACTGGCTGCATTCATGGTTTCTGCGACGGTCACCGGGTCGGAGCCTTCGAAGTAGCCTTTTTCGAGCCAGCGCTCCACGAACGTATCGCCGGGACAGACCGCGTTGACGCGGATGTTCGCGCGGGCGTAATCGAGCGCCATGGCTTTTGTCATCAGCGCGACCGCGCCCTTGCTCATCACGTAGGGGAACGCATCCTTGCCTGCCACCACCGACCAGTCCGATCCGTTGTTGACGATCACACCCTTGCCCTGTTCGCGCATGTGCGGGAGGACCAGCTTGCTCATGCGCCAGACCGCGGTCACGTTGATGGCGAGCGTTTCGTTCCAGACTTCCTCGGAGGTGGTCTCGGCGGTGCCGCCAGTGACGATGCCCGCGTTGTTGAACAGGATGTCGAGGCGGCCGAATTCGGCGAGAGTCCGCTCGATGACGCGGGAACAACCCTCGGCTTGGGTGTGATCGGCTGCGACGAAGACGCCGCGCGCGCCCCGTTCCCTGATCCCGTTTTCCACGCGCTGACCCAGGTCCGCGCGGCGGCCCGTGATGACGACGTCCGCGCCTTCCTCGGCAAACAGGAGAGCCGTCGCCTTCCCGATCCCGGAGGTCCCGCCGGTGATGATGGCAACTTTGCCGCTGAGTTTACCCATACGTTCCTCCTATTGAACAAGGGATTGCTTCGCCGCCGCTTCGTCTTCGGGCTGTGCCCTCCGCTCAGCGCGGGGCTTGCACTGACAATAAATGACTTGACAAGGTCATTATATTCACAATAACATAGCGATATGATTTCTTCCAACGGGCTGAAAGCCATCTTTTTTGATCTCGACGGTACGCTCAGGCACAGCGTGCCTTCGGGCGCGGATGTTTTTAGCGATTATGTTATGACACTGGGTCTGCCAGTGGACGAGGCAGCGCGCCTGCGCGCCATGCGCTGGGAACATCTTTACTGGGCAAGTTCGGTCGACCTGCGTGATGACCTGCTGGCGCATTCAGAAGATACAGAAAATTTCTGGATCCAATACAGCCAGCGCCGGCTCGTGGCGCTGGGCGCGGCTCCCGAGTGGGCGGTGGAGTTCGCGCCGGATGTCTCCAGGCACATGGGCGAGTTCTACAAGCCTGAAAGCATCGTGCCCGAGGATGTGCGCAGGGTTCTGCCGAAGTTGAAAGAGGCGGGCTACATCCTCGGCGTCATCTCGAACCGCGACAAGCCTTTCCAGGACCTTCTGCAGGAACACGGCATTGATGGATTTTTCGAATTTTCTCTCGCCGCTGGGGAAGTCAATACGTTCAAGCCTGAGCCGGGAGTTTTCGAACATGCCCTGCGGCGCATGAATTTATCGCCGCAGGATGTGATCTACGTAGGCGACAATTACTATGCAGATGTGGTCGGGGCGCGGCGCGCGGGACTGCGGCCTGTCCTCTACGACCCGCGCGGGGTCTTCCCCGATCCCGATTGCGCAACCATCAGGTCCTTCGATGAGTTAAACTCTGTGATCAAGGCGATCGAATAAATCAGGCATCAGGGGGTAGTCCATGAGGAACAGGAAAGGATTAAATTATGGCATGGGAAAGCAGACTCATGCGGACGGTGCGTGTCCGCAATGTACATGAAACCGGCACACTGGCGCGTTTGCTTGCGGCAATCTCCAACATGGGCGCGAGCGTCGGCAGCATCGAGATGCTGACGGAAACTGCCCAGTCGGTGGTGCGCGATATCACGGTCTATGCCGAAGACGCGGAGCACATGGATCACGTGATCGAAACCATGCGCACCAATGCCGGCACGCATATCCTCGAGGTCCGCGACGAAGTCCTGCAGTTGCATCGCAAAGGGAAGATCGCCATTCGTTCGCGTTTCCCGATCGATTCAGTTGCCACGCTGCGGCGCGTGTATACACCCGGCGTAGCGGAGGTCTGCCTCAGAATTGCAGATGATCCCGAACTGGCGCAGCTGTATACGAGCATCAGCCACATGGTTGCCATCGTCACAGATGGCACCGCCGTCTTGGGGTTGGGTGATATCGGTCCGCTGGCGGGTATGCCTGTCATGGAAGGCAAAGCCATGCTGATGGAAACGCTCGTCGGTCTTTCCGGCGTGCCGATTTTGCTAAACACAAAAGATACCGAGCAAATCATCCAGGCGGTCGCGACCATCGCACCGACCTTCTCAGCCATCCAGCTGGAGGATATTTCGGCGCCGCGCTGTTTCGAGATCGAGCAGCGGCTGCAAGCCATGCTCGATATCCCCGTGCTGCATGATGACCAGCACGGGACCGCCGTCGTCAGCACCGCGGCATTGAGGGTCATTGCCAGGCGCGCAGGCGTGGACATTGGCAAGGTCGTGATCGGTCAGATCGGCCTGGGCGCGGCCGGGAACGCCATCGCAAAAATGCTGATGGGTCTCACCGGCAACCCGGTTCTGGGCGCGGATCTGAACGAAGAAGCGTTGGGGCGCTTCGAGCGGGATGGCGGGAAACGCTCCAGCCTGAAAGAGATTATGTCTGAGTGTGAAATTGTCGTTGCCACAACGGGCGTACCGGGACTCATCAAGCCGGAGATGGTGCGCAAGGGACAGGTCATCCTTGCCCTTTCCAATCCGGAGGCGGAAATCGATCCGGACCTGGCACTCGAGCACGGCGCGGCTTTCGCGGCGGACGGCAAGTCCGTGAACAATGTGATGGGATTTCCCGGCATCTTCCGCGGCGCCGTGGATGCGCGCGCCCCGCGCATCACACACGAGATGCTGATCGCCGCGGTGAATGTCCTCGTGCGCATGACGCC
This sequence comes from Anaerolineales bacterium, assembly GCA_016932715.1. GTDB lineage: Bacteria > Chloroflexota > Anaerolineae > Anaerolineales > Villigracilaceae > Defluviilinea. The sequence continues at coordinate 8,025 of JAFGCG010000130.1, forward strand.
CAGTGGGGAACTGATGCCCCATCCCCTGGACAAGAAGGTGCATCTCGAGGTGGCGCGTGCCGTGGCAGAGACCGCCATCAGGCAGGGCATCGCGCGGGCAGAATATATTCCATATGTGGAAGAATGATTTCGTTGGGGCGATCCTCGCGGTCGCCCTGGACAGGGGCAAGCCCCGTCCTTACCCAATCGTTTCTTTCAGTGTGGCACCCAGACGAGTGATGCCTGCGCGTATATTCTCGGGCGATGAATACGAGAAGTTGATCCGCATCGTATTCCTGCCTCCGCCGCAGGGATGAAAGGCTTCGCCGGGCACAAACGCGACCTTCTTTTCGATGGCGCGCTTGAGCACTTCGGCGGCATCCATGCTTTCCGGCAGGACGCCCCACAGGAACATGCCGCCTTTCGGCTTGCTCCAGCTGACTCCCTGCGGGAACATCTCCTCCATCATTTCGAACATCACGTCGCGGCGTTCCTTGTAGGTGGCGCGGATCACTTTGACGTGCTCATCCAGGAAGCCGTCTTTCCCTACCTGATAGGCCACATACTGATTGAAGGAAGAGGTATGCAGGTCTGCTGCTTGTTTGGTCATCACCAGCTTGCGGATTACCTCCGGCGGTGCGATCACCCACGCCAGGCGCAGACCCGGCGCAAGCAGCTTCGAGAACGTGCTCAGGTAAATCACGTTGCCGGTGTAATGCCCGCCGTTGGGACCGCGATATTCGCTGTCCAGCGCGACCACGGAAGGGATGTGTTCGCCCTCGTAGCGCAGCTGGCCGTAGGGATCATCCTCGATGATCGGCACACCGTACTTATCCGCGATCTCCACCAGTTTCTGGCGGCGCTCCAGGCTGAGGGTGTACCCACTCGGGTTCTGAAAGTTCGGGAGGATGTAAATGAACTTCGGCCCGATGCGCAGCGCCGCTTCCAGCTCATCCACGATCATGCCGTCCTCGTCCGCCCGGACAGGGATGTACTGCGCCCCGTAAGCGTTCCAGGCTTGCAGCGCTCCGAGATAGGTCGGCGATTCGACCACGATGTAATCGCCGCGGTTGAGGAATAGCCGTCCAATGAAATCCAGCGCCTGCTGGGAGCCGGAGGTGATCAGGATGTTATCTGGTGTGACCTCCACACTGTAGCGGGCAGTGCGCTGCGCGATCATTTCGCGCAAGGGTCTGTAACCTTCCGTCGTGCTGTATTGCAGCGCCTGTGGGCCGCAGTTCTCGAGCACGTAGTTGCAGGCTTCACGGAATTGCTTGATCGGAAAGACATCCGGCGCCGGTAACCCGCCTGCGAACGAGATGATGTCCGGCTGTTCGGTCAGTTTTAGCAGTTCGCGGATGACCGAACTCCCCATTTTTTGCATCCGATGGGCGTAACGATACTCCCAGGGTGTCTGCATTTTTTCTCCTTGTGTAGGGGGCGACCCGCCGGGATGCTCCAGGACGCCTGCGGCGGTTCGCCGTGAAGATAAAAAAAGCCTGACAGGTAAACGGGCACCTGTCAGGCTGGCTGACTCCTAGACAACAGGATGTCACGAAGGATGAATGCCAGAATCGGTATCATGGCATATATTATCTTACCCAATTTTTGTTTTCCATGCAATTGACAACTGACACTATTTTTCGTGATTCAGCGAATTGTAAGGTTTTTTAGTACAATCGAGGCAATCTTAGATTACTCGGAGGAGGCAGACATGATAAGCGAGGCAGTCCTGTGGACCAGCGCGAGCATGGCTTTTCTACACCATTTAGCGGCATTTGCGTTGACCGGTGCGATCGTCTACGAGCACATCACTTTTCGTAAGGAACTATCGCTGGCGGAAGCACGCCGAATTCAGATCATGGATATCATCTATGGGATCTCCGCAGGGGTGCTCGTGATCGTCGGACTCCTGCGCGTGTTCTACTTCGAAAAGGGCGCGGCTTTCTACGCCCAAAACTGGTTCTTCTGGACCAAGATGATTGGCTTTGGACTGGCGGGCCTGCTCTCCATCTACCCGACCCTGCGATTCCTTTCCTGGCGCAAGCTCACCGCCCGGAACCAGGTCCCTGAACTCTCAGACCAGGATGTGAGACGCATCAAACTGATCCTGCGTCTGGAAACGCTTGCCATTGCCATTATTATTTTCTCCGCGGCGATGATGGCGCGCGGCCTGGGAACGATGTAGAAATTAACCACAGATGAACACTGATAAAGATCCATGTTGATCTGCGTTCATCCGTGGCAAGAAACGATATGGTTGTTTTATCCTACCTGCAGGCAAGACAGATCCTCGAGGCTCGAAAAAGCGGTCAGCCCGTCGTGAATGTATCTCTTGACTTAAATCTGACCGAGAGCGAGGTCCGGCTGCAGCCAGAATGTGTCCTGTTGCCTGCAGGGGAGAGCCTGGATTGGAAAAGCCTGGAGGAGATCAGCGGCAATGAAATCGCCTGCTATGCCGTGGAGGGCAATGCTGCCCAAGCCATCAAGGGCTTTTCTGAATTTTCGGGCCGAGTCTACGGGTTGATGCCAACCGCCTCTGCCCCGACCATGCTGGTCTCCGGCATCCCCATGCACCGGATCAAAGACACGAACCCGCACCAGGATACGCTGGACAAGATCAAGGCGCTTGCGCCCATCAGGGGAGATGTGCTGGATACCACGACGGGCCTCGGCTATACCGCCATCGCAGCGGCAAAGACAGCCAGACGTGTCGTGACCATCGAGATCGACCCGACCGCCCAGGCGATCGCGCGGCTGAATCCCTGGTCGCGGGCTTTGTTCGAGAACCCGAAAATCACACAGCTCATCGGAGATGCGTTCAACGAGATCGAAAAATTCGAGGCCGAGTCTTTCTCGACGATCATCCATGACCCTCCCATGTTCAGCCTGGCTGGCGACCTGTATTCCCTGGCGTTTTATCAGCAGGCGTTCCGCGTGCTAAAACACAATGGACGGATCTTTCACTATATCGGCGATCCGGAAAGCAAGACCGGTGCAAGGGTCACAGCCGGTGTGATCCGTCGCCTGCAGGAGGCTGGTTTCAAGCGGGTGAGGCGCGCCCCACGCGCCTTTGGAGTCGTGGCGTATAAGGAATGAAACAGGTTTCTCCCCATCTTTGGAGTCTAAGCTTCATTAAGAGTGGATAAGTTCTGCCGCGCTGGAATGTCCCCAAGGCTTATAATCGCTTTGCCTTTCAACAGGCAAATCCCATTAAGGTGCATCGAAACAGGTCATTATGATAGATAAATTCATGCAAGCCCCCATAGAAAACACATTGGCTGTGATCGTCCTGATCGCCCTGATCATTACTTGGTTTACTTCATTGACACTGGCTCTCAGGAATACCCCCATCCGGACGGATAAAGGCTGGTTTGCCTGGCTGCTTCCTCTCTTTGCCCTTCTTGGCATCCCGGGGGCTCTGGATTTGCTGAGAACGGGCGGCGACGCAATTGTTTTTGCCGCGGTCACGTTTGTCGTTTTTGTTTTTGATATTATCATCTCGTTTCTGTATGTACGAGGAAAGTCATCACATCCTCTGATCACCGACTGGTATAAGTGGGCGATCCCCATTTCGATCATCGGTGGACTGGCTGTATCTGGTTACCTGTCGTTTGTCGAATCAACGGGCCGTAAAGTAATGTGCGGTCCATTGATGCCCGGCTGTACAACTGTTCAAGACAGCAAATACTCGATGCTGTTTGGCATTTTATCTGTTGCCCTGTTTGGTTTTATGGGGAACATTGCGATTCTTGCGGCCTGGGCAGTCTGGCAGTTCGGTCCGGCTGCCTTCAAAAAACTGGCGGTACTGGCCGTGTGGGGAATGTGTATATTTGGCGTACTATTTTCAGCGTATTTGACGTTCCTGGAACCGTTTGTCATTGGCGCAACGTGTATGTGGTGTCTTTCCTCGGCCGTGATCATGATCATTCTTTTGCTGGTATCGACGCCTGCTGCGCAACAAGCGCTTGCAATCGCGGATGACTAAGAGCCATCGAACCATGGCAGAAAAAACGCTTCGTTACCGGACTGTCTTGTTCGACTGGGGCGATACGGTCATGTACGACGATCCCGCCTCGACCGTGCCGATGGTGGAGTGGCCAACCGTCGAAGTCGTCGACGGTATCGCCGACGTGCTCAGGCGGCTCCATTCCAGCCACCGGCGGATCGTACTGGCGACCAGCGCCTCCATCTCTGACGAGAGGCAGATCCGCGGGGCGTTGGCGCGCGGCGGCCTCGACAAGTATTTCGCGCGCATTTACTGCTTCAAGAATACACATCTGTCGAAAGGCGAGGCGTTCTATCGTCACATCCTGAGCGACCTGCACATCCCCGCCTCCGAGGCATTGATGGTGGGCGATGGCTTCGAAAAGGATGTTCAGGCCGCCAATGCAGTTGGTATCTTTGCCGTCTGGTTCAACCCGAGGTCGGATGAGACGCGTATGGGCGAGCTGCATGTCACCGTCCATTCGATGCAGGAATTGCTGGCATTTTTCACTGCTTTGGATCGTAACGAATAAGTACCCATCCGAAGGAAACGCAGATGAAAATCATGGTCTTCACGGAAGGGACGATCTTTAGCCATTCAAATTGGCTGGGTCTTACCAGGGAAGAGATCGTTCAGAGAGTCAGGGAGGGCGAAAGGCATGATTACATCGGTATCATTCCCATTGGGGAGGCTCCCGGGAAAATACGGGCCTGGAGTGATGCGGGTGCTGAAATCGTATACCTCACTTCACGCCGCTCTTCGGAGGAAATCGAGCAGGTAGGGGATGGACTTCACCGTTATGGCTTTCCGGCGGGACAATTGTTATTTCGCCTGGAGGGGGAGGAATATCGAGACGTGGCAGAGCGTGCCTTGCCAGATATCCTTATCGAGGATGACTGTGAGAGCATTAGCGGCGAGATCGAGATGACCTACCCTCATATTCGACCTGAAGTAAGAGCAAAGATCATTTCCATTGTTGTCAAGGAGTTTGGCGGGATAGACCATCTCCCGGAAAACCTTTCAGAACTAACAAGTTACCCACACAAGCAAAGCTACTCATCAAAAGGTCTCTGAATATAATTTTCACTACCGGACAATTTTTGTGGCGCCATGCGTTTTTTACCACACACCTGTCCCGGGCGCAGGTGCCGGGGAAGGGCACGAAGTATCACGAAGGAAGAGTCTTAAGACTTGCCTTTGTGCCCCTTTGTGACCTTCGTGGTGAGGATTTTGAACTTTGTCCGGTAGCAAAATATAATTACGGCAATCTTAGGAAAGATATATCACACACCGGTGGAAGCGAGGGTGATATGGCTTCTGAATACCAGCAAACCACAGACAAAGAGATCCAGGATCGAGTCAGGTCCAAGTATCGAGCCAGCATTGCCGAACTCAAGGGATTGAACTTCGAGGAGTTGTGTTTCTTCGTCGAAACGGCTCGCGCTTTGGGATTTTCAAATGGGCCGCTCGGTCCACTGGGTGTACTGGCAGCCGCGCCAAAGGAGGTCTTAAGGATCGGAAAAGACCTGAGCGCCAGTGCGTCCTATCTTCTTCTGGTCTCCAGGGAATACGATACCTATGTTGCGCCGTTCGGGTTGGGTCTCAAGTTCTATACCCGCTTCACTGATGGGACCTGTGTGATCACGACCAACTTCCTCAGCCAGCCCATTCACGATGATGAGGAAAAACTGTATAAGTCCCCGCAGCCTGGTTCGATCGCAGCCGCCTGGAAACATCACCAGACCTGGGTGAGCGACCTGACTGCACGCGGCAAGCAGACGAAATATCATCTCTCTTTCGATGACTTTGCGAAGCTGGCATACAAAGAAGACAGTTACATGCTGAAACCGAAATCCGTCACCAACGCCATGTTCGGTGACGTTGGCTCCATGCTCCTCGGGGGAGTCATCTTCGGAGCTCTTTTCGCCGCGGCAATATTGATGTTTTTGTTGTGGGCGAGTCTCGCGCGCACCTTGAATCCAGCCTGCTGGTACGTAAGAGATATAGGCAGCATTCCATTACTGCCAGGTCTTCTCATCCTGTTTGCTGCTATTCCAATCAGCTGGTTTCTGGCACGGATACAAAGGACCGCGTTCCTGTATGATGGCATCGGGACCATGTTCCACGGACAGACCCTCCTGCCCGATGGACGCGGAACTATTTCCACAAAATGGCTTGTCTTTTTACATCTGCCCATCCTGCCCGTGCGGTCTTACCAGTTTGTGGAGGAAGTCTCGAACTCCAGTGCTCAGAAACTTCCGGTGATGCGGCCGCTCGATGGGCTCCACGGGGAGCAGATCAGGGAAACACTCTGGAAGTTCAAGTGGTGGTATGCAATTATTGCGCTGCTTTGGGTCGGCTGGGGGATGTGGACGCTTTCACAATGCCTTTTAGCTCTTGAATGAAATATCAAATCACCGGACATGATTTACCCCAAACTTAAGGACTGATGTTACGCACTGCCTTTGTTTTTTACCGCGAAGACGCGAAGGGCGCAAAGAGTGCTTCTTTTCTTCGCGAAGGAAGAAGAGTCTTCGCGATCTTCGTTCCTTCGCGGTTCA
>JAFGCG010000131.1 GCA_016932715.1 Anaerolineales bacterium
GCCTCAAGATTAGATCCCTGTAATCCAGTTAATGGAGTAAGACCGCAGGTAGACCACCTGCTATATAGGCAACAAGTGTAAGCATAGTAATATGTTGAGCTAAGTTGTACTAATGGTCGAGGGCTGAATCCCGTGATGTGGAGAACTTATTACTCTTCCACAAGCAATCTTTCAGTTACTATTTCAGGACTATTTTGTGAAATAGTCCCTTGGTGATTGGAGCGGCAGGGGTACACCCGGTAACATCCCGAACCCGGTAGTTAAGCCTGTCAGCGCCGATGGTACTTGGAGGGCGACCTCCCGGGAGAGTAGGTCATTGCCAAGGGGCTTTTCAGAATATCCCGTCAGAAATGGCGGGATTTCTATTTTAAAGCTCTTCTATTTCCATCTCTACAACACAAAGATAAAGCAGCTTTTGGTGAGTATAAAAATTGACATATAATCATCCTGATCTTTCCTGAAGACTTTCAAGATAGGCAAATCCTGAAAGGGATTCGAAACAAAGATGGCACTCCCTAGAATCACAGAAAGTATCATCCGTGCCGGGGCAACGCCGGAAAGCTTTCGACGCGGCGAGGAATACTATCAAGATGGCATGGTATCGAACACCGCAATACAAGGCACGCTGTTGAGCGGTGAATGCGCTGGGACCTATGCACCTTATTACCGGGTGCAGGTGGAGCTGGACGAGGCGGGTATCGCAGGCGCGTCCTGCACATGTCTCTATGAATACAGCGGTTACTGCAAGCACATTGTTGCCCTGTTGCTCGCCTATTTGCACCACCCCAAAACGTTCGCTGCTCGCAAAGCGCCGGCAGAGCTCCTGACGGATCTGGATCACGACGACCTCGTCGCGATTCTCACCAGGCTGGTACAGGAACAGCCCGAGCTGAGCGATCGGATCGAAGCCCTGACCTCCGTTCCCTCGAAATCCAGGAAGAGGCGCAAGAAGGTGAATATTGAGGTATACCGCCGCCATATCATCGGGATCGTGCACAGCCTGGACGGTATGCGAATGTCAGAGGCGTACTGGCATGTGGGCGGCCTGGCAAATCAACTGCGCGAAGTGCAGCAATCAGCCGTGAAGTTCCTGGATGCCGGGGATGCCGAGACAGCTCTCGAGATCCTGCTCGTATTGCTGGAGGAAGCCAGTCGAGCTATCGAGTACATCGATGACTCGAACGGTGAGCTGGGTGGCTATGTGGGTGATCTGGGCACGTCGCTGGCAGAAGCCATTTTGAGCCTCGAACTCAGCCAGGTCGAACGAGCGAAACTGACCGGCAGGCTCGAGAAACTGATCAGGTATGCCGGCGACTACGGCATGGAAGGCAATCTGTACATCGCTGTCCAGGCCGCCAAGTTTGGTTGGGATGAGATCTCCAAGGAGATGGCGCCGCTTCGGAGGGCAGAATCTACATTCGACGAAGATGATGAGGCGGAGGATTGGGAGGAAGACGAAGACTGGGATGAGGAAGATAAATTGGACTCCAGTGAATGGGATTGGCAGGGTGTAGCCGGCTTCGGTGATCTGACGGAAGCCAAGTTGAACGTGCTCGAACGGCAGGGCCGCACCGAGGAATACCTCGCCCTGTGCAAGAGAGAAGAACGTCATTTGCGTTACGCCCTGAAATTATGCGATCTTAAACAGGTTGCAGATGCCGTGAAGTATGCCAAAAAGCATCTGACCTCTGCCGAAGAGACCCTGCAAGTGGCGCAACGCTTAAGGGAAAAACGCCTGGTGGTTGAGGCGATTGAAGTCGGCGAGCATGGTCTGAAGCTGATGGGACCGAAGGCAGGTTTGGGCGAATGGCTGGGTCCGGTGGAAGAGGCCCAAGGGCGGACAAAACAGGCACTGGCAGCCTGGCTGGCTGCCCTGCCGGAACACCCCACCCTGGGAACCTACAAAACGATCAAGCGATTGGCTGAATCCGGTTGGAAACGCCTGCGCCCAGAGGTGATGGCAAAGCTGCGCAAATCGTATGACAAACAAGTTTTGGCTGAAGTATTCCTGCTGGAAGAGGAATGGGATGAAGCCATAAAGGTGGCCGAGGGACGTGAGGTCTGGTATCCCGTTGTCGAAACGGTCGCCGACGGCGTGATACGCCACCGCCCGGAATGGGTTGTTCGGGTCAGTTTGAAGCATGCCGAACGATTAATGACCGAGGTCAAAAGCAAAAATTATCCGATCGCTGCCGCCTGGCTCAAACGCGCGAAACAAGCCTACAAGCTGCTCGGGAAAATGGATGAATGGAAAAGCTATCTGGCAAAGACAAAGGAAAAATACAAGCGCAGGCCGGCGCTGCAAGCTCAGCTTGCCCGGCTGTAGTTTGATCGATAAATTCACATGTTGAATTTATGGATTTAGCATCCACTCGGCAGCGGAACGAACGCTCACCGGGATACGGTCAATCTCAAAATCGCTGCCGTTTGCATCCGTCAAAATAAGAGCACTCTTCGGTTTCAGTAGCTGGATGGCATCCTGTAATGCCCGCACTTCCCGGTCGCGTGTACCAGCATTATTCAAGTTTTGAGTTACCTGAATGAGCTGGCGCGATTCGGGCAGATAAAAATCTACTTCGTGTCCACTTGGAGATGAAAAATAGTATATATCCGGTGTGGTTCGCCGAATTGTCAGGAAGACTAAATTCTCCAGAAGTTTGCCCGTATTCGGAGAAAAGCCAAAACCAACTTTGTTCACAAGCCCGGTATCGATGCAATAGATCTTTTTGGGCGCGATCTGCTGACGCTTCACCGAGTAATCGTACACATTCAAAGTGAACACCAGCCAGCTGTTTTCCATATAGCTGATGTAATTCTTGATCGTGTTGACACTGCCCAGTCGCAGCTGATCCTTCAGCTTGTTGAAAGAGATCAAGCTGGTTGGATTGCTGATCAGGTAGAACGCCAGTTCGCGAATTGCAGTAACATCATCCAGTCGATAACGTGTCGCAATATCCCGGTATAAGACATCGTCATACAGGGTCCGCAGCAGGGGAAGTTCAGGATACTTCAGCGCATCCGGAACGCCGCCAGATTCCAGGTACGCCTGCAGTGAACTTTGTAAGCGGGCATGGTGTATTGTCGTCATGCGGTTGAGATCCGGGATTTCTTCTCCACGAAATTCCAGATACTCTTTGAAGGAAAACGGAAAAAGCTCGATCGGTACATATCTGCCCGTCAGACGAGTTCCAAGTTCCTTGCTCAACAGGGAGGCATTTGAACCTGTGATGTAAAACTTGAAACCCATGTCCATAAACCGCCGGACAAAGTGTTCCCAGCCTGCTATATTTTGGACCTCATCGATAATGAAAATCTTGCGTTCACCAAAGACCTCTACGAGCACCTGGTAAAGATCATTGACGTCATCCGCTTCAAAACCCAGAAAACGGTCATCCTCGAAGTTGACATAATAGAATTGATCTGCCCCCAGGCGATTAGCCATCTGGGCGAGTAGGGTGGATTTCCCTGCGCGGCGCAGTCCTGACACAATTACGGCATGAGGTATATCTTTTGCCTGTTCAACCTGTACTAATTGAGTTCGCGGAATTCCCGTGTCGAGTGCCCAAAAGAACTCGAATTGTTCCAGGACCATGCTTTTGATCTGGTCTTTTGTCCAACGGGCTTTCCAAATGTTTTCGCTCATACTGAAATAATACAGCAAAAAGTTTTCAGTGTCAATGAAAGCTTTTTGTTGTTAGGTATTGGTGTCTTTTTGTTTCACGCACTTGTCGATTTTGGCTGCGATGTATGAAATTGAGCCTGGCTTTTGACCGGAGTGATGGACAATCCCAAGGGGCTCTTTTCAGAATATCCCGTCAGAAATGACGGGATTTCTATTTTAATAGTATGCTGTTTCTACTTGGTGGAATGATCGATTGTTCCTCAGATGGAACCTCCTAATTGTCGAAGTAGAGTTCCAAACTCTCGCCGTCCTATACTGCCCTGACCTTGCTCCAGCTCTTCTCTCCTGCTTCGATCATTTTCTCCTGCAGCTGTCAACGACAATTAGAAGTGGATATGGCGACAATTAGAAATGCCCATCAGGGTGGGGGCGTGTGGAGGGCGGCAGGAGCTAGCCCACGCCGCCCTCCACACGCCGAAAAAAAATATTCGGGGGGGGGTTCTTGTTGGATGCGTTTGGCGGCTTGTTGTGCTCGGTGGCTGGGGATCTCCTTTCCAAATTCCACGATGATGCTGTGGTGGACAACGCGGTCGATGGCGGCGGCGGTGGTCATGGGGTCTTTGAAGATCTGTTCCCATTGTGAAAAAACCAGGTTCGACGTAATGATGACGCTTCGGCGTTCGTAACGCTCGGCCAGCAGGGTGAAGAGTACTTCCATCTCGTCACGGGATTGCTGGACGTAGCCGATATCGTCGAGGATCAAGACTTCATAGGTGTCGAGGTGGCGCAGTTCGCGCTCAAGCAGCAGGTCACGTTTGGCTCGCAACAATTCATCCACCAGGTGAAAGGTGGGAGTGAAGAGAACACTGTGTCCCGCCTGGACCAGTTGGTGTCCCACAGCGGCAGCGAAGTGGGTCTTTCCTACTCCCGGTAAACCGAAGACACCGCACCTGCGGTGGGTGCAGGTGTGAGCAGGTTTTCGGCGCGGGTCACAAAATCGCCGCTGCAGAGTTGGGCCAGTTGGCGGGTCAGGCGCAAGGGCAGTTTCTTCTGGTCGAACGCTGCCAGGGTTTTGCCTGCGGGCAGGTGGGAGGATTTTTGCAAGCGTTCGATACGGCGCTGGCTGCGCCCCTCGACTTCCTGTTCAAGCAGTTCGGACAGGAAGGTTTCGAGCGGCCAGGTTTCGCGGGTGGCGGTGGTTAGCAGGTCGCCCACGATTTCCACGGCGGTGGGCATGCGCAGGCTGCGTAAGTGTTGATGGATTTGTTCAAGCGGCGACATGCTCGGCCTGCACTAGGAAGAGCTAGTCGTAGAGGCCAGGTCCACCGGCGGGAGAGCCAGTACCGGAATACACTGGGAGGTGGTCATCACCTCGGTCAGTTCGGTAATGGTTTTTTCATCCCAGAGGGTTTGACCCTGGTCTTGATCTTGATTTAGCAGCAGGCTCAGCGCCTGAGCGCGGTTCTGTGTTTCATGAGAATGGAAACGAACGCGAGCGACAGGCTAATCACAATGAGGACAACGCCGAGCGCAGGCGTGGCAGTGGGCAGCAGCCACATCGAGAGTAGCAGAACAAGCAGAAGTAAAATGGGAATGAATTTCATGATAAAGCTTTCCTTTTGTGGGGTGTCTCAAGGCTCCTGCACGGGCCAGCGCCAGGAGGGAGAAAAGCCTCCATCAAGGAGTTTTATAGTTTCACCGGTGCTCACATTGACCTTGAAGATGGAATAATACTTAGAACCTATCCGTAAAATAAGAAGGGGCGCATCTGGTGTAAGATTGTTTCGCCAAAAACCAATCGCACCGGAGATGAGCCCCTATGAAGGATACCATTCTTAAACCGAAAAATGTGGATTATTTTCAAGTTCCTGACGAGTTGTGGCAACGTATCGAGCCCTACTTTCCAAAACCGCCGGAGCCCGGCAAGCGGGGTCGTCCACCGGCTCCCGCACGCGCAGCGCTGAATGGGATCTGGTATGTGCTGTGGACGGGTTGTCAATGGAAAGCCATTCAGCGCAGTTGGTTTGGTGTATGCAGCAGTGTCATTCATGAGCGGTTTCAGACCTGGCAGAAAGCCGGCATCTTTGATCAAGTGTTGCTGGAGATGGTGAAATTCTATGCCGAACATCTTGGGATTGGATGGGAATGGCAATCCATTGACAGTGGCATTCGTCCCGCACCGCTGGGAGGCACCCAAACGGGGAAAAACCCCACCGATCGCAGTAAATTTGGGAGCAAAATCCACATTTTGGTGGATGAAAACGGTGCTCCGTTGTCCCTGCGGATCACCGGCGCCAACGAACATGACAAGTGGTCGGCCGACGACTTGTTGGCTGGGATCGTCATCGAGCGCCCCGATCCGGAAGAAGTCGAACAGCATTTGTGTGCCGATAAAGGCTATGACTTCGACGATGTCCATGAAGCGGTTGCAGAAGGGCAATACGAGCCTCATATCAAACACCGCCGCAGAAGGAATGAACCAATTGAAGAAGAGCAGCCAATTCCTGAAGAAGAACGTTATCCAGCGCGCCGATGGGTGGTCGAGCGCACCATCAGTTGGCTGGGTAAGCGCCGCAGCCTTCGCACACGCTGGTGTAAAAAGGATGAAAACTGGATAGCCTTGATCAAGTTCGCTTGTGCTCATATTTTGTTCTCAATGGCATTTTACGGATAGGCTCTTAGTCATATCTTCAGCGTCGGCATCCACGAGATTGTTGCTAAATACATGGTATACCAGCCATTTTCCATCCGGTGACCAGGAAGCAATGGGAGGGTAATATTGACCCGGTTTTTGCGCCTGATATACCGGGAGGTCATCTGGATTACTGCTTTCGAGAGGCACCAGGCGTCTGGGTTCCGTATTTGGGCTGCCTGGAAGGATGTAGATCCCATCCGGCCCGGTATATGCCAGCCACTCTCCATCGCGCGACCAAACCGGGAAATTTCCAACACCGACGATACTTTCCTCCCCGGTGGCGATGTGGCGGAAGATGAGATTGGGTTCACTGACCCCCATAGCTTCCTCTCTGGCATAGGCAACGTACTGCTCATCCGGAGAAAGAGCGCCGGAAACCCCGCTGTACACTTTCTCAGGCGGATTTCCCGTCCCACAGTCACTGGGCAGATACTTGTGAATTGTCCCTCCTATATCAACAAGGATGTAGGATCCATCGGCTGCGATTTGGATCACGCCATCCCACCCGCAGACTACAGTCTCCTGTCCAGCCTGCACAGCGAATATCTTTCCATAATAACCTGGAGCCGCAGTATACGTGACAAAGATTATCTTCCGGTCGCTTGTCATGAGCGGGCTTTGCCAGGTACTGACAAAGTCCGTGTATCGAATCCAGAAGGGAAGTGAAGTTGCTCCCGAGCCGTCCGCATTGATAAAACCTAATCCCAAGGTGACATATACAATGTCAGTCGGGGGGAAGCCATTCTGCGCAGAGCCCGGACGGTAGGGATCGGGCTCGTGCGCACAGCCAACGACAGAGATCGTCAACATCAGACAAGTGCCCGCAAGGACAATGATCCAAACGAGGGAGATTTTGCTCATCGATGCAGGCATATTGAAATGATCAGAATGTGCATGGTTTTGTTGTATTATGGCGTCTCCACGGGCCAGCGCCAGAAGGGCGAGAAACCACCATCGATAAGCTTCGTCGCTTCACCAGTATTTACGTTCACCTTGAAGATGGAATAATGCTGAGCGGCATACTCGGCATATGCATCCACAGGATCGCTGCTGTACACATGGTATACCAACCATTGTCCATCTGGTGACCAGGAAGCAATGGGAGGATAATATTGATCAGGGGGATAGTCTCGATACACTGGGACTGCAATGCTTGGTTCCGGACTTTCGAGAGGGACCAGGCATCTGGGTTCAGCATTCGCGCTGTTTTGAACGATGTAAATCCCATCTACCCCGGCATATGCCAGCCACTTTCCATCATGCGACCAGACCGGAAAATCACCTTCCCCAATCAGCTTTTCCTCCCCTGTTTTGAGGTTATGGATGATAATGCTGGATTTACTGTCTTCCTTGTTCCAGCGACCCTCCGCGGAATATTCTTCATCCGGAGACAAAGCACCGACGACCTCGCTGTACACTTTCTCAGGCGGGTTACCCGTTCCACAATGTTCGGGTAAATACTTTTCCTGGCCCTGACCCGTTTCTACAAGGATATGCTGTCTGTCTGCCGCCAATCGCGCGATTCCTCCCCACTTGCAATCTACCACGATCCCCCCTGCACGCGCAACAAGAATCTTTCCTGCCTCTCCTGGGTATGCAGTACTTGTTGTTACAACAAGCATTTTATTGTCGCCCGTAATCATGGGACTTGCCCACACACTGACGAAATCAGTATAGGGAAGGGAAAAAGGGATCGTAGTTACGTCCGAACCATCTGCATTTACGAAACCCAGCGCTGTTGCCTTGCTATAGATAATCTCAGTCGCCGGAAAATGATCAGGGAGTGGCCTCGGGGTATAAGAAGGCTGCAATTGTTGGCTGAGAGAGCGGCTACATGAGACAGCCAGGATTACCAGCAGGAGAAATATACCCGCCAGTAGAACGATCAAAATGTAGGCAAATTTCCGTGTTGAAGAAACCATTACTTTTTCCATATTCCAGACTCTGTTCGGCTCAGGGCATCGGCGTGCCAGTCGGTGGCGCGTTGGTGGTTGATGGGGTGGATGTAGCAGCAGGCATTTATCACGGCTCTTCTGCGGGCCAGCGCCAGGAGGGAAAGAAGCCGCCATCCAGCAGTTTGATCGTTTCCCCGGTCTCCACATTGACCTTGACGATGGAATAGTATTTCGCCGCAAATTGAGCGCTTGGGTCGACCGGGTCTGAGTGGTACTCATGATAAGCCAACCACTTTCCATCGGGTGACCAGGAAGCCATCGTCGGATAATACAAAACAGACGGGTTATCTATATATACTTTTCCCCCGATTTCCGGATGAAGGATTTCCAGAGCGACCAACCGCCGGGGTTGTGCGTCCGGGCTGTTTCGAACGACGTAGATCCCGTCGGGACCCGTATATGCCAGCCACCCTCCGTCACGTGACCAGGCGGGAAAACGTCCCTCCCCGATAACCCGCCCCTCCCCAGTTTCGATGTCACGGATGAAGAGGCTGACCGTACCCTGCTGGCTGCCCGCTCTCACTTCTGCAGCAAGACGCTCATCAGGAGACAGAGGACCGAAGATGTCCTTGTAGATCTTCTCGGGCGGGTTCCCTGTCCCACAGTCTTCCGGCAGATATTTTTCCTGGCCCTGACTTGTTTCCAGGAGGATATGGCGTCCGTCTGCCGCCAGGCGTGCAATGCCCCACCACTCGCAGTCCACGGCGACTTGCCCAGGACGTACAACATAGATGTTCCCGATCGGCGGATAGGGATGGTCGGTAACAACCAGCGTCTGATTATCCCCGGTAATAAAGGGGAGCCCCCAGTAACTTAGCAAAGTCTTCATGGGAATACGGAAAGGTACTGTAGTTACGTCCAAGCCATCCGCATTGACGAACCCCAGTTCCTCGTCTCTCTGATAGACAATATCAGTCTGTGGGAGGGAACTTGGAGGAGTAAACGGCTCTGAAGTCACCCATTGTCCCTGCGGACCGGAAATTGTGATCCACGAGCAAGCGAATAAAAAAGCCATGCCCATCAGCAAGATACACATGCTTGCCAGACGAACGAACAAAACCGGGGAGGCAAGTGTTCTCTTTAAGAAACTCATATCCTGTTCCTTATTTTAGATTCTGATCTTCGCTTCATACTCAGGGCGTCGGCGTGGACGTTGGTGGTTGATGGGGTGGAGGTCGCCGCAGGCATTTATCATGGCTCTTCCACGGGCCAGCGCCAGGAGGGATACATGCCGTGGTCAATGATCTCAGTTTCTTCTCCGGTTTCAATATCCAACTTGTAAATTGTGTTTGATGAGGGGTCGATTCCAGTGTTGTAGTCTGTTCCCACCCACTTATGATAGACCAGCCATTTGCCATCCGGCGACCATGAGACCTCCGGAGGAATTCTCCAGGGCGCTGCACCGAAATAAGTAGGGTATTGCTCGTCAAAGAGATTTGGATAGAAAATGACGCGTCGTGGCTGTATATCGGTTTCAACATTGAAGGCGTAGATTCCATCTGGACCTGTATAAGCAAGCCATTGGCTATCTCTCGACCAGGCAGGGTAATTTCCCTCACCAACAACTTGTGTCTCGCCGCTCTCCATGTCTCTGACGACGACAGCACGATTATGCCTGGGATCGTCCAGCTCATCAACAGAAGCAATATATTGAAGATCTGGGGAAGGAATGCCCAAGATACCGTCGTACGTTTCTATTGGGGCATCATTTGTTCCACAACTGCTCAAGTTGTAGCGAGCTGTGCCTTGTTTCGTTTGAATAAAGATCTGCTGTTGATTTGCACTTAAATACGCCATTTGCTGCGCCTGCCATTGCAGACAGGGAACCGGTAACTCCCCAGCCTTCCACAGAACTAATTCCTTGAGAGCATAGACATGCTCAAATTTATCACCGATCTTTACGATCAATGCACGATCATCTCCTGTGATCACCGGTCGCCAAATCTGGTTCTCCATGCCATACGGCATTTTCGTGGTCATCGACAGGGAACTTCTATCGGAACCGTCAGCATTCACAAAACCGATCCCTTTGCTCGACGTAAATACCAGATCGGTACCGGGAAATATCTCAGGAGCGCGGGTCTCCGCTGGGGTACCTGCGCTACAAGCCAGCCCAACCAATATCAGGCAGAACCCCAAAAGCAATAGTAAGCAAAAAGGTTTTTGGACGGAGGAAATATCGGATGGTTTCATGCGCAAATTATTCCTGAGACATTCGCTTATGGAGATGGAGAGGCAGAGGTGTTTGTAGCGGAAGGTGATGCAGTTGGTGAAGTTGACGGCGTGTCAGTCGGTGGCGCGTTGGTGGCTGATGAGGTGGAGGTAGCCACAGACATTTATCATGGCTCTTCTGCGGGCCAGTGCCAGAAGGGCGAGAAACCACCATCGATAAGCTTCGTCGCTTCACCAGTATTTACGTTCACCTTGAAGATGGAATAGTGTCCAGCCCACGCTCCAGCATCAGGCGCCACCAGATCACGGCTATACGCGTGGTACACCAGCCATTGTCCATCCGGCGACCAGGAGGCAATAGGAGGATAATATTCCGTATAGCGGTACTCCTGATATACCGGTGGCGGGACTGAAAGGCTCGGCTCCGGGCTTTCGAGGGGGACCAGACGACTGGGTGGCGCATTTGGATTATTTTGAACAATGTAGATACCATCCACTCCTGTGTATGCCAGCCACCTCCCATCACGCGACCAGACCGGGAAATGCCTCTCCACGATTTAATGAGGTGCTACCCACGATCCTTCCGGCGGTAATTACTCGTATTTCTTCGCCGCGATCTCTTTGCGCAATTCTTCAACCCTAGCAAGAAATTCTTCCTCCGATACCTCCTCTACATTCTCATTGTCTGACTTTATTAATCTATTGTATAACGCCGAACTGTGCTGGAACTCGCCGGTTTGTAAATTGAAACCAAAAGCTCCTACACGGCCATCTTCTGTACGGGCGATCTTTGCTGGCCGTCCTGATAAAAGAAAATATCTAGGGAGCTCCATCGTATTATTCGGCGTGGTGGTTACTGAGATTTCTTCCCGCGATCTCTTTGCGCAATTCTTCAACTCTGGCAAGAAATTCTTCTGCCGATACAGTCTCTACATCCTCATTGTCGGCTTTTGTTAATCGATCTATTAACATTGGTCTAAGTTCGAATTCACCGGTCTGCAAATTGAAATCATAGGCTCCCACGCGGCCATCTTCCATCCGATCGATTTTGGCTGGCCGTCCTACTAAAAGAAAATATCTAGGAAGTTTCATATTATTCTCCTCTTATTTGCCGACAAAATTTGCGATGACCTCTTGCCAAGCCTCTGTGTAGAGTTCCTGACCTTGCTCCTCCAGGCCATCATATATTACTTCGTCGACAGGACTTAAAGGTTTTGGAAAAGATCGTCTTATTTCGTAAAGTTGGTGTTCAATCTCAGCCGCCTTGTTCATGGGTCCTACTTCAAGTCTCAATTCGCCAATATGACCATTTGGTAGCTCAACATTTATTAGTATATCTCGATAACCACTGTCTTGAGGTTTGAGAAAACGGTCTTTGAAATAAATCAGTTGATCATCCATATGAATATCGTCCAGTGCACGATACAGGTCTTCCAGGTTATCGTACACGATCCTTCCAGCGGTAAGATCCGTTAAATGAGAAGGATCGCCAATATAGTCTCCCGCCATTTTTTCCAACACCCTTTCCACGTCTTTCAATTCTGACCGGAATTGAGGCGTTCCATTGGTTTGCTTCGCCAGCTTCTCGATCAAGTTTTGTAACGCGGGTGTCGCATCGTCTGCCTGGCTGTATAGCTGCTTCATCTGGACGAAATTATCCCACTTCAGCGGAGCCTTCGTGTACTTGCTATACACCTGCTGCAACTGGGTAAATTCTTTTTGCCACTCCAGCGGAGCCTCCGTAATATCTCGATACAGCGGCTTTAGATTATCCATTACTTGTTGCGGCTTGGGACCAGGGATGGCAGTCTGGACCTTCTGACTGATCTGGTTCCTTGTCGGAATAAATTCTTGGTATTTCGCCAGACCTTTGGGATAATCCAGAGCAACCTTGGCGCTCTTTTCGGCAGCGTCCCTGGCGACCTGTTTGGCGGCCGTGCTGGTCAGATACTGCCGGGCTGACTGGCGCGCCACATCCTTGACCACCTGCTCCGACATTTCCTGTCCGGCTTCCCGGGCTGTAGCAAGTGCCACCCGCGCCACTTGCTTCGAGGAGCGTTCCAGGGCATTTTCCGCTCCTTCCTGCGCGGCTTTTTTCAATACCTTCTTTGTTGCCTTATCTATAGCAACTTCAGTGCTTTCCCTCACGACTTTTTCCACGGCTTGCTGTGCAGCTTTTTTGGCAGTTGTCTTCAGCACCTGTTTGGTGGCGGCTTCGGCTGCAACTTCCACCAGCTCCTTACCGACCTTGACCGTCCACTTGCCGGCCTTGCCCAGGTCCCCGATGATCGGGATCATCGCTGCTGCAGAAATGCTGGCTTCGATGTAACGACCTTCTCCTAGATAGATCAGACCGTTGATCCCATCGGCGATCTCGCCAAAGCCCGGAATGAAACCAGCCACGTCCAGAGCTCCATGGACCCACTCCCCATATTTCTCCCAGGCATCGGATGCCTTCTGCGCCAGCGGCTGGTAGATGTACTTGTTGATATCGTTGACCACCGGTGCAAAAACAGGCTGGTAGATGTTTTGATCCACCCAGGTAGCTGCCTTGTTGACCTGATTGACAGCCTTGTCCACCAGCGGTTTGACATACGGCTGGTAGTACTTCACATTGACCGCGGTCACAGCCGGAACGATATAGGGCTGAACAATTTTTTCATTCACTGCTTCGACAAATTTTTTCGCCTTCTGAATTTCCGATTCTATGTACGGTTTGACATACGGCTGGACGACCTTGTCATTCACCACTTTGACGATCTTTTTCGCCTTCTGAATTTCCGATTCTATGTACGGTTTGACATACGGCTGGACGACCTTGTCATTTACCACTTTGACGATTTTTTTCGCCTTTTGGATTTCTGACTCTATGTATGGCTTGACGTACGGCTGGATGACCTTTTCGTCCACCCATGAGATGGCGTTCTTCGCCTTCTCGATTTCGTTCTCCACATGCGGCTTGACGTAGGGCTGGATGACCTTTTTGTCCACCCATGAGATGGTGTTCTTCGCCTTCTCGATTTCGTTCTCCACATGCGGCTTGACGTAGGGCTGGATGACCTTTTCGTTCACCGGATCGATGACGTTTTCTTTCACAAAGGATTTGGTCTTCTCCCACCAGTTCGTGGGCTCGGCAGGCGCAGCTGCGACGTTTGCCGGAGCCTGTTTCTCGGAAGAGTAGCCGGGCAGGCTTGCCAGTTTTTCCGCATACTTCGCCGCGGCTTCCTCCGCCTTCTTCTTTTCCTCCTCTTTCTTCACCGCCTGCGCCGCTGCCCAGCGCTCTTCTTCCATGGCTTCGATCTTCCCCAGCTTCTTTTCAACACGCGCTGCGGCGGCGGCTTCCTGCTGTGCCTTCTTCGCTGCCTCTTCCTCTGCCTTCTGCTGCTGCAGCCATGCCCAGTAGGCTTCGTCCCGCTCCTCCTGCTCCTTCAACAATGCCTTTTCCTTCGCAGGGTTCGCCCAGGATTGCCGCTCCTTACGCTCCTGCACTTTCGCATCATGCGCCGCCGACTGCTGCGCCTTTGCCTCCTGCTTCTCCCCCTTTGTCATTCCATGTTCAGCCCGTCTTGCCTTGTCCTCTGCCACCTCTGCCCTCACCCGCTCCGCCTGCGCCTCTTCCGCTTCCTTGCGCTTGCGCGTCACATCGAGGGCGTATGTGGTCGCCGCCGCGATTGCTGCCGCAGCTGCCGCGCCCCACAGGATCCCCGAAGTCGTCGTGGTACTGGCAGCCGCACCCGCCGAGCCTGTGGTCAACAGGATCGTTTGTGTGGTGGTCTGCTCCGATGGAGACACCACTCCCTCCACCGCA
>JAFGCG010000132.1 GCA_016932715.1 Anaerolineales bacterium
TGACGCGGCATTGGCTGTTTCCACGATCGGCGGACTCTCAGGCTTGGCCTGGTATCTACTCGTCGCGGCCAGGCTCCTGCGCCTGGGAGCGGATCGAGGAACCACACGTTCCAAAGAGAAGTAGTCGGCCACAGCTCTGGCCTGGACACAGCTTCCTGGCCAGTTGCTGCCCAACACAGCCCCGCTGTGCGGCGTGCACAGTTGGTGTAAACGCACACTTCATTTCATTTTTATTCACAGGAAGGAGCATATCTCATGACTTCGAAACCGCTGGGTGATAACAAGGTTATGCAGGTTGGCATGATCGTAGCAGACATCGACGCTGCCGTTCAAGCCTGGTCACGTTTATTGGGCGTGGAACCGCCTCCCATCACGATCACCGATTCGTTCGATATTTCCAACGCCCACTATCACGGCAAACCCACACAGGCGCAGGCAAAACTGGCATTCTTTGACCTGGGGCAGGTCACCCTGGAATTGATCGAGCCCATCGGCGAGCCCAGCACCTGGAACGACCAGCTGGTCGCGCATGGCTCGAGCCTGCATCACATTGCCTTTGAGATCAAAGGGATGGAAGAGCATCTGCGCGGGCTGGCAGAACACGGATTGCCGCTGATCCAGCGCGGCGAATATACCGGTGGACGTTACGCCTACGTGGATGGGCAGAAACAGTTCGGGACGGTGATCGAACTCCTGGAAAATGACTGAGGAGTTGGCACAATGATATTAAACAGAAAACGCGTGCTCATTCTGCTCGGCGGGCAGTGGCATGATTTCGATGGTTTCGCGGGCGCGATCGGACCGCTGCTGGAAGCCCAGGGCATGCAGGTCGAGGCGACGTATGATCTGGATAAGCTGTCACACCTGGCTGAAAACCAGTATGACGCCGTGTTGAGCTACACATGCTTTACCTCAGACGAGGGCGGAGCGAAGGGCGGACCAGATCGGTTCACCCAAGCCCAATTTGACGGTCTGGCTGGCTGGATCCGCGGCGGGGGCGCGTTCCTGGCTCTTCACGCGGCGACCGTCATCGGTGAGTCGGACCCGGCGCTGGGAGATCTCATCGGCGGAGTCTTTGTTTCTCATCCCCCGCAATTTTCCTTCACCGTCTATCCCATGTTTGGAGAACATCCCATCACGGCTGGGATCGAGGCGTTCACCGTCCACGACGAGTTCTATGTCGAAACATACACGCCGGATGTGCAGGTACACATGGTCGCCTGCGACCGCGGCGTCGCGTATCCCATGGCATGGAGCCGGACCGAGGGGCGGGGCCGCGTCGCTCACATCGCGCCCGGTCATTCCCGGGCAGTTTGGGACCTCGAGCCATACCAACGGCTCCTCCTCCAGGCGCTGGACTGGTTGACGGAAAGGGATTAATCGCAGGTCATATTTATCGGCGGGAGCAGATCAGCGTTTTTAGGCTCTACCGTTTTTAACGGGAAACCCTTTCTCACCACAAAGTACACAAAGGTCACGAAGGAAAAAGCCCGTAAAATCAAACCTTGTTCCTACCTTTGTGTGCTTCGTGCCCTTCGTGGTTGAGCCTTTTCCCGCTAAATACGGGAGAACCCGTTTTTAAGACAAATGACACATGAATCAATCGGGGATTTGCTTTATGATTTCCATTAAGGAATGACAAGGAAAAGTGAAAATCTTCATCAAAACAATACTCGCATTATGCTTCGTCCTGGTACTGTCCACGTCCTGTAACGGTTCCGTTTCAACCCCTGAATCGAGACAAACACAGGTTATGGAAACAGCCATATCGGTAGCTTTTACTGAGGCTGCCAAAACACAAATAGCGATCACTCCAAGCCCCTACCCAGCCACACCATCGGACCCGGAAGTCATTTCGCCTGGGAACGCCAGCCAGCTTGTCCAAAAACTTATAAATATGGGCACATATTATGGAGCCCCCATGTACTCCCAGGATGGAAAATGGCTGTATATGTCATCGAACCTGGGCGTGTATGCGTATGATACGGCTTCCTATAAAAATATTCGTCTGGTGTCATCCATACCCTATGGCACACTCTCCCCGGACGGCAAGTTTGTGGCAACCCGGGAGGCTGTGTTTTCGGTGGACAGCGGGCAAAAGCTCGAGCTGGAACTGTTTGTGTTTTCAGGGTTTAAAAGGGAGGCTTTTACTAATTCTGCCGAAACGATTTTTTCATCTGATAGTTCCTTGATTGCTCGGTACTATTCGGGCATTGGGACTGTGGTCTGGCGTCTGGCAGATAGAAAACTGATTAATATGTTCAAAGGGAAGAGCATAAAGTTTTCAGCAGACAACCGCCTGATCGTCATTGGACGAGGTGTCCAAGATATTCTGGGGCAGGAGTCTAGTTATCATATATATCTGTACGATTTGCAGACCGGCGAACAGTTGCATGATTGGATTTCGCCGGGCGAGCGACTTGCCTTTTTATCCGATAACAGCCTGGTTGCGGAAGCTGATGGCTATACGCGTATCTATGACCCTGAGACTCACACGGTTCGTCATGGTTTTGAAGGAACGTTTGCGGCTTTCTCGCCTGATGAAAAACTCATAGCAACATTATTAAGTGACCACATCAAAATCTACCGGGTCTCCGATGGCCAAGCCCTCCACAGACTGGAGGCGGGATCATCACTTGATCGAGCGGATCTGCGTTTCAGCGCCGATGGGCAAATCCTGGCCGGGTTTACCGTTGATGCGCAATGTTGCTCCGGGCATATTGACCATCTTGCCCTTTGGCGGGTCGCGGATGGTACTCTGATCAAAGGGCTGAAACCATGCCCGGAATTCTATTTTTCACCAGACAGTCAAACGATCCTGGCGTGCGGGCAGGTCTTGCGGACATCAGACGGTTCTTTGATTGCAGACCTCCCACATGTCTCCACTGGTATGGTTACCAACCTAGCGTTTACGCCAGATGGGCAGCAAATTATTGTAGCCTGCCATCAGAATTTGTATTTGTATCCAGTCGATAGCGGATCGATCTGGTTGCCGCAGAGGGCAGACCCCGAAACATATCAGCCTATTCTGCAGGCAGCCTCGCCTAACAATTACTACGGACTACCCTTCGATTGGGAACCACCGGATGGCCAGAAGGAGGTCCTTTCTCCGGATGGGAAACTCGTCGCCCGGAGAAAGGACGGCATTGTCACCGTCTGGAACGCCTCGGGCGAAGGAGGCGCGTTCTATGTTCCGGCGACAGGAGTGACGCGCCTCGCCTTTTCCCCCGATGGGCAGATTTTGGCTCTTGGTCTACGGGATAGCTCGTTAGAGCTGTGGAGCCTGACGAACAGGCAAAAAGTGTACACAGTGCCTGCCCGTACAAGCGTGAAAGTAAACTTTGTCGGTGGGCTGGCTTTCTCACCGGATGGGAAGTTCCTGGCGGTTGGATTGGAGGATGGTACAGTGCGTTTATTTGAAATCGATGTAAGATGAAATCATTCACAGAAATGCAACGCAACAAGGAGAAACACTGATGGACTTTACACTCGATGGATATTGTGGATTATATTGCGGCGCCTGCCCGATCATGCTGGAAACAAAAGCCGGCACAGGGACCAATCCATGTTATGGCTGCAAAAGCGAGCAGCCGGCCGGACATTGTTTGACCTGCGGCATCAAAGCCTGTGCCCGCGACAAAGGTTATGAGTTTTGTGATGAGTGCACAGAATTACATACCTGCGAAAAAATGCATGCCTTCATGGTCGATCCACAGTGGCCCTATCATCAGAGCGTATTGAAGAATATGGAGGCGATCCGGCAGGCGGGCCTGTTGAAATGGCTGGAAGTACAGGATCAACGCTGGCGCTGTGCCACCTGCGGCGCGTCTCATTCCTGGTGGGATGAAACCTGTCCGCAATGCAGTCAGGCTGTTGCAAATTATCGAGCGGATTTATAGCTCTTCGTAGTCGCCCAAGAAGCAGTTCCATATAACATCAGTCCCAGCGGACAGCAGCTCCATGCCGAATTATTATGAAAGCATAAAACAGCAATACGAAAATCTTCAGGGCGATTCGACCGAATTGTTCCAGGAGATATTGAAAGCCTCGGACGAGATCGGGATCGATGAGGCGTTGACCTGTTTAGAGCAGTGTGTCATCGAAAAAAGATCAGCGTGGTTGAAAGCCAATCTCCCGGAGGCGATCCGTGAGAACGATCCGGTCACGGCAGGCTACAAATGGTTTTACGAGAACTATCTGGGGATATCCGTGCCGAAGGATGGCGAGATCGTCGAACACACGGAGAAAAGAATGGTCATACGCTGGTGGAATCCATGTCCTACCCTGGAAGCCTGCGAAAAACTTGGACTGGGTACAAGGGAAGTATGCAAAAAAGCCTACGAGAGACCAGTCCAGGAATTTCTAAAACAGGTACATCCAAAACTGCGGTTCGAAAGGAATTACGAGAGCATCAGACCGCATGCAGCCTATTGCGAGGAAATCATTCGATTGGAAGATTGAGAAGTGTTGGAGTATATCGGGCGGGAGCAGATCAATAATCTTAAGACAAATGACACATGAATCAGCCGGGGGTTTGCTATATGATTTCCACAGAGTGAGTTTCAATTCCGCTATTGAAGAAAAACAGCGTAATCCGGGAGGTTCCTCATGAAGAAAGTGTTCTCTCTTTTTTTGTCAGCACTATTCCTGGCAGCCTGCGTGGGCAGTGGCAGCAATCCGGCTTTGGCCGGGCAGACGTGGCAGTTGGTTTCCTACGGGTCAATCGAGTCACCCATCCCTGCCCAAACGATCATGCCCGCGCACATGAAATTCGATCAGGATGGCACGTTCAGCGGCAATATGGGTTGTAATGACTTCTCGGGGGAGTATCGGGTCCTGGGCAGCCAGCTCGAGTTCGGCGAGATCATGTACTTCCCAATGGACTGTGTAGTGACCGAGATCATGGAACAGGAAGTTTTTGTCCTGGGTGGTTTGATCGGCAGGCTGGAGTACAAAATCAGCGGCGATACCCTGACGATCTGGCATGACAGCGGCAGCCCTGCACTGGTTTTCCGGAAGAAATAGAGAAGAAACACATGATAAGCAGTCATTTCATCCGGGTATTTCAGGATGAAACGCGCCCAATGCCGCCCACCTCGCGGGACGCTTCGCGGCGTGCACCCGCCACGGACGCTCAATATGTCAGAGATGAAATTCGGGCGCGCTCAGTGATGCGGCTCACTCGCCCGCCATCCGCCGGGGCTTCATGACCGCCTCTGAGGGTGTAGTCTTCACAAAGCGCCCCCATGCCCCCCGGACGAGGAGACCCACGCTGATCCCCACCAATACGCCGACCAGCATCCCGGCTGCAAAGCGCAGCACGGCGCCGTCGATCTGCTGCGCCACCAGGTCAGCCGCATACCTGCCCAGCAGCGCGGCAAGGACCACTGCCAGCAGGACCCCAGAGACATCCAGGAAGACATTCCGCAGGAACGCAAAGCGCGTGAGCCTGCCCTCACCATAGGCGCTCCTGTGTTTCACGACAATGGAGAAGATCGCGATCCCAAGGCTGGAACAGAGAAAGATCATTCCGATCAGCGGTGCCGCCGAAGGAAATTTCCAGGCTGAGAGCGCAAATACGACCAGGAACAGGATCGTGATCAGGATGAAATGCTTTTTCAGGAAGTTTCCCATGATTGTTCCATCAACTTTCCGGAGAAGGATCCCCGCTATATGACAGTCTTTGAGAAGCGCCAGTTGTCGTGACCGCTTTCAAATAACTACTCATGGAGTGAAGCAGTCACTCAAAATCAACTTCAAAAGTAACTTCTAATAGTCAAAGTAAAATTCCAAACTATCGGAGCCATAAACTGCCCTGACCCTACTCCAGGCATCTCCCACCGCTTCGATCATTTTCTCCCGCAGGGCATTGAGCACATAGTAGTGCTGGTAGTCGACCTGTACACTGCTCTTTCCATCGGACTTCTCCAAATATCCCCGAATCTCCCCTGAAGTTTTCGAACTCGGGGACATCGTCACGATCAACTCCGCATCGTGCCGCCCTGCCTGCTGAGCATGCAATTGTTTCATCATTCCTTTGTACACCACTACGAGGCGTTCCATGGACAGCCCGGCAATCCCCAGAGTTGCATCGGCTTCACCTGCCTTGCGCTGGACCGTTTCGGTGATGACCTCTTCGTCGATATGCTGAAAGACATCGATTGCAAGGATATTTTCTTCATCCTTCGGATCGGCAACGAGTTTGAATTCGATCTTCAATGCATGCCCGGCAGCCTCCAGCGCAGACCATTTTTTGCGTAAGCCTTCCCAGGTTGCGGTATCGATGCCAGGATTATTCTTGTTCATTTCTTGTCTCCTCGCAGACTATTGATAGCCGCTTCGAGGGACCAATCCTGCCCCAGGGCTTTCAGTCTCGCCCGCTCCGCTTTGATTTGATCCACTGTGATTTGCTTATCCTTGTATAGATTCCGATAGTATTCCAACTTGCTGTCGAACTCATCCGGATGTTTGAACAACTCAAGGACTTTATCGATATGACGCTCTAGATATTGGCTGATAAATTTCAAATCCTGATCTATATCGTCTCCGCGTTCACTCTCTACACCGCTTAGCCAGTAAATCAAGCCAGGTAATGGATACCAACCATAGTCATCCCAATAATTATGCTGCGGAGGTACGAACGGGGAATCTTTTTTCCCAATATGGTGCCTGATCGTCTCCCTCGGGTGGTCTATCTCCTTCTCAAAAAGAAATTTACAGACATCATTCTCCAAACCGATGATGAAACCGGATCTCCCATAGGCTCGGGTAAAGAATTTGAGGTGATAACCATAGGTCGTCCACAAAAACGACATCTGTTTATAGATCCTTTCCATTTCGACATCCAGTATGGCTTCTTCCATGTTGGCTGATGACATTTGCATAAAAACGCGGCATGAAACTACTTTTTTCGATATTCCTCTTTTAAGCTTTCCAAATAATCTATGCTGTCTTGAAAAACAAGCCTCTTTTCATATACAGGCTTTCCTCTTGCATCCGATCCCGCACGATACAGAACAAATTCACTTTTTCCGGAACGAAAAATTTCAGCCCACATTTTTCCCACTTGGTATTCATATATCTCCAACCAACGCGAGAAATCCCCGCGCAAGAACGGTTCTGCGTATTGGAATAAATGCTTGGCATTAAGGGATAACTCAAAGTCCATTTTTTTTTCATCTGTTTCATTAGTAGAAATCAAGACACAACGGGATAAGCGTTTTGAGTACAAAATCTCTGATGCTTTTCTTTGAAATTCTTTATCAGGGGTACGAGTTACAATAATTTCTTTTTCTTCTTCGCTCAAATTATGATATTCATAGATGGTATCTAAAGAAACAGGATATCTTTTTAGATCCTTCATTCGGCTAACATGAATCATCGGACTTTCGCCTCTGGTACAGTCTATATCAATAAAAGTCAGTTTTGTGACATATTCCACTCGACCTTCCCATGGGTGACCTCTTGGTGATTCTGTAGAAACCAACAAATCAAAGTTATATTTGAGTACCAAGTATTCAAAATGTTGCTTAACCAATTGCACAAATGTTTTTGTCATCAAGAAATTCCTATGGGTTTAATAACTCAGCCGGGACAAGCATATCATACTCATCGCCTTCAATTACAACATAATTGTTGCCTGGGTGAAGAATGAGTTGGACTTCAGCATAAGTTGTCTTTTCCGGATTCGACAAGACTCTATCTAATTTAACATTTAAAACAAATGTCTTTCTTTCATCTACGCCATACATTATTGCTTCCCGATTAACATTCCAAAAATCACCTGTATCTTTCTTGAAGCCCGTATCCCTATATACGGATTCCTCCATGGAGAAAAAGGTTGCATTTCTGTCATTCGCCAGCTTATTATATGGAATAACATTATCGCCACCAAAATAACCGATAACATATTCGTCACTTTCAGGATTATTAATAGCGCCTTCCCACAACTCGCGAATTTTTGCATCAGATAAATCAAGTGTGGACGGCAAATTGACTGGGTTCCTGGGATCATCAATTTTCAGCAACCACCCTTCAAGCGTTTGACCTGGCAACGGTGGATTGTCAAGTATATCCGTAGGATTAACACCAAGTTTTTCGGCGCGCTTTACAAAGTCAAAGGTATCATCTTTGTATCGTGTGATTAGATCGACAGCATCATCACCATACTTCTGTAATACAGCAACCCCATCATCGCCATACTTTGCTATGATTTCAGCCGCGTCGTCGCCATACAACATGACTAGACTAAGCGCTTCATCACCATATTTAGCTACTTTTTCTAATGTTTCTTCTCCCAATTCTTTTGCAATAGAGTTACCAGGCATTCCCCCATCCATACGTTCCATTTGCAGCTCAAGCGCAGTTTCTGCCGCGGCAGCCTGATTTCCTGTCCATGTCTGGAAAGCCATTTTAGTGGTTAACCACGCTTCTTCACCCCAATCCAGGGTGTTGAGAACCGGCTCGATACGTCCACATATTGCCTGATGGGCATAGCAGAAGGGTCCTGCTGCAGTGGTTGCAGCCTGGAAGATAAACCATGCTCCAGCTACCGCGGCAGCTGAGAGGGCTGAGATCGCTATATTCCTTCCCAGGTTTTCGTGCCATTCTCGCCCATAATGTACATTGAGTGCCACAGTTTCAATAGCTATTGCTCCAGCAGCCACTGCTGCGGCCCCTGCCACCCAGGCCGCGACGAGCGGCGTGGCAGTTCCACCGCTCAGTACGATTGCTGCAATACCGACGGCAACGCCAATCCCCAGCGCGATTTCGGTTTGATGTTGATCGACCCAGAGGATTGCCTTCTCTCTAGCATCCTTGACTTCCTCCCAAGTCTTCTGCCACCAAGATTTCTCTTGGACAGCTGTGACAGCCGGGACGATGTATGGCTGGACAACCTTTTCGTTCACCACCTCGATGGTGTTCTTAGCCTTCTCGATCTGTTTCTCCACATACGGCTTGACGTAGGGCTGGACGACCTTTTCGTCCACCCACGAGATGGCGTTCTTCGCCTTCTCGATTTCGTTCTCCACGTGCGGCTTGATGTAGGGCTGGATGATCTTTTCGTTCACCGGCTCGATGATTTTTTCTTTCACAAAGGATTTGGCCTTCTCCCATAAGCTTGCCAGCTTGCCAGGAGACTCCTGCTCCTCTTCCTGTTTCTTCTTAGCGGCAGCCTGCGCTGCCACCCAACCCGCATCCAGCGTCTCGAGCTGCGCCATTTTCTTTTCCGTGCGCGCATTGGCGGCAGCCTGTTCCCGCTGCTTCTTCAGGGCTTCCTGCTCAGCCCGCCGCTGCACCTCCTGCTGCACCTCGAACTTTGTCAGTTTCATTGCCACGCGCTGATTTGCCAACTGCTGCCGCAACTTCTCCTGCTGCAACTGCTCCTGGTACGCCCGATCTCGCTCCTCCTGCTCCTTCAACAATGCTTTTTCCTTCGCCGGGTTCGCCCAGGATTGCTGCTCCTTCCGCTCCTTTACCTTCTGGTCATGCTGCTCCGCACGCTGCGCTTTCTCTTCTCTGGTAAGATGCTTCTCCGCCCACTCCGCCTTGTCGTGTGCAACCTGTGCCCGCACCCGCTCTGCCTGCGCCTCTTCCGCTTGCTTGCGCTTTTGCGTGACATCGAGCGCATACGTGGTCGCAGCCGCGATTGCCGCCGCAGCTGCCGCGCCCCACAGGATCCCCGAAGTCGTCGTCGTGCTGGCAGCCGCACCCGCCGAGCCTGTGGTCAACAGGATCGTTTGTGTGGTGGTCTGCTCCGATGGAGACACCACTCCCTCCACCGCA
>JAFGCG010000133.1 GCA_016932715.1 Anaerolineales bacterium
CGTAAAATCAAACCTTGTTCCTCCCTTTGTGTGCTTCGTGCCCTTCGTGGTTGAGCCTTTTCCCGCCAAATACGGGAGAACCAAAAATTTTAACTCAATTATAGAACATTTGTGCTAAAATATGTATGGAGGTTACCATGAAAATCGGATCTATGAAAGAGGTGTTCCTGAGCAACGCGAAAGCTACATTTCTGTTCGACTGCCGGGTGATTGGCATGGACGCCGAGACGATCGATGCCTACGGCGCTGCGTTGGCTTCCTTCATCCGTTTCACGGGTAATATTTTGGTGAAGGACCTCACGCCGGAGCACGTGCGCGTCTACATCGACAACCTGTCGGATGGTCCCAGCGAGGGGGACGAGCACACCCGCGCGGTGATCGGCCACTACGCCCTGATCCACGAATGGGTCCGCTGGCTGTACGCCCAGAAGTTCCTCATCAAGCGCAGCAATGATCACGTCGAACCTCCTCGTCTCCTGACGAGGAGGTTTGCTGTCCGGCGAGCTGGTCCAATGCAGTATTCAACGTGACTTGTCCATCTTACGGGGGATTGCTTCGCTCCGGTCGCGACGGAACGTCTCGACCAACGGGCTTGCAATGACGGTACCCCTGATTGTGGTAAAATTTTGACCGCACGCGGGAGTCGCCAAGTGGTAAGGCGTCAGCCTTCCAAGCTGATATCCGCGGGTTCGAATCCCGTCTCCCGCTCTCGGCAGCGGTTAGCCATTAGCCTTTAGCGGACTCGCTAACAGCTGATGGCTAATAGCTGTTAGCTACCCGGGCCCGTAGCTCAGTGGTCAGAGCAGGGAGCTCATAACTCTTTGATCGCAGGTTCGAGTCCTGCCGGGCCCACTGAAAAGTGAGGGAGGAAGTAATGCAGATAACCATTTTCGTAAGTTATCAACTGCCCGGCAAGTTAATACTCCAAGATCGCATTCTAAAAAAGAGTGCGATTTTGATTTTAAAATCGCACGGGAGAATGAAATGAAAAGATTATGTGTCACTTGGTCGGAAGTTCGAAGCCTACTGGGCCCACTTTTGGGGTAAAACTTGTGCAGGCTATCAAGAATTGCCTGGTTATACTTCAGCTATAAAACGTGTTATATTCCTGGCATGTAATAAGGCCGGATGGATTTAGATTTGTAAAATCCGATCCCATTTATTCTACATTCTTTAAGAGTGCTCGTCTTGACCATGCCATTCGCATTAAAATAACTTTCGTGCCCCATGGACATCCGCAGGAAATAAACAATGAAACCCCTTACTTATCTGATGCATGGATTTGTTTTTGCTTTTGGAAGTGCAATTATCTTATATGGTGCCGTCATCGATCTGAATGTTTTGATCCATCCGGCTGACGTTATTCCCCCGACCATTTTTTCAGTCTTTTCATTTTTTCTCTTTGTCCTTGTCGCTTATTGGCTGACGCGCAGCCTGGAGGCTGCCGGTTTGATCGCCTCCCTGCTTGTCCTGGGCTTTTTCCACCTTTGGTCTGTTTTTTTGATGGTTATTATTATTACTCTCATCGGTCTTCTTTCAATCAGAATAATTTTCAAAAGGGTGGGATACGCCGATATCCATCTGGTATTAAATGCGGTCAGTCTTGCAGTGGTTGGTTATTATCTTTTTCTTTTTGTTAGTCTGAACATCGGCGAACTAGGAGCTCCTGTTCCTGTAACCATTCATCCAATTGATTTGCCAGATACAGTCCCGCCCCGGGCAGGCACCCCGGATATCTATTATATAATCCTGGATGGTTACGGGCGGGCGGACATGCTTCAAACCATCCACGGTTTTGACAATTCCATGTTTGTAGACGCCCTGGAACAGCGCGGCTTTGTCGTTGCCTCCGATAGCCAGTCCAATTATGCACGGACGATTCTCTCTTTATCATCCTCGCTGAATATGCAGTATCTGGATACTCTGCCCTCAGCCAGGGGAGATTCAAGGTTGTGGTGGCCGGCGAAGGATGCAGTGCAGCATAGTGAGGTTCGGAGAATTCTGGAGAACCGTGGTTACAAAACGATCTTTTTTGCGAATAATGCGGATTATTCTGACATCCGTGATGGGGAGTTTTACGAAGCGCCGTTTCCGATCCAGCTGGATATCTTTAGCGGCCTATTTTTGTATCAAACCAATTCCGGTTTGTTGGCTGAAATCGATCAGCTTGGAATTGCAGATCTATCGTATGCTACCCATCGCCGGATCATTCTTTATGCTTTCGAGAGATTACCGAAAGTGGCAGCCATCGCAGGTCCCAAGTATGTGTTTGCACATATTGTCGCTCCGCACCCTCCTTATGTGTTTGACCGCGCAGGCAACCCCATCGATCCCGACTACCCTTTTACGTTATCTGTCGAATCCCGGGCTGGTTACATCGAACAATTGCAGTTTATCAACCGGGAGATATTGGCAGCGATCGACGGCATTCTTGCAAACTCGGAATCTCCCCCGATCATTATCGTTCAAGCCGACCATGGTCCCGGGACCATGACCAATTATGATTCCTGGGAACACAGTTGTCTGTATGAACGTTATTCCATTTTGAATGCTTACTATCTTCCGGGCGTCGATACGACCTCCGTTCCCATGGATCTTTCACCGGTAAATTCATTCCGTTTCATATTCAATACGTATTTCGATGGGGATCTTGAATTGTTGCCAAATCGGCAGTATTTTTCAACAAGTACCCATTTTTATCGGTTTACGGATGTGACTGGCAAGACCCGGGAAGCGTGCAATTTGAACTCTGGCAGCGTGCCTTAATTACATGGAATACGCCTGATCGTGAAATCCTTCCGCGCTGTTCAAAGCCGCTTTGTCAGAAAGTAGCGTTGGTGCCCGGGAGGAAAATCCGGCAGTTCACCAAAAACCTGATAGCCGCGCTGCTTGTAGAAGTCTGGCGCCTGGAAACTGAATGTGTCCAGGAACACATTCTTTGCCCCGCGCTGCCGCGCCTCTTCTTCCACTTTCATCAAAAGGCGATGCCCATATCCGTGACCCCGGAGTTCCTCTTTCACCCACAACAGATCCAAATGGAACCACTCCCAGTAGAGTTCGCCCAGTGCGCCTCCTGCGATCTCCCCATCAGGCGCCTGGAGGGCGAAGCACAAGCGTTGAAACTTGTCCTCTCCGGCTTGTTGTCTGTTGTAGGCGCCAAGGCCTCGTCCGATGATCCCCCAGGCCGATTCCTCGGGATTCTCGATGTAGACGATCTGATAGTCTTCACTCATGGTCCTATGCAATTCCTTTCCGGGACAGCCGCCTCTCGCTCAGTCCTTTTCACGAGTATACTACTTGCAGCGTTGATGGTCTCTTTTTGAGTCGTTCGGGGTTTTTATGAATAGAAACCCGCGGAGCTGACATGAATCCCTACCTCGCCACCCTCTTCACATTTGCCATCGCGATCCTCTTCCTCCGCCTGATGGACTTCCTCGCCCAGCGCGGCCTCATCGAGAGCCGGCTAAGCCGCAAGTTCATCCACATCGGCACGGGACCGATCTTCGTTTTGTGCTGGCTGATGTTTCCCGACGCACCCATTTCCCGCTGGCTGGCGGCGCTGGTTCCATTGCTGATCACAGTGCAATTTGTATTGGTCGGGACAGGCCTGATCCAGGACGAGGCGGCGGTGAAAGCGATGTCGCGGACCGGTGACCGGCGTGAGATCCTGCGCGGGCCCCTGTTCTACGGGCTGGTCTTTGTCGCGGTGACGCTGATCTACTGGAAGGATTCGCTGATCGGCATCCCGGCTCTGATGATCATGTGCGGGGGCGACGGGGTTGCCGATATCGTCGGACGCCGTGTCCCTTCGCCGAAGCTGGCCTGGTCGCGCAAAAAGAGCGTCGCCGGGTCCCTGAGCGTCTTTCTCGGCGGCTGGCTGCTGACGATCTTCGTCTTTGCGATCTATGTCTGGGCCGGCGCCTTCGGCGGACCGGTGGCGCGCTTCCTGTTGCCCGTAGCATGGATCGCGCTCGGCGCGGCCCTGGTCGAGTCGCTGCCGTTCAAGGACGTGGATAACCTCACGCTGACGGTCGTCTCCGCCCTGATCGGTCATCTGGTGTTTTAGCCTGAATCGAGGTCAATTCCTTGAGACACGGATTTCGCCCGCGTTCTTACGGACCAGGATGTCCAGTGAGATATAATGTTCGGGTTTGCGGCAAAATTTTCCTGTGAGCTGAAAAGCAGATAGTTGTGGATCAACAAAACATTGAAGCAAGAAATGATGACTGGTTAATTCCACTGTGGGTAAAGGCCACAATCACATTTTTCGCGTGTAGTGGCTGGCTTATCTTTGTCCTTTCTCTACGTAGTGAGCAAAAAACACTTTTTGGCTTATCCGCCGGATTAATAACCAGCGTTGCGTTTGGGCTGGTTTTATCTTCCATTCCTCTCGTGGTTGCTTTTTGGTTTTTCCCTCACAGCGCACTGGTATTGTTCCTGTATTGGCTCATACGTTTTTTCAGGAAACAGATTTGTATATTTGCCTTGCTGGGGGCGGTTTACCTCATCACCGTCCGTGCGGCGCCTCTTTCGATCCGAGGCGGTATCCCTGCAATAGATCTTATCCTTCTGCTCGTAATGGCTTTACTTGTTCAACCGGTTGAACCGGATCATTTTCCGCTTCCCTGGATGAGGAGGTTTTTCACGCTCTTCGAAAAAATGATCGGCCGCGTAAATTCTGTACCGATCTGGTTCTTAAGAGCAGTTGTTGCATTGCTGCCAATCGCGATCGTGTGCACTTACATCTATTTGGGGCTGAATGCCAGTCTGCAAGAATATGGACCTTACTCGTCCTGGGAAGATGAAACTGCATATTGGCTGCGGCTCAGATCATTCAGCCATGTGGGTTTGAATGCTGGCTATAACGTTCCCAACGAGGTAATTGCTCCAGCCGCGTTTAGCCGTTATGGGGAAGGTAGTCCGCTTTACATTTATCTCTATGGATCGATTGCTCGATTAATGGGCTGGTCTCCTCAACTTCCCATCCTCGTCAATTTCGTCATCCTGGCTTTAGCAATCTTTCTATTTACCTATTTCGCAAAGCTTGATCCGTTGCAAACTGTTTTCACGGGCTTGATCGCTATTTTGACCTGGCCGATCCTGTTGTATTTACCGTTGACCACCCATGAGACGTTAAACCAGGCAATTGGGTTTATGCTGGCAATTGTCTTCTTCAAGTTACTCACCAGTCGGGAACAGATCGGTTTGCCAGTCCGAGTAGCATTTGTCGTTTTGGTTTATGTCGCCGCCCTGATACGCCTCTCCTGGGGGTTGTTACTGGTTCCGGTTGTCTTTTATGCCCTGGATGGAAAGGTGTTTCGGCGCGCCATTTTTGCTGTATTACTCGGTCTGGGGTTGTATATATCGGCAACGTTGATCACGAGCTATCTTGTGCCGCCTGCAAACAACTCGATATTTTTAACCATGAAAGATAGCCTGACACGCGGCCCCCAAGTTTTTATGGAACGGATTGGCGACCAGTTTGTCCAGATGTTTCGATCCAGAAAGCTGAATGCCAATATCGCGGTTATGTTCCAAATTGCTACGATCATAGGCTGGAGCATGATCCGGCTTGCCCGCCTGATAAAATCAAGGCTTTCGACAGCGTCGATTCTGCAATCTCGAACCGTGTTCGAT
The DNA here is from genome assembly GCA_016932715.1 of Anaerolineales bacterium. Lineage (GTDB taxonomy): Bacteria > Chloroflexota > Anaerolineae > Anaerolineales > Villigracilaceae > Defluviilinea. The sequence goes on from JAFGCG010000133.1 coordinate 5,638, forward strand.
ATCTATAATATGGCCACGTTGGCATTGGCTGGACTGGTGTTTTACCTCCAGTCAGGTTTTGCCCGGACGTTTACCCCCTCCGTACTGCTTGTTTATTTGTTGCAGGCAGCCAGGAAAGACTACAAATTTCTTGGGACGCTTTTAGTTCTCAACCTCGCATTTTTTTCTTTCTATATGGGTGCAGACACCGGGGCTTTCAGGATCATCAGGGCTGATTTTGGAACAGAATTCCCGCAACGCGCCTCGTTGCAAACCAAATTTGAAAAATGGATTGTTTTTGATCCCGCGACGCCAGATCCGTGGTGCAATACACTGTTAATTCCATTAGCTTACTATGACTATAGGCTTACCGTCGTCCCGCCAGGTATTGGAATTTCTTTCATTGCCGATGATTATTGGACGATCCAGACACCTGTAAAGTCGAAGTATCTGTTATTTGACCGGGACACCTATGAACTGTTAGCCGACCAGCTGAATGTTAAACTTCTGGAGTCGTCCTCAATTGGCGATCTCTACTACAACCTGGATTCTGGTTGTGCTGAAAATCAATAACTGTGTAAAGGTAGATTATGAAAATATTGATCACAGGGGCTGCGGGCTTTATCGGATCGAATTTGGCAAAAGGGCTGCTTGTAAGGGGACACTCGGTCATTGGGCTGGATAATCTGTCGCAGGGCTTTTTACTGAATATCGAGGATTTTAAGGAACATCCGGAATTCCAATTCGTCGAGGGGGATGTGCGTGACAGCGGGTTGTTGGAGAAAATAACAGTCGGCTGTGACTTGATTGTCCACCTGGCAGCCTTCAAAATCCCCCGCTACAGTGACGCGCTCGATACCCTCCTGATCAATGCAATGGGAACTAAAGTTATCCTGGATGCGGCTGTAAAGAATAAAGTCGCCAAGGCTATGATTGCCTCTACCTCGGATGTCTATGGCAAGAACCCGGCTGTGCCGTTTTCAGAAGACTCCGATCTGGTCATTGGCCGCCCAGAGGTGAAACGCTGGTCCTATGCCATCTCCAAGATGTTCGAGGAGCAACTTGTCTTCGGGTACCACGAACGGCATGGGATCAATGCCGTCGCGATGCGTTTCTTCGGCGGATATGGTCCGAATCAACACCTGACCTGGTGGGGGGGACCCCAGTCTGTATTCATCGGCGCGGCTCTCGATAATGAGCCGATTTCCATCCATGGGGATGGAATGCAGACCCGGTCCTTCACTTACATCGGCGATCATGTGGATGGGATCATCGCCTGCGCGGAGAGAGAGGCAGCCAATAATCAGGTCTTTAATCTTGGTAACACGCGCGAAATCACGATCAGGGATCTTGGCATCAAAATATGGAATATGATCCGCCCTGGCAGTGAACCAAAACTGAATTACATCCCTTATGAAACCTTTGGCAAGTACGAAGATGTCCAGCGGCGTGTGCCGAACATCGCGAAGGCACGCTCCCTGCTGGGGTTCGAGCCGCAGGTGGACCTGGATGCCGGGCTGAAAGTGACGATCCCCTGGCAGGTCAAACGCCGGCAAGCCCTTGGGATTTCCACGCCTGAAATTCCGGTGGGAAAGTAACCCGATGAACAGGCTTTTTATTCTGATCCCTGTCCTCAATGAATCTGGTAACATTCCCGGGCTGGTTGACGCTTTAGGAAGCTTAGCTGCCAGGCTAAAAAACGAATTTGCTGTATGTATTCTTCTGGTGGATGATGGCAGCCAGGATAACACCTCACAACTGGCAAAACAGTTGGCAATTGAGTCAGGCATCCAGCTGAATGTACTAAGACATGAGACGAACCGGGGGCCCGGGAAGGCGTTTGCGACCGGGTTCCGTCACCTTTCCTCCCTGGTAAAAGACAATGACCTTGTACTGACCATGGAGGGAGATAATACTTCGCGAATTGAATTGGTACAGCAAATGCTCGTTCGCCTGGCAGAAGGCTTCGACGTCGTTTTTGCCAGCCCCTATACATACGGCGGAAAGATTATCAACACATCGACCTACCGGATTTTCTTGAGCAGCATTGCTAATCTATTCATCAAGGAATTGCTGGGCATTCACGGCATTCTCACAGTCAGTTCCTTTTTTCGCTTATATCGAGTGCCTGCCTTGAAAAAACTGCAAGCCACCTATGGACCTGAAATTGTCGAACGGAGCGGCTTCGAATGCATGGTCGAAATGACCATGAAAATGATCAATCTGCAGATCACGATTTCCGAAGTGCCCATGGTGCTGGATACCCATGCCCGGGTTGGAAAGAGCCGAATGAAGATTGCGAAAACAATTCGAGGCTATTTAAATTTGTGGCTTCTGAAAAGAAAATGGCTCCAGGGTATTGCCTTTCAAGGAGGGGATGATCTCACGCGGAGATCATCTCGGCACTGATAGTTCAGCTTATATTCTAGGGCGCCGAAACGGTTCCAATCGCCTCGATCAAGAGGTTGGTAAAAATTTTTTGGCCATTCTGATTGAGGTGTTGCGTGTCTCTAAACAGATCAGTGCTCAAACGGTCATCGTGCGCGAAATCAAGCAGTATGATGCCTTGGCGTTGTGTATAAACACTCAAATTGTTGATGTAGTTTGTCAGGGCAAGTGGTTCAGGGTTCTCGTTTGAGAAGCGCAGCATTTTGACTCTGACGAGCACCAGTCTGATCTTGTTTTCCTTGCAGACATGGATGATCTTCGGAAGGAAAGATCGATCGACCTGACGTTCGAAATCCAGATTTTCCTTCCTATACAGAAAATTATCCGCTGTGTTGATTGCATTATTGAGTTGACCCTGTTCGAAGTTCTCATGTCCAAATGCCTTTCCCATTGCTCCTTCCGTGCAGCTCAGTGCGCAGTCGAATAAGAGGCGAGTAGGGAAATTGATGACCCGTGAGAGGAGCAGTTCTCGCAGCTCCCAGCGACCCCAATAGGGAGGCAGATAAGCCTCCGCCAGTCTCTCGAGGGGATTCATCTGGTCACGGACCGCTACATCCAGTACCCCATCATCCTCTGTCCCGGCATATTCATCCATCCTCTCGAAGAACGTTCCAGAGATGCGGAAATCCGGAGTGGTCAGCAGGGTATCATGGAATAAAAGGATCAAAACGTCCGGCTTGTATTTTGCAGTGGCAATGTTGTTTTTCAAGATCAAATAAAGCAGCGCCGATCCTGCACCCGGCTCAGTGATCGTTGAGACTCGTGCTCCCAATTGATCAGCCATCAGGCCTGCATCCACATCTGTGTACACGACCGAGTCGCCGAACACGAGGATTTGCGGCTGCTCCCGCTCGAGCACCTCCTTGTACTTTGGCCGGATGTGCGCATCGAACTGTGGGCCGACGGAGAAGGGATAGCCGTCGGCAAAGCGCAGCAGGACAAAGGCTGAAACCAGTCCGGTCAGGATCAGCAAGGAAAGCAGGTATTGTTGGAATTCGCGCATCGGGCTCTCAGAACTGGAAATAGATGAAATCGGAAGTGACGGAGCTGGTGAAGATGAGAATGCCGATCGTCAGCGCAGCATAGTAAAACGAATGCGCAAACCCGCGCGGAACATATTGATCCAGCAGATGTTTGATCAGGATCGGCAGGGAATAGACAACCGTCATGGAGAAGAGAGTGACTGCGACGATCAAGTCTGCCTGCCCGTGGATCCATTCCGAACGGGTGAACACGTTGAGCAGCCAGGTCATGGACGGGGCGCGGAAGATCAGCCATCCGAACGCGATCAGCGCGAACATGATCAGCCAGGCGAAAAAGCTTTTTAAACGGCCAGCAGGCTTCCAGTCGCCGCGCAGACCGATGAGTTGATATCCTGCGATCAGGATTCCGTAGTAAATGCCCCAGACGACGAACGTCAAGCCTGCCCCATGCCAGAGTCCGCTGACGAACATCGTCACGAGCGGGGGAATGCTCTGGTTCAGCCAGGCAGGCAGCGGCTTGCTCCGTCTGAGCAGGCGACGGCGGACCGGGAAAAAGATGTAGTCGCGCAGCCAGGTCGAAAGCGTGATGTGCCAGCGGTTCCAAAACTCGGTGGGCGTGAGCGAAAGATAAGGTCTGTTGAAATTTTCGGACGTGTTGAAACCAAGTAGTTGGGCAATGCCGCGCGCGAGGTCGGTGTAGGCGGAGAAGTCAGCCAGGATTTCCAGGGTGAAGCCCAGTGCCCCGGCAAGGACCAGCAGCACGGAGGGTTCGTTCAAGGCGAAGATCCGGTCGACAACCGATTTGATCGTGTCGGCAACCACGATCTTTTTGAAGAAGCCGGTTACCAGCAACGGCCAGGCAGAATAAAAAAAGTCCGGCTGCCAGAGCCGCCTTTGCTGAATCTGCGGCATCAATTTTTGATAGCGGTCGATCGGTCCCGCCACGATCTGCGGGAAGAACGAAACAAACAATGCAAAGGAAACGATGTCATCCGACGGCTCGAGGGTGCCGCGTGAGACATCGAGCGTGTATGCCAGTTTCTTGAGCGTGTAAAAAGATAACCCGGCGGGCAGAAAGATTTGGATGAACAGCCAGTCCACCGTTACCCCCAGGCTGGTCAACGCTTCGGCGACCTGTGTATTGAAAAAACCATAGTATTTGAAAAATGCCAGCACGCCCAGGTTGAGGAGCAGGCTCAGCGCCAGATAAACCTTTGTTTTCTCGCGGTGTGCTCGCATCCGGCGGGCGAGAATAAAATCCGCAAGGGTGGACGTGCCCAGCAGGAGCGCGTACCAGGGAGCCAGCCATCCATAGAAGACATAGCTGGCAAGGAGCAGTAACAGGTTTTGCCAGCGCTGTTCACGCATGAACCAGTAGGCAATAAAGATGACGGCGAAGAAAGTCCAAAACGTGAGGCTGGTGAAACTCATCCGGCTTCCACTTCATCCTTTTTCAGGATCATCACCTTGTAGGCTTCCGCATATTTCATTTCCTGTCCCCGGGCTTCCTCCTCTGCCCACTCACGCATCCATTTTTCGACTTCCTTCGGATCGACCTGACTGACGTGCTGCTGCAGCGCTTTGATCTTGAGCTCCAATGTTTCGGTGATGTCGACCCAGGTATTGACCTCCTCCGTGCCGTGGATGTACAGCCGTTTGACCTCGTGCGGTTCATACCCAGCCGCCAGCAGGTCCGTGAAAATGAGCCGCGTCCCCGCCGATGGGAAGACCGCCGTGCAGGCGGCTTGCGCCGCGGCGCGATGATCGGGATGGTTGACGTATTCATCGCCGTAAAACCACGCTTCCGGATTCCCTGTCAAAACGGTGTCCGGTTTGAATTGGCGGATGAGGCGGGTCAAATCCTTTCGTAAGGGGACCGTCGGCTCCAGTTCCCCGTCCGGGTAGCGCAGGAAGACCGTCTCCCTGACGCCGAGGACGGCGTTTGCCGCGAGCTGCTCCTTTTCACGCAGCGCGGCGAGGTCCTTTTTGTGGGCGCCATCCATCGCCGGATCGTTCGAGCCTGAATCGCCGCTGGTGATGACGACCGAAATGATCTCACTGCCGAGGCGCGCCCATTTGGCAAGTGTACCGGCAACCGTGAAATCCTGATCGTCCGGGTGGGCGTAAATGCTCATCGCGCGCCGGGGGATGTAACCGTTGGCATTCATAAAATTGTTGTCTCCAGAAGTATTATTCGCGCTGAGCGGAGGGTGAGCGAAGCGAAACCCGCAGTCGAAGCGCGCTTCGTCTACAGCCCTTCGGCAGGCTCAGGGCTTCCGCTCAGCGCGAGGATCTCTTTCTCCCGATCACCAGCATCTTGTTGCGGATTTTGAACAGCCAGAAAAAGGCTCTTACTGCAGGCAACGCTGATTTTACCAGTGCTGCTGAATGGAACAATTTTTTTAAATAGAATTCGTAAGGAAAGGATAACTCATGGAACTTTTGCAGTTCCATGACCTGTAGACCGCTTGAGGCGAACATATCTTTCATTTCTCCGCTGGAAAAGATCTGCTTATGTCCGAACAGATGCGACGAATACATCGCATTCAGAAACGTGGGAAACCTGCCGCCCGACAGGCGATAAGTGATTTCGCCGACCCGGTGATAAAGGCTGTCCCGACAGGGGGTGTCGATCAATAGGACGCCGCCCGGTTTCAAGACATTCGCCGCGCACCCCAGCGTCTGGAACGGATAGTTGACATGCTCGATCACGTCCCACAGGGTCACCGCGTCGAAATGATCCCTGTACCCCTTCTGCCAGAAGTCGCTTTCGATGGGCTGCTTGTGAATTTCGAGTCCATGTTTTGTGGCGGCATACTGGGCGCGGCTGTCACTTAATTCGATGCCGGTCGTTTGCACCCCCTCCCGCTGGAGCAGGGACAGGAACAACCCGCCGCCGCAGCCGATATCCAGCACCTGCGCGTTCCTGGTGGGAAGGTGTTTCCTGAGGATTTCTACTTGATGATTAAATTTCTGTGAGTTTGCCTGTAATTGAGTTTCGATATACGCCGCTTCTTCGTTCGTCAGCCGCGCCCCATCGATTTCCGGTGAGATCTCCGCCAGCGGATCGAGATAATCGGTGAAGTGATAGCCGCCTGCCGATACATAGACGTTGGCATTCTTCAGCTTGTATCGCAGGCGGGCATTGCGGGCCGGATTCCTTTTCAGCGCGTCGAGGTTCTCCTTGTCCATAAGGAGAGATTATAAACCTCACAGGTCTGATTATCCGATCGTGACGCGGTTGCGGCCCGCCTGTTTGCTCCGGTACATCATCTGGTCTGCGCGCCCGACGAGGGAATCGGGTGTCTCGCCGGCGAGAAGCATTGTCCCGCCAATGGACACGGTGACCGTCAGGCCCTGCCCTTTGACATCGAGCCGCGAATGTTCTACCAGGGCACGCACTTTTTCAGCCGCTGCCCGCAAGTCGTCTTCGTCCCGCACGTCATGCACAATGGCGATAAATTCTTCACCACCCCAGCGACCGGTGGTATCGGTGGCGCGCAGGGCATGACGCATCGTTTGGGCAACCATACGCAAAACGATATCGCCCGTATTGTGGCCGTAGGCGTCGTTGAATTGCTTGAAGTGATCCACATCGATCGAGAGCAGGCCGGCATGGCTGGCGCCGTCCTGGAACTCGGCGATGATTGCTCGCAAGCGTCCCTCGAGATGCCTGCGGTTGCCAATTCCCGTTAATGGATCGGTCATTGCAGCCCGATGCATCTCACGCAGTTGGCGGCGGGTGTTGATCACATTGGTATTGTTGCTAAAGGTTTCGATCGCGCCGATGATCTTGCCGGTTTCATCGCGCAGGGCCGTGGCACGGATCATCACCGGCAGGCGGTGTCCCTGAGCGTGGTGCAGGAAGACCTCCACCTCGCGTTCCCTGCCATCTTCCATGACCGCCGCCAGGGGACAGTGATTCTGGCAGAGCAGCACCCCGCTGGCTGTGACATGGTTGAGCAGGTTGTCGCGGCAGGAACGGCCAATCGTCTGAGCGGGCGAATAACCGGTGATGCGTTCCGCGCCCTTGTTCCAGTAGGTGATCACGCGGTCGCGGTCCACGAAATAGACGCCGTCGTACAGATTGTCAATGATATCCTTGTAAAAATTCTTTTCGTCGGGCATGGAATCTCCGTGCACATATCTCCAGTGAGAAAGCTGGCTGACTCCAGGGTCACTGCAGCAATTATTCTAAATGATAGCGGGGCAGAGGCGTCCGATTGTTATTCAATTGCTATAAAGGCAGCCGCAAATGGGCCAGGTGTGTTTCTCGTTAAACAGACAGCGGAGACCGATAGGTCTCCGCTGTCTGTTTTCGTGCTCCCAGCGGCTGATCGTGTTTTGCAGGCAGGTCAGACGTGTTGAACCTGGGCCTTAGCAGACCGTGATAAATGTGTGCACCGCTTGCCGCATTCAGTTTCGTCGGCAGCAGGAGGGGGAGTAATGCTGGTTGACATACGAGGGATGAAATTGCTCCGTATCAAATGATAAGCCTCATAAAAACATCTACAACCTGCGGATCGAAGTGCTTGCCTGATTCCTCCCGAATGTATTTGAGAATTTGCTCCCGAGTCCAGGCTTTCCGATAAGGACGGTCTGAACCCAGGGCATCCCACACATCCACAACGGCGAAGAGGCGCGCCGAAAGCGGGATCTGTTCACCTTTCAGGCCGCGCGGGTAGCCGGTGCCGTCCCATTTTTCATGATGACAATAGGGAATGTTCAGTGCAGGCTGTAAATGGGTGATTGGCATCAGCATGTCGAGGGCATACACGGGATGCTTACGCATGGTTTTCCACTCTTCCTCTGTAAGCTTGCCGGGTTTCAGCAGGATCTGATCGGGGATTCCCAGCTTGCCAATATCATGCAGGAGGGCACCACGGCGGATGTGGATCAACTCTTGCGGATCGATCCCTATCTTCCTGGCGAGTTGAACGGTCATGTCGGTAACGCGCTGTGTGTGGCCCTCCGTCTCTTTATCCCGCAGGTCCATGGCATGTGACCAGCCTGCAATGGTGGCATCATAGGCGATTTCAAGCTCCATGTTCGATTTTTGCAAGCCTTCGAACATTTGGATGTTGTCGATGGTGATGGCAGCCTGGCTTGCCAGGGTCTCTGCAAAGCTGATCCATTCACGATCCGGACGCAAGCAGGAGCGCTGGAAGATTTCAAGCACGCCTTTGACCTGCCCTTTGGCGATCAGGGGTATGGCGAAATAGGATCTGAACTCCTCGCCTGTCAGGCTCGCTGAGCGCGCCGGGTCGTCCGGGTAGTTTGCCAGATCATAGATCCGGATCACGCTCTTGTTCAGCGCAGCGCGGCCTGCGTGCCCGCTTCCCAGAGCGATTTGTGTCTGTTGAATAGCATCCGTGCGAAATCCACGACTGACGGCATAGCGGAGCAGGCGCGTATGAGGTTCGAGCAGGAGGATGACCGCCGCATCCGCTTTCAGGATGGAGAGGAGTTGTTCGAGCAGCAGCCCGAGGCTGATGTTCATTTCAAGGCCCGCCGTGATCGCCGTATCGATCCGGTGAAGAGCCTCCAATCTCCGAAGTTGTCTCTGTGCTTGTTCCTCGGCTTGCTTGCGTTCGGTAATATCGGTGATTGTGCCAATATACCCGACGACCTGCTGCTCGGCATTTACTTCAGGGACAGCCTGTCCCATCACCCAGGCAACCGCTCCGTCTGGGCGTATGAAACGATAATCTGAGACTGATCCTTTTTGTAGCTGGGTTGCCTCGCGCCAGCCCCGGTTTAGTCTTTCTTTATCGTCTGGGTGAACGGCATTGAGCCATCCAGCTCCCAGGGCGTCATGATAATGCAGCCCGGAGATCTCGCACCATTTCGGGTTGACATAGGTAGTGGCGCCATTTGCGTCGGTGCGGAAGATTCCCACAGGAGAGATCGTGGCGAGAGTTTGATATCTCCCTTCGCTTTCATGCAGTAAAGATTCCGTTTGCTGCCCATGCTCATGCGCAATCTCGAACTTCTGACGGTAGGATAACAAATCGAAAATATCTTTAAAGGGTTGAAATTTGTGGTCTGTGCGTTCGGCGAAACGCAGATAGATTGTGAGGACGAGAGCATAGAAAGCCGCCATGATGAGTTTGCCGATGATTCCCGAAGTCAGAATGGTGGTGTAATTTGGCTGCCCATAAAAAGCCCCGGTGGTGAAGGCCAGGCTGTCAAAAGCGAGAATGAGAGCAATGGTCAAATAGATCCGCAGGAAAAGATTTCTGGTTATTAGTCGCCAGACCGCTTCATAGACAAAGATGAGCAATATGGTATCCGCGAAAAGAACAATGGTCCCGGTGAGCATCATCCGGGCAGTTTGATTGAGCAGCTCGCGTGACAGATTGAGCAGATTAACCGTGCGGAGAAGTTCCAGCTGGGCCCCGAAAATGAACAGGAGCAGCGTCATTGTCAAATTGGCGAGCATGATCCCGTAGATGGCTTTGCGGGTCTCGAGCGCATCCTCGAAAATATACACCAGCAAAATCACAAACAGACTCGCCGTGAACATGATCACAGAACCTGGACTGACGATCATCCCCGGCAGGATCTCCACATAGACGGTCGATGCCAGAATCGTTTGGACAGGCTGGAAAACGCCAAGAGTAATATAGAGGGGGAGAAGGCCGAAGCGCGACCTCATGCGAAACAGGATCAACACCAGGAGGGCAATAATGATGGCTTCTGCGCTGAATATCGCCAACTGTATATTGTTCATAAAGACCTCTGCTATTCCACCGGGGTATCTTGATCAGGTTATTGGTCTTTTTTGAGTATAGCATTACCCTGTGAAAACGAGACTACAATTCGCGTATCCCCCATAGGGGACTTGCCCATCACACTGGAAAACTTGGTGCAGTTGCGTAAATCGACAGCGGAGACCAATCGGTCTCCGCTGTTTTTGCAGTCACAGGATAATCCTCCCGCCAAACGCGGAGGATACACCTGTATGACAACTCTTCATTCGGAGTACAATACCCTCACCATTCCAAACAGGAGTTTGCCCATGCCCATCACCCTCGACGGTTCATCTCTGACGATCGAAAACCTCGTGGCGATTGCCCGAGATCACGAGAAAGTAGAACTTGCCCCCGAGGCCCTGGAGCGCATCAAGGTCTGCCGCCAGATGCTGGAGGAGAAGCTCGCCAGGAAAGAGATCATGTACGGCACAAATACAGGCATTGGTGAGTTTTCAGAGACGATGCTCAACGATGAGCAGGTGAAGGAATTCCAGAAATATCTGATCTACAACCATGCCGCAGGGATTGGCGAACCGGCGCCGGTCGAGTATGTCCGTGCGGCGCTGGCAGGCAGGATCAACGTCCATGCGCACGGGAATTCCGGCTGCAGGCCCGAGATCACCTTAACACTGGTGGAGATGCTGAACAAAGGCGTCACACCAGTTGTTTGTCAGAAGGGGTCGGTGGGCGCGAGCGGTGACCTCGCCCCGATGGCGCAAGCGGCCCTGCTGCTCATGGGGGAAGGCGAAGCTTTTTTTAACGGCGAACGGCTGTCGGGCGCGGAAGCGATGCGGCGCGCCGGGATTCCGGTCCCGGGCTTGCAGGCACGCGACGGCCTGGCGGCGATCAATGGTTCCAACCTGCTGACCGCCATGTCGGCTTTGCACATCCATGACATGGAACGATTTATCAGGCAGGCAGAGATCGCCGCGGCGATGACCATCGAAGCGCTGCTCGGAAACCTCAAACCGTATAACACCAGGCTGCATGAGCTGCGCGGCTTCCGCGGCGCGGTCACATCGGCGAAGAACATCATGAAGATGGTCGAAGGATCCGATCTCACCACGGGCAAGATGAAGACCAAGGTGCAGGACGCCTATTCGATGCGTTCGACGCCGCAGGTCATCGGCGCGGCGCGGGATGCTGTCGC
>JAFGCG010000134.1 GCA_016932715.1 Anaerolineales bacterium
AGAGTCGGGTTTTACCCGACTTCCACGAACTGAGGCGGGACTTTAGTCCGCCGAAAAAAGGGAAACTTACACCTTTTGAGTGCTCCCGACTCGACTATGCTGGGCAACCGAGTTGGGAAGCAGCCATGCTCCGGAAGAGCGTGCAGGGGGTCTTCGCCGCGGCGAAAATGGGCTGGAAAACGGGAGCAGGGTCCGGCTGGATGCGTGCGCGGCGTCTCATCCCATCAACGATCTAACCAGGAAACGTTCAAATTCAATACCCAAGTTGTGGTATATTTTGGTGGGAGCAAATCATATGAATGAGCGTATTTTGATTATCGAAGACGATCAGCAAATATTGAAACTGCTTCAGCGCGGCCTCGCTTATGAGGGGTACACAGTCGATACAGCGACCGACGGCCGCATGGGATTGATCCTGGCGCGCGACCATACTCCTGATCTTGTGATCCTGGATTGGATGCTGCCAGGCATGGACGGCCTGGAAGTTTGCCATCGTTTGCGCACCGGCGGCTCGATCCCAATTCTGATGTTAACCGCCAAGGATACGGTCCAGGATCGCATCCAGGGACTGGATGCAGGCGCGGACGATTACATGGTCAAGCCGTTCAACCTGGATGAATTACTGGCACGTGTGCGCGCCCTGCTGCGCCGAACGCAGCCCGAGCGCGTGCCCGTGTTGAAGTTTGCCGACCTGACCCTCGACACGGGTTCGCGCCAAGCCTCGCGCGGCGACCGTCAGATTTCATTGACCGCCAAAGAATATGAATTGCTCGAACTGTTCCTGCGGCATCCCAAGCAGGTGTTGACCCGCGAAGTCATCTTCGACCGAGTCTGGGGCTACGACTTTGGCGGTGAGAGCAACGTTCTCGAAGTGTATATCCGCTATCTGCGCCAGAAACTGGAAGGGGAGGGCGAAGCTCGCCTGATCCATACCGTGCGCGGGGTCGGATACGTTCTACGCGAAAATCCCTAAATCCCTTTTCACAAATTTGAAATAACGTGTCTCTCCGGCTCCGCCTGACTTTGTTATATTCCACCCTCATGGGCGGAATCCTTCTGGTGATCAGCGCGGCGGTCATCATCGTGGTTACGGCTTTGCTGTACAATGACATCGATAATACACTTGCTGCCGCGCACGCAGTTATTCTCCGTAAAGCCGAAGTCAATGAGTTGGGAAAAATAGAAACGAATCTGAAGTCCACCGATATCAGCCCGCGTGTCTATATGCAGATTTGGGGACTGGATGGGGAATTGCAGGCGAGTTTTCGGATCCTCGAAGGTTTCGCCGATAAGCCTTTCGACGCGGAGGCGCTCGGCACCGACAAGCCTGTCTATCGGGATACAGGCGAGAAGGATTTGCGCATTCGTGTGCTGACGGTCCCATTGCAGCAGCGCGATCATTTGATCGCTGTTCTGCAAGTGGCTTCAAACCTTCAGGTTGTGGATACTGCTCGGAAAAATCTGACCGAGATCCTTTCGATCATCCTGATCGTCGCGGTTCTCTTCTCCGGGATTGTCGTCTGGTTCACGCTCGGTCAAACGCTGAAGCCGCTGGGCGCGATCACAGACACGGTCGAGCAGATCAACCGGGCGGATGATCTTTCCCGGCGCATTCCCTACCAGGGACCGGAGGATGACGAAATCGGAAACCTGGTTGGTTCCTTCAATCAGACCCTGGAGAGGCTCGAGGCGCTTTTTACATCGCAGCAGCGCCTGCTGGCTGACGTCAGCCATGAACTGCGGACCCCGCTGACGGTCATCAAGGGCAACGTCGATCTCATGCGCCGTATGAAGAGCCTCGACGAGGAGTCGTTGAGGAGCATCGATCAGGAATCGGGGCGGCTGACGCGTCTGGTGGGTGGTTTGCTGCTGCTGGCACAAGCCGAAACAGGCAAGCTGACGCTCAATATGAAACGCGTGGAACTGGACTTGCTCCTGACCGAAGTCTTTCAGGAAATGAGTGTCCTGGCAGGCAGCAAGGTTCACTTGCGGCTGAACGAGATCGATCAAGCCTATGTGAATGGTGACCGCGACCGCCTCAAACAAGTTTTCATCAACCTCGTTGCGAACGCGATCCAATATACTCCAGTCGGCGGAGAAGTCTTTCTGAGCCTCGAAACGATCGGGGAACAGGCGCGTGTCATCGTCCGGGATACGGGACCTGGCATCCCCTCCGAGGACCTGCCTCATATCTTCGAGCGTTTTTATCGTGCTGAAAAGTCGCGCACGCGCAAAGAGAGTACGGGTTTTGGGCTGGGACTCTCCATCGCGAACTGGATTGTGGAACGTCATGGGGGCAGGATCGAGGTGAATTCACAGGAGCGGAACGGGACGACCTTTGCGATCTGGCTGCCGCTTTCTAACAACAAGACCTCACAGATCTAAGAAAACTCTATTGGGGAATTCCCAGACGCTGCGCAGCCTGCCTGCAAAGACCCGCTCCATACTTTTGATACCATTCCGTCAGCATGACGCTTGACGTCGCACCACTGCGCGCGTCCTGGTAGATCGGCGCGCCGTACAGGACATAGCGCTTTGTTTCCGCGGGCCAAAGCCATTCGCTGCGCGCGATCACGCCAATCCCGCCGTTATAGCCAGCCATTGCCAAACGCGGGTCCCCGCCTGCTTTTCCAAGTGAGCGTGCAAGATAGCCCAAGCCGCGCAGGGCATTTGTTTCCGGGCTATAAGGGTTTTCGCCGAAATGGAAATGGAACGGCATGACCTGAAACAATCCCATGGCGCCTGAACGTGAAGTGGCGCGCGGGTCGCCGCAGGATTCGATCTGCATGACGGTAGCAGCCAGGTTTGGATCGACAGAGGCGGCATTTGCCCAGCGAATGATGTCAGGGGCCCAGTGTTGGACTTCCTTTGTGAAGATGGGCGAGAGTCCGCTTGCAGGAGCCGCGCGATCCTCATCGGATGAGAAAGACCAGATCGGTGTGACAACGCCTGGCGTCGAATTCTGGGCAGATGGGATCGTTGAGTTGCTGACAGGCGCCGCTGCGACGGGTGAGAGCGGCGACTTAAACGCTACAAACGCCACTACCCCTGCGATCACAAGGGCTGCCAGTGGCGGCAGGATATAAAAAGACAGACAGCCGCTGCCATTTTCAGAGTCCGCGGCTGTTTGCCATTCGTCTTGATCCTGGAAGCGAGCACGGGGCATAAGTAGGGTACCTCAATTCTTGATAAGGGACCCGAGCTCGAAACGAGTTCGGATATTGAATTGTGTGAGTCGTTGTGCGGCGCCTTGCCGGAAACGGGGGGTGCCACAAAATATCGTTCTTAAAAAACTACGCGCCGTAAGATCGGTCGCTGGTGCGTTCGTTGTTGTTCTGACCATAAAGATTGTGATAAGTGGGTTCCGGTCGCGTAAAGGAGGTTTGGTGCGGGGTGTTCGTCTTTGGCGCGGGCCGGAACGTTGCAGCGTTGCTTTGTGCCGGGCGGCTCAAACTGGAGGCCGGACGAAGCGAAGATTGGGGTGTATAGGACGACTGTTGCGCGGGCCGCGGGCTGTTGTAAGAGCGGCGCGTGTCAGTGGTGAAGAGGCGGTCGCCCGCCAGTGAGAATGTGCCAATGATCAATACGCGGACAAGGAGGATCATCGCGGCGACGAAGATGGGGACGATCTTTGTCATGGTCGTCGTGCTGATCACGGCGCCAGCCGAGGCGCTGTTGTGACTGACAATTGCGACGGACACACCCCACCAGGTCAGGATGGCATTGAAGGCTGCCGCCAAAAACCACGCGCCAAAAAGATAATAGACCTCTTTGGGCTCATCAGCACCCTGTTCAGGCGTGAAGATGCGGGCAATGCCGGCAAAGTCAATACCGCAAAAGGCGATTGCCAGGATGGTTGCCCAGCGCATGCCTGCAAATGTCAGGTCGCCCAAAACATCCCGCAGGGCAAATTGGGTGGTGCTGTAGTTGAAGATCTCGAATGCAAGCAGCGCACCGATGATCATCAATCCCCAGGCTGCACCTCGGTTGAAGTGGCGTCCACGGAACAGAGAACGCAATCCATCCCCGGTATTTCGACGATATGTAGTCATCTCGACCTCCTTTGTCGAATAAAAGACAATCGAGACGATTATAGAACACTTGTTCTAAAACGTCAAGGTTTGGAGATTAAATTGTTATGGTTGGAAGTGCTTTTTCAACGGCGCAGCAAGAGAATGACCCTCCCAGCCGCCGCGCGGCTATCCCTCGGATCCCCTGCGCCGTTCAGAGGAGCGGATGGCTTTGGCGATCTGCGCGGCGAGCCGGGCGTTGTTTCGCAACAACGACAAGTTTGCCTGCACGGTCTTTCCCTGGGTCAGCGCGCCGAGGCGTTGGAGCAGAAACGGCGTCAATTCCTTCCCGTGGATTTCCTTCTCCTGCGCCTCGTCCGAGACCCTCTTGATCAGCGGTTCGATCTCTGACCTTGGAATGGCTTCCCTGGCCGGCAGGGGATTCGCGACGAGGACGGCGCTCTGCGGCCCCATGCTCCAGTGTGTTTTTGCGAATTCAACAATCTCCGCCGGGGTATTGAGCCTGAGGCTCACCTCCAGCCCGCTATCCCGCGAGTAAAAAGCGGGGAACTCGTCGGTGCCGTAACCGATCACCGGCACGCTCATGGTTTCAAGGTACTCGAGGGTCGCGGGAAGATCAAGGATCGCTTTTGCGCCCGCGCAGACAACGATCATGGGAATCGTTGCTAATGCCTGTAGATCTGCTGAAATATCGAAACCTGACTCGCGGTGCACACCGCCGATGCCCCCGGTGGCAAAGACCCTGATATTTATCTGTTTGCAGGCGAACATGGTCCCTGCGACGGTTGTGCCGCCACAAGCCTCCTCCGTGATCACGGTGGCAAAATCCCGCGGACCGACCTTATACGCTTCTCTTTCATTGGCGAGGCGGTCGAGCTCGCCCTCCGTTAAACCGATGTGAAGATAACCATCCAGAAACCCAATGGTGGCAGGCGTCGCGCCCTGTTCACGCACGGCACGCTCCATGTCGTGTGCCAGCTGCAGGTTTTGGGGACGCGGCAGCCCATGGGTGAGGACGGTCGATTCAAGTGCAACCATGGGCAATGAAATCCTCATTGCCCGTTTGACTTCACTGGACTTTACCAAAACGTCTTCGAGATGGAGCATGCTGCCTTATTGTACGTAGTGACCGAACATATTATTGATATGGCCAATGGCTTCTTCGATGCTGGGTGGAATGGCTTCCCCTTTGGCGCGCATGAATTCAGCCGCCTCCAGCAACTGTTGATGATAAGCGACCAACAGGGACCTCATTGCCTTTTCGTGATCCTCACCGGTGGCATTCAGATGTGTTGCGATGGGGACATCCTGAATTAAGGAAACCGTCTTTTGCATGATGGCGTCCTTCTCGAGTTCATGCAGCACTTCCTCACTCTCGCGGTATAAATTCTCGTTGCTGAGTTTCCAGGCTTCCAAATGTTTTTCAGGGATCAGCTCGGCAGGCGTTTTCCAGGTGCCGACGCCGATCCAATGAAGCTCGATGCCGCTGTTTTGAGCTTTTTTCGTAAATTCATCTGCAAACTGCGTAAACAAATTGGTGATCTTGTGGCGCGGCTGGAATTCCGGCAGGCTCTTCTGCTCGCTCACACCCAGGAAGTCCTGCTCAGCCTGGGTCAACTTCTGGGCTTGTTCGAGATTCGCTTTTTCTCGCTGCTTCAATTTCTGAAGTTCTGGTATTCCGATGCTTGCCAAATACGCTGACAACTTGTGCTTGCTCATGAATGTACCCAGTTCATTGCGAATGAGGCTGATCATTTTATTGGTCCAGGAGAACTCATAGGTCGATGGGTTGGCTTGCCCGGGTGTGACTCGTGAAGTCGCCTGATAAATGATCTGTTCCACCGCTTCCCTGCCGAACGGATATGGCTGTTCCGCAGATGGTTTTACTCCTCCCCGGTAGATGCTGAACATCAGCCGGACATCGGTCGCGGTCACCTCGATCCCATCCAGGCTGCGGCTCTTCACAGACTGCGACTTGGAATCAAGATCCACATACTGATCGCGGATGTCGATTGCCTGGCGGAAGCGTTCGAATCCTTCCAGGATGGCTCTGCCGCGCGGCTCCAGTGCAGTGGGACCAATCACACACGGGGTGCCGTCCGGCTTTTCGAACAAAGCCACCGAGTCGAGATCAACGATCACCTTGCCGGGACCGCCGATCAAATAGGCAGGTGAATGGCGAGATCCCTCCGAAATCTCGCCCTGGCTGACACGAACGACTTCCTCACTGCCGAAAAGAGCGACGGCCCAAATAAAGCGCCTCGCAACGCTGACATCCTCCAGTTCGAAAACATCTGCCAGATAGAGGGCGGCGCATTGCAGGGCGATGAAAAACGATGCCAGGAAAATAGGGAAATATTGGACGATACGGGGGTAGGTAAATACCTGTGCAGCATAAGCAAAAAGATTCACAAAAGGATTGCCGGAATACGATTCTGCAAAGTCGGGGTTGAATAAATATTCGAAGACATGCTGGAGGCGTTGTGTCCAGCTGTTTACACCGGTTAGCGGAAAATACAATAAGCTAATGAGGAAGACGGCCGCAAAAAATAATACGACCAGGTACCGCAGGCGCCCGGCAGCCTTTTCCGGGCGCAGATCGAACATCCTGTTCAGAAATGCGTCGATTAAACGTGAAAACAACTCGCCGGACAGGCGCAGTTCCTTTTTCAGGCTGGACTCGCCGGCAGTTCCAAGGGTGGGGGAAACAGAGGCGCGCATGTTCAGGTACCCTCGATCATCCGGATGATCTCTTCGAGATCCTGTTGTTCCTCGCTCATCCGCTGGCGCAGCTGCGGATTGTTCATGATCAGTATGCGCGTTCGCAGGAGCAGCGTCTTTAACGTTTCCTTGATGCCAATCGGTTTCTTTTGGATCAGGTCCTTGCTCAGGAAATCGGCATACTGGCGAATGGCTTTTTCTTCCCCGCCTGTTTCAACGAGGTTTCGTTTTCTTTCCACCTGCTCGCTTTCCGTTTGGGCGTTCCGCAGCCAGGTCGTTGTCCATCTGTTAATGATGGTGTCCTCGATCTCCCGGTCAAAACGGAGGTTGCCGATCGTCACTCTTAGAACTTCAATGCCGCGTTCCTGCAGCAATTTGTTTTCCGGGCTGGGGGCTTTCCCCTGACCGCGCACGCCATGGTCGTCGAGAATATCCACTTCATCCTGTGTCAAACGTGCATTGACCATCTCATTGATGACCTGCAATGCTGTTTTCAGCTCGGGCTCCTTTTTTACACGTGGTTCCATGGGGAGCGGCGGCGGCACAATTGGACGCTTGACTACCTGTTCTTTTTCTCCCTCCAGGCGTGTGATGGCTTTCGACATGAACAGGTTCACTTCACGAACCATTCTGGCAAGGCTGTTCTGCATCGCATCGCGGTTCGAACTCACCTGGATGGGCTGGCTCAGCGGGTCGATTTCCTCTTCCGTTGGCTGAGGGACGCGCGGAGGGGGCGGCGTTACCGGCTGGTCCGGCTGGAACAATTGATCGAGTGTGAACTTGGCGATATATTCACGCCAAATGTCCACTGCCAGCGAGCCGGGGAGCTCGTTCCATGCCACGCGGCGACGTGGTGAATCGAGAACAGCAATCGGATTGATCCCTTCCCCGAGGATTGCCCGCCGGATCGCTTCCTTGTCTTTTTTTTCGTTTTCCTTATCCTTCTTGGTAACGCCTGTTCTGTACCCGAAACGTGAGCCCGGCTTCCCTTCTTTTGGAAACCCTGTATTGACGCGGAAGGAGATGGAAATATTGGGAATCACTTCGATCCCGTCGCGCGTCAGCGCACTGACCTGCCTGCGGCGATCCTGAATCTGAGCAAACTCTTCGAGCGTTTGACTATCTTTTTTATCTTCGAACGGTTTCTCACCCTCTTTCGGACCGATCGTCTGGGATTGAACGTGCAGATCGACGATGCCCGCGACATATTCCCGTTTGCCCATGAAATGCACGCCTGGACCAGCGACCTGCCTGATGGCAACGGCCGTGCGTGTCACGGCTGCGCTGGCTGAATCGAGCCAGAGCACTCCAGGTCCTTTCTTCAGCCTTTCACCGGAATGTTCCTTGATCTGGCCATTTTCGATAAACAGCGCAGGACCGTGCGACCCCAGGAGATAAGAGATGAGCCGCTCGAATATTTTTTGGCGGTCATGGAAGGTGTGCACCGGCAGGACAAATTGTGCGAAGAATGCCAGCCAAAGGACAAGGAGGATCGGAAAGATACAGGCTAAATCAACGAAAATCTCAATAAGGTTGTTTTGAATCCCACCCATGCCAAAAATGATGGTCCAGCCATAGACTCCCAGCAGGATTGTCAGCCAGGCAATGATGTAAAACCAGGGTCTCTTATAGAACGGAGTGTCGTCCATGTCTCTGAATTTTATAACAGAATCCTCTAAATCGCTACCGCAAATAGCATTACAATCCATCCCATGGCTTATCTTCATGTCGAATTTCACTGTCATACCAATGCCTCCAGGGATTCCCTCATGCCTCCGCTCGAACTGGTGGAAACCTGTCGGCGCAAGGGGATCGACCGCGTCGTGGTGACCGATCACAACACGATTGCGGGCGCGCGGGCGGCACAGGCGCTCGACCCGGAACTGGTCATCGTGGGGGAGGAGATCATGACGACGCGCGGCGAGATCCTGGCTGCGTTTGTGCGTGAGGAAATTCCAAAGGGGCTGACTCCCCGGGAGACGATTCAGCGCCTGAAAGACCAGGGCGCGTTCATCAGTGTCTCGCATCCGTTTGACAGTTTGCGCAGCGGCGGCTGGCAGGAGGCTGACCTGCTCGCGATCCTGCCGCTGGTGGATGCGATCGAGGTGTATAACTCGCGCTGCATGCTGCCGCGTTTCAACCGCGCGGCGCGGCGCTTCGCGGAAAAGCATCAGATCGCGGGGACCGTCGGTTCGGACGCGCATGCAGCCTATGAGCTGGGCCGGTCGCTGCTGCTGCTGGCGCCGTTCGAGGGTCCGGATGGATTGCGAAGTGTCATTCGTACAGGCATCCAAAAAGTAAAGTGGTCGCCTCCCTGGTTTCGCTTCTCCTCACGTTATGCAGTCATCCGCAAGAAGGCTGGTACTACACGGTCTTGACATCACCTGACAGACATGATAATCTTGCCTGCGTCGTGCCCGGTTCGCCTTTGAAAGCGCAAGGTGGATTGGGCATAAATCTTTAACCACAGCAGGAGAAATGTAAGATGTCAGAACGCTACGTCGGAACCGTCAAATGGTTCAATGCCACCAAAGGCTATGGTTTCATCGGTCGTGACGGTGGTGAAGATGTGTTCGTCCACTTCACCGCGATCCAGTCTGACGGCTATCGCAAGCTGGAAGCCGAACAGAAGGTGGAGTTTTCCGTCGAGGAAGGCCCCAAGGGATTGCAAGCTGCCAATGTGGTGCCCATCTCGTAAGACTCACGCCCCCTGGGCGGCTGGCTTGCCATTGCCGGCTTAAGTTTTGCGAAACAGACAGAGCTGCCGTGAGGCAGCTCTGTTTTTTTTACCCTCCCTGCTTCCCCTAAATTCGTTTCACGAGTTTGGGGAGGTGCCGTTAGGCAGGGGGAGACGACGAGTAGTCTTACCAAAACAACAACTCCCCGCCAGCTGACGGGGAGTTGCTGCATCATCGTTTAGGGGTCTTCGTGGGTTTCTTGTCTTTGGGATCCTTGTCTTTAGGATCTTTGTCCTTATCCTTCCCACCCGCGTTATTCCCGGGAGTCGGGTGATCCTTCTTGGGGGTCGGCGTGACGTGAGAATGAGTCTCGCCCGGATTTGTGTTTGGACCTATCCCATTACCATTTCCCGGGCCGTCAGGCGGAGGTGCAGCCTGACTGGTCGGTGTGGACGTTGCGGTGGGCACTGCGACAGGAGGAGTCTTCATCTGCCCGTAGTGGAGTCCCTCGTGGACGGTATTGCGGAATGCTTCATGATCGCGCAGACCCTCGTTGACCACGAGTACCTGCACTTGCAGCATGGTACGGGTGTGTTCCAGGACAGGTTGCGCGCTCTGCGTGGCTTGAACCATCAAGCGCTGCATCTCGCGCTCCTGCTGCTGCAGCTGGTCGTGCAGCTGCGGGAGTTTTTGATCTAGCGCTGCATCGTCCAGGTTGCTGCAGAGTTCTAATGCCTGTTGAATGTGCTGTTCGAGGCGCAGCCTGACCCGCTCGGAGGGAGTCCGCCCGGATTCGATCAGCCGGGTCATCTCCTGAACGCGGGTCTGGGACAACTCCATCAGGCGATCCACTTTGGCTTCCGGGTCGTTCTGGAACTGCAGGCTGACATCTTCACTGAAAGTTTTGACGGCATAGAGGGGTTCACCCGGCAGGTCATCCTGTGCTGCTTTGACAGTCGTCCCACCGCCGACCAGCAGGCCTGCAATCACAAGCAGCGTCACGGCCGTATTCATCGCAAACTGCCGCATTCCGAAGATGGATCGCCAGTCTTTGTGGCGCCGCGCCTCTCTCGCCGTCACAGCCTGCGCCAGGAAGCGCGCCCGTCCGCGCGCGGCAGCCTGGGGATTGCGCGGGGGAACTGCTTTGATCTCATTCAGCCTCTCCCGGATCATGGATTCAATTTCAGTCTGATTGTTCATCTGTATTTTCCATTAACAGTTTTTGCAGATTCGCCAGTGCATGATGCTGGATGGACTTGATGGCTCCAACACTTTTGTGCAAAACCTGTGCAATTTCCTCATTGCTCCAATCTTCCAGATACTTGAGCGAGATGACCTTCTGCTGACTGGGTGTCAAATGGCGGATCGCCTCTCGAATCTGCTTTTGTCGAATGCGCTTGGCTACTTCCTCTTCCGGAAACTCATCCGACTGCAGAGTTTCGTGCAGGGTTTCGTCTAATGCCGAGACGGGTTGATGGTCCCGGTAGTAATCCACGATCCAGTTATGCGTGATGCGATAAAGATAGGCACGCAAATGGTCACGTGGTCCCTGTCCCTTTTGCAGGGATTTCAGGAAGCGCGCAAAAATCTCGGCCACACAATCTTCGGCAAGAACCGTGTCGGTGAGCAGGCGCATGGCATAGCCATATAAACCCGGACTATAGCGGTCGTAAATCTCTGCCAGGGCTTCTGCGTTTAGCTGCAACGCAAGCCGAAGGAGTTCCTGCTCTTTGGACGCCAAGTTTCTCATCTTATATGACGTTATTTTATTCTTCCAGATACCCTTCCCGCGTACTAATATGTAATTGTAAGGATGATGTAAAGAAAGCAAGGTGGATTGGATGGGGGGCAACTTGTCTGGCTCTTATAAAATAACAACTCCCCGTCAAGTACGGGGAGTTGTTACACCTTTATTTACGGATTTATTTACGGACCCTTGCCGCCCGACCCACTGCCGCCAGAACCACTGCCACCTGAACCACTGCCTCCATCATTCCCGCCTGAGCTATTCCCGGAGCCCGT
Organism: Anaerolineales bacterium; assembly: GCA_016932715.1. Taxonomy (GTDB): domain Bacteria; phylum Chloroflexota; class Anaerolineae; order Anaerolineales; family Villigracilaceae; genus Defluviilinea. The sequence continues at coordinate 11,453 of JAFGCG010000134.1, forward strand.
CCCATTGCCGCCATTATTGGGCATCGGCGTTGTGCTGGGATTCGGACCTGCCCCGTTGCTGTTATTCGGACCAGCTTGTGGCGTGGACTGACCATTTTGCTGCCCATTCGGACCAGACCCATTGCCGTTGTTGGGACCAGCTTGTGGAGTAGTCTGACCGTTCTGCTGCCCGTTCGGGGCCGAAGGTGTCGGCGGCACCGATGGGGGCGGAGTCTGGGTCTGCCCGTAGTGGAACCCGTTGCGGACTGTGTTGCGGAACATTTCGTGATTAAGTAGTCCGTCGTCGATCAACTGCAGTTGTGTCTGCAGCATGGTGCGCGTCCGTTCCAGGGTGGGTTGTGCATCCTGTGAGGCGTGAATCTGCAATTGCTGCATGTCACGCTCCTGCTGTCGCAACCGGTCACGAAGCTGCAGGAGCTTCTGATCGAGCGCCGCATCCTCCATATTGCTGCAGAGCTGGAGGGCTTGCTGGAGGTGCTGTTCGAGGCGCAGCCGGACCTGCTCAGGCGGGGTCTGGCCGGATTCGATCAGCCGGGTCATCTCCTGAACGCGGGTCTGGGACAGATCCAGCAGGCGATCGACTTTGGCTTCCGGGCTGTTCCGGAACTGCAAACTGACGTTCTCACTAAATGTTTTGACAGCATAGAGGGGCTCACCCGGCAGGTCGTCCTGGGCGGCTTTCACGGTTGTCCCACCGCCGATCAATAGACCTGCAATCACGAACACGGATATTAAGATGTTCATCGCAAACTGTTCCTTTCTGAAAATGGATTTCCACCCTTTGTGACGCTGAGGCTCGTTTGCGGATACGGCTTGCGTCAGGAAACGTGCGCGTGCCCGATTGGCAGCCTGGGGCGTGCGCTCCGGAACCGATTTGAGCTTATTGAGCTTTTCCTGTACGATTGTTTCGATTTCAGTTTGATTGTTCATCTGTGCTTTCCATAAACACTTTCTGCAAATTTGCCAGGGCGCGATGTTGAAGGGATTTCACCGCGCCAACCGGTTTATGCAAAACTCGTGCAATTTCCTCGTTGCTCCAATCTTCCAGATACTTGAGAGAGATGACCTTTTGCTGATCTGGTGTCAGATCGAAAATTGCCTTGCGGATCTGACTTTGCTCGATGCGCCTTGCTGCTTCCTTTTCCGGCATATCCTCGCACTCAAGGCTTTCACTCAGGGCGCAGGTTTCTTCAGGGTGACGATAAAAATCCACGATCCAGTTGTGCGCGATACGATAAAGATATGCCTGCAGATGGTCGCGCGGTCCACGGTGATTTTGCAATGATTGCAAAAAGCGCGTGAAGGCTTCCGCCACGCAGTCTTCAGCGAGAGAGGCGTGGCCGAGCAGGCGCATGGCGTAGCGATACAGACCCGGGCTGTAGCAGTCGTAAATCTCTGCCAGGGCGGTTGTGTTTAGCTGGGATGCGAGCTTGAGCAGCTCCTGCTCTTTCGGCACCAAGTTTCTCACCTACTATGACGTTATTTTCTTCTTCCGGATACTGTGCCTGCATGTTACCAAATCAATGTAAAGCTTGTGTAAAGAAATGATGAGGTTGTGGAAAAACTTTTTATCAGAATACGGTGATCGAGCTGCCCCTCCCACTGTTCAGCCGTTTACAGCCGGGAGCGCTCCCGGCGCGAACGTTGGCTGCCATGCAACTGCTGGAATTGTAACCTGAGGAATGGGTGCTGATCCCCGGCGTGGGTACGGGCGCGGATTTGCCGCTTCTGCCCGCGGGCGTGGAGGCGACCGGCATTAGCCGCCTGGGCGATTTGACGAGAGGCTGTCCCTGCGCGATCACTCACGATGAGCCGGGCATCGCGGGCGGGCTGTATCGCGTCCTCCTGCTCAAAAAGACCGGATAGTGCTTGATGGTCATGGATATGAGTATCATCATGGTTTGTCGTGACATCCCTCATTGCATCAAATCGTATAATCACTCCATTCTTTGCATGAGGAGGCTCCGATGATGGAACATCAAGTTCTCTACTTGTCTCGTGCCGATGTTGAATCGGTGGACCTGTCGATGAAGGAGATCATCGCTCTGCTGGAAAAGGCGTTTCTCGAAAAGGGGAATGGCAATGTTGAAATGCCCCCCAAACCGGGCATCCACACTCTGCCCGATGCGTTCATCCATGCCATGCCGGCCTACATTCCATCCATGCGCTCGGCCGGCATCAAGTGGGTCAGCGGCTACCCGGAGAACTTCAAGCGCGGGCTGCCCTACATCAGCGGGTTGATGATCATGAACGATGTCGAAACCGGCATTCCCTACGCCGTGATGGATTGTGCCTGGATCACCGCCATGCGGACGGGAGCCGCCTCGGCGCTCTCCGCCAAATATCTCGCTCGACCGGATTCTGAAACGGTCGGTATCCTTGCCTGTGGTGTGCAGGGGCGTACCAATCTCGAAGCGCTGGCTTGTCTCTTCCCGGTCAAGCGGGCGTATGCGTATGATGTCCTCCCGGAAGTCCAGGGAAAGTTCGTCGCCGAGATGACGGATCGGTTTGGTTTTGAAGTCGTCGGGGTGAAAGAGCCGAAACAAGCCGTCGTCGAATCGGACCTGGTGGTGACCTCCGGACCGATTTTGAAGCATCCATCTCCCACGATCAAAAAGGATTGGCTGCGCCCCGGCGCGTACGGCTCCGCGGTGGACTTCGATTCCTACTGGACCGCTGAGGCGCTCGCGCAAATGGACCGCATCAGCACCGACGACCATGCCCAGTTCCAGTATTACAAATCGGTTGGATACTTCCAGCAGGCTCCCGATCCCTACGCGGACTTGGGCGAACTGGTCGCGGGCTCGCAGCTCGGCCGCCAGGATGATAAAGAGCGCACCCTGGCGATCAACCTCGGCCTGGCAATGGATGACATGGCTGTCGCTCCGACGATTTATCAGCGCGCGCAAGAAATGGGCTTGGGAACGTGGTTGCCGTTATAAAGAACGATACAGATGAACACAGATGAAAGGGATTTAAAGTCTATGTTCATCTGTGGTGTTATACCCATCCCACCATCTTACTGTAAACCATCGCCAAAACTTCATAAAGATAAAGTGTGAAGCGCGAATGGGTCTGGAACCATTTGTAACCGTAGGCTGGCTCCCCGGGGGAATAGACCGAGAGCCAGTAGAAATCCTCCCAGCCCATCTTCCGCGCGGTAGCGACGGCGCGGCGCGTGTACAGATCCAGCGTGACCAGGGTCGGCTGCAGGAAGTTCCGCTCGCGGATGATCTGCATAGCGTAATACAGGTTCTCGTACGTATTGAGGGATCGATCCTCTTCGATCACATTCACCGCGGGAACCCCCAGGTGTACCGCGCAGGCAGCCATCACGCTGGCATTGCTGAGGCCCAGCCGCTGGTTGTCGCCGGTGCACATGATGAGCGCGGATTCAGGGAATCGCTTCCACCATTCCGCAGCTACTTCGATCTGAGCAATGGTCGGTTTTGTGGGAGTAGTACGATCCTTCAGGGCGTAGGAAGGGATGACAAAACAGTCTGGATGAGAGGGTGGGTGATCCGGAATAGTCCATTGTTTTTCGAAGGGGAAGCGCATGGTTCGATCACTTGGAAGGGGTTCGATAACTAACCGCTCGCCGCTAATAACTGTAAAACCCTCTCCCGCTCTTCCTCCCCAAATAGCCCGCATCCACCATCTTCCGCAGCAGTGGGGCAGGGCGGTACTTGTCCTCGCCCAGGTCGCGCTGCAGCACCTCCATCACAAACAGGACAACGTCCAGCCCGATCAAATCTGCCAGGGTGAGCGGACCCATCGGATGGTTCATCCCCAGTTTCATCACGGTGTCGATCGCTTCGGGCGTGCCCACGTTTTCCTGCAAGGCAAAGACCGCCTCGTTGATCATCGGGCACAAAATACGGTTGGAAATAAATCCCGGCGAGTCATTGGCTTCCACGGGTTCTTTCTCCATGGCTGTGCACAATGCCAGTGTCGTCTGGAGCGTCTCCTCGCTGGTGGCGAGACCCTTGATGACTTCCACCAGTTTCATCAACGGCACAGGATTCATGAAGTGCATGCCAATGATTTTATTGGCTCGCCTGGTTACCGCAGCAATCTTAGTGATCGAGATCGAGGACGTGTTCGTCGCAAGGATCACACCTGCGCGCGCGGCGGCATCCAGTTCCTTGAAAATCCTGAATTTCAAATCGGGATTCTCGGTCGCGGCCTCGATGACGAAATCGGCAGATTGGATCGTATCCATGTTACCGACATAACTGATCTGTTCCGTCGCCTCTTTTTGCTCCTTCGTGAGCGAGCCCTTTTCCAGCAGCTTTGCAGTGGATTTGGCAATCGCTGCTTTGGCGTTTTCCAGGGCGGCCGGCATCACATCCAAGCAGGTGACCTGGTAGCCCGAAGTCGCCGCCACCTGCGCGATGCCGTTGCCCATGGTCCCCGCGCCGATTACAAAGATATGTTTGACAGTCATTTGGTCTCCGGTTGGAATGTAGATAGGTAGGCACGTAAACAGGTAAATATGTGAATCTGTCTACTTGTTTGCCTGTTTACTTTTCACCTATCCCTGCGTATCTCTCCAAAGCTTGTAGTTGTTTTGGATCTGCTCGATATGTCCTGGAATATGCGCTGAGTAACTATCGATCCATTGCTCGAATGTATAAGGCTCTTCATATTCAGGATGTTTCACTGCATGTTCGAACACTTCTTCCGGCTGTTGCTTGAGTAGTTCATAGGTCGTCTTGCGGACGAGGCGTACGGTTTCCAACGCATCTTCATAACTCTGGTCGTGATAATTTAATTCGTTTGCCCATTTGTCCTGGTCGTATCCCATCAGCGTGCCGCCGGGTTCGACGATCAACTTACGGGCGCGCAAGGCCGCATTGGATTCGGAATCCGCCAGGTGGATCAGCACCTCGTAGATGCTCCACTCTTTGGGTTCCGGTTTGAACAGCCAGGCCTCGCGTGGGACTTCCGCCAGCGCGGCTTTTAGTAGATCGTATCCGCGCCCGTAGAGTTCGATCTTTGAATCACGTTCTTGCTTATCCATAGATGCTCCTTGATGTAGACAGGTAAACAGGTACACAAGTATATCCTTTTGTCTACTTGCTATACCTGTTTACTGGTGTACTTATTTACTCAACTTCCACCGCCATCGCTACTGCTTCACCGCCGCCAAGACACAGCGAGGCAAGCCCGCGCTTCAAGCCGCGGTCCTTCAGGGCGTGGAGCAGGGTCGTCAATACGCGCGCGCCGCTTGCGCCAAGCGGATGACCCAACGCGATCGCGCCGCCATTGACGTTGACCTTGTCCCAGTCCCAGCCCTGGTCGGCGAGGGCATATCCATTGGCGAGGACTTGGGCAGCAAAAGCTTCGTTAAGTTCGAGCAGATCGACATCCTGTAAGGTCCACCCGCTTTTCTTGAGCAGCTTTGGGATGGCATAGGCGGGGGCGGAAAACAAATATTTCGGCTCGACGGCAGCCTGCGCGTAGTCAATAACCCTGGCAAGGGGCTTGAGATTATTTTTCTCCGCATACTCACGCGACGAAATCACAACCGCTGCGCCGCCGTCATTCATCGGCGATGAATTTCCCGGCGTCACCTTTCCATCGGGTTTGAAGGCCGATTTCAGTTTTGCCAGCGCTTCGAGCGACGTCTCCCTGCGCGGACCTTCATCCCGGTCAACAACTGTCGCTTCTCCGTTGCGTCCGGCGATTTGAACGGGAACGATCTCAGCGTTGAAGCGGCCTGCTTCCTGAGCCTCCACAGCCTTCTGGTGAGAGCGCAGCGCATATTGATCCATCGCCGCGCGCGTGACCTCGTACTCGTCCGCGATAAATTCCGCGGCGTTGCCCATGCTCCAATTCTCGAACGGATCCCAGAGACCGTCGTAGAGCAGGGCGTCGGTGAGCGGCTGGTTGCCGAACTTCAATTCGCCCGAACGCCCCGCAACCAGGTAGGGCGCACGGCTCATCGACTCGAATCCGCCTGCGACGAAGAGATCCGCGTCGCCCGCCCGCACGGCTTGCGAGGCAAACATCGCGGCTTTCAACCCCGACCCGCAGACCTTGTTGACTGTGCTTGCACTGACTGTTGCCGGAATACCTCCAAGAATCCCGGATTGGCGTGCGGGCGCCTGGCCTTCGCCGGCCTGCACGACGTTACCCATAATGACTTCTTCGATTTCTGCGGGGTCGATCCCTGCACGTTCCACCGCGGCTTTGACGGCAATTGCTCCTAGTTGGGTGGCTGGCACACTGCTGAGCGAACCTTGAAACTTTCCAACCGGCGTACGCGCCGCGGAAAGGATCACAGCTTCGTTTTTCGTAGCCATCCTCTCTCCTGCCTCCTTTTAGTTGAATATGCGGAAATTATAAACATAATTACTCCTAAAACTAAGAATTCATTTTTGGACGCGGAAAACGCCGATTGGCGCTGATTCGAAAGAGGAAAGTCCGCGTTTTCAGCGTTCACACCTGCACCGGCACGCAAGTGCAGGTGTCAGCGTCCTGTTTGGTTCTTAAAGGACAAACCCACCTCGAAAGATTGAATGCGAGGTGGGTCATGTTTATTTATGATTCTGCAACTCCGGCTAGTCTATTAAATTCCCAGGCGGAGGTGTGATAGCCTGGTCAGATGAGGCTAAATACGCTACGCCTGCGCCTGCACCTGCGGCAAGCAGGGCGCCAACCACGCCAAAACATAAAGCCATACCGACACCGCCAGCGTAAAAACCAATTTGTGCACCCGGGTCACTGTACATATTCGGCGTTTGTCCAAAAATGGGCCTTCCGGACGATTGAAAATAGATCAATGCTCCGAGGCCACCCAGGAGCTGACCGAGAATGATCAGGCCGCCCGCTATGCCTCCAGCCGTTGCACCGACACGCGCACCTTCTTTTTTGGTGGGCTTCTCTTGCTGGGCAGCAAAGAAGCCTGCAACTCCGCCTGCAATCAGTGAAACGATGGGACCACAGATGCCCATGAACCCGGCAACGCAAATGTTCACGACCAGACCAATGACGCCGACGATCAATCCGATTCTTGTTCTTGGTTGCATGACATATCTCCTTTTGGATTTTTATTACTATACACCAATTCTTTTACGAATACTACTGGCGAATTGACGTTAATGTTCAAGGTGTTTCATTGCCTCGCGCCGGCTCAGCGGGTGCAGCGGCGTAGTGTTGACGAATCTCTTCACCGCTTTGGGGTCGGTGCGCGCATATTGCCGCAACGACCAGCCGATGGCTTTGTTGATGAAGAATTCCTTTGAATCCAGATTTTCGCGGATGATCTCACACAACAGGTCGAAGTCTGTTTCCTTTTTGTAGTTGAGCTGAAACAGAATGGTGGCGCGCCGCAGCCAGAAGTTGTCGGAGGCACGCCACTTGATCAGATACTTTTCGCGGACTTCGGGAAACCTCTGAAAATGGACGCCCAGTGTGCCGCCTGAAATCGTGTCCACCGTGTCCCACCACGATTTGGTGACGAGCAGGTATGCGATGGTCCTGATGAATTTGGCAGGAAGTTCCTTTTCAGACCTGCCCAGCAAACTGGTCGCAACATATTGAAATTCTCTTTGCGGCAGTGCCCACAACTCGCGCAGGATAACGTCCAGGTCCTTGATGGATGGCATTCCACTTGTATCGATGAATTCCCTCATCAGTACTTTGAACTGCGGCGATTTGATCCCCAGATATTCAAACTGGTCGCGCATGTATTTCTTCATCGGCGCGGCCTGGGTGGGATTGGCATTTTGCTCGAACAAGGTTTTCAATGGAACAACATAGGGGTGCATAGTTTCTCCTTTGGAGTGCAGGAGCTTGCTCCTGCATTTTCGACAGCAAGCTGTCGGACTCCATATTTATTCTACGGCACCGGTGTATCCTCCGGGTCATACGGCTGGACAAACTGCACGAGCCAGTTTGCGTTGCCCTGGTCCGTCACGGAAGAAAATGGCGTGACGATGTGGATCCATGTCCGGCCCGGGTGCAGCGGGACCAGGTTGCCCTGAGCATCCACAAAGTGCAGCGGGCGGACGAGCCCGGTTTTCTTTTCCCAGAGGCGGTTTTCCGTCGACCAATAGATCTTGAACGCCTGACCATCACGGAACAGATAAGCCCAATTTTTCTGCCCCAGACTGAAATCGATCTCGAGCTGATTGTGCCGGAAGCGATGATGTTCGGCAAAGACGACGATCACGTTTTCAAAAGCCATCTGTCGGCCGGTCAGCCGATCCGTTGCCGGCAGGAGCGTCCCCGTGCCGTCTGCCAGGTCGGTCCAGCGCAGATAGTTTTGCGAGATCGGGTCGTATTGCCAGGCAGACTGGGTATAGGAATGATAAAAAACCTTGATGACGCTTGCGGGTGCCCCGCCCCTGGGAACTTCAGCTGAAAACAGATTTCCTGAGTAGTTGACAGGCTGTCTCGGATTCAGGCTTTGCTCCGCCAGTTCGCGTAAACGCGTGACGGTGAGTAAGGCGCTGTTGGGAGTCGTCTTATCCACGCCAAAGACGATCTGACAGGCGTCGAGGCGTTCGCCGATGTCCCAGGCTGCGCTGGCATACACCAGGCAGCTGTTCGGGAACATGCGCCCGATTTGGTTGTAGGTCAATCGCCCCGAGCGGATCGGTCCCACGTACGGCTCGGAGGGGATAAACCATGATGGCGCTCTGGCGCCATCATGCGGCGTACCCGTCACAGCGGGGCTGGGGGTGGCGATCGGCACCTCGGACAGGGTCAAGCCCGCGTCCCAGAACGAGGCGGTGGAGTCTGCTTGGAAAACTTTTGTTTCGCCGGTGGTCGCATCCACGTCGCTGTCGCGGTCATCATCGCTGACATCTGATTTGGTGAATTGATAGGAATCGGGCTTGACGAACTGAACGATCGCATCGGTGTCAGGTCGCTTGAAGGCATAATAGCCATTGGAGTCGGTCGCCGTTTCAGCGATCAGCTCGCGGCTGATTCCGTTTAACAGGCGGACACACACGCCGCCAACGCCTGCCTCCCAGGCCTCCTGCTGACCGTTCTCGTTCTCGTCCAGCCAGACGCGGTTCCCGATCCAGTCTCCCTGTGGATGGATGATCTCCTCCCGTACTTCACACCCACCGCTGACGTTTGGGACCGCGCGCGGGAAATCCCCGTAAAAGACGTTCAGGAAACGCGTTGCCCCCTCGCCAATGTACAACTCATAGACCCACGGTGCGAAGCCGGGACCTGCCTGCGGGCGCGCCGTGACGGGCATATTGCTGATGGACACCAGCACTGCCGGAAACTTGAGCAGCGCCGGGTCTGCCACCGCGCGGCCCGTCAGCGGATTGATGTTCGCCGGGAAATCTTCTGCTTCCGGTCCGTAGGCAACCGGCGCGAGGTGAGGCTGAGGAGTGGATGTCGCTGACGGGGCTACGGTAGGTATGGAAGTACTGGTACCGCTGGGAACGATCGTTTCAGTTACCACCGGTTGAGCGGAGGGTGGAGCAGAACACGCGCTGATCACCAGGGTCAGCAGCAGGATGGCACGGCGCATGCTTTGATTATATCTATGTCGTTGCGAGCGCAGCGAAGCAATCTCCATGCAACTTTCAACGTCTTTTTGTCGATAAATCGCTTTCTATTCGCGCTTCGTCTTCGAGCTGTGCCCTCCGCAGGGCAGCTTACGCCCCCTTCGGTCAGCGCGCCGATCCTATTTTGCGCCGGGCGGCTGGAAAAAATTCAATAACCATTCACCTGCCGATTTTTCCGTAACAGGTGTTTCGGGTGTGACCACCAATATCCATGTCTTGCCCGGCTTGAGCGGGAAAGGAGTCTTGTCGTCGAGGTGCAGGAACTGGATCGGCTTGCGGCGGTCGGCCTTGAATTCCTCGTCCGTGGCTACCGTGCTCCAGCGGATCTTGTACATCTTTCCGTCGCGGAATAAGAGCGCGTCGCCAAGCCAATCCTGCTCCATACGGATCTCGAGATTCGTGGGCGAAATGACTTCATGTCTGGCGAAGAGCACAATGACGTTTTCGAAATGCAGCTGGCGTCCCGTCAGACGGTCGACTTCGGGATGGACGACACCCGGGGTTCCCTGGTCGGCATCGTCCACATAGCGCCACCAGCTTTGATACAGCGGCTCATAGACCCAGGCCGATTGATTCAGCCAGGCGATGTACACATGCAGCCTTGAGGCGTCCACGCCGCCTTCGGGCGGATCGGTGGAATAAACGTTGCTGGTGTAATCGACTGTCTGCTTCGGCTTTTTACTGGCCTTTGCAAGCCGCATCATCTCACTGATTTCCAGCATGTAGCCGCCGCCCTGCACGTCATGATCGACAAAAGCGCATTTCGGTAAATGCTCAAGGACCTCCGGAGAGGCGAACGCATAGATCAAACACGAGTCTGGAAAGAACGCCGCAATATGGCGATACACCATGCGCCCCGATCGGACGGGTCCCACTTTAGCGGGCGGCAGCGCGGAAGTTGGCGGAGGAATGTTAAGCGGGATCAATCCCGCGTCCAGGTCGCGGATCGATGCAGTGACGTCCAGCGCGTCCGTGCGGCCCGTCGCCGGATCCACATCACTGTCCGTTTTCTCCTCCCCGGCATTTTTCTGAGCAAAGTCCATCTCCTCAGGTTTCAGGAATTCGAGAGTGTAATTTCCAGGCTCCACGTTGAACCCGTAATAACCGTTGCTGTCCGTGGCGGTCTGCTGGATGAGCGCGCCGGTCGAGTCATAAAGATTAACGCAGACGCCGCCGATTCCATTCTCCCAGGCTTCATGCGTACTGTTCGCATTCGAATCCAGCCAGACCTGATTGCCCAGGATCAGATCGGTCTGTGTGAAGCGTTCCCTTCTGACCTCGCAATCGCCGACGATGGGCACTTCCGGAGCCGGGAACTGACCGTAGAATGCTGCCAGGAAACGCGTGGCTCCTTCCGTGATGTAGATCTCGAAGACGTATGGCGCGAACGACAGCCCGGCCTGTGGACGCGCCTCCACAGGAAAGTGTGATATCGAGACCAGCAGCGCGGGCAATTTGAGGAGAGACGGGTCTGCGACCGGCAAGCCTGTCAGTGGGTTATAGTCTTTGGGACGGGGAGTTGGCTCAACCGTTGGAGTTACAGCAAGTCGTGTGAGCGCCTCCACGACAAACGTTTCGGGCGCGGAGGCTGTGGGGGAGGCAGAGACATCGGTGGCTGCGACATCTCCCGGATTGCAGCTGCCGAGGAGCAGAGCTATAAAGATGATACAGGTTGCCTGGAAAAATTTTGTGGAGCGAAACATTCTCAAGATCACTAAGGCAGCTCACCGGCTGGAGCAGTTAACCCTCCAGAAATCCGTTGCGGACACGCCGGTAGGTGCTTTCGAGCGCTTCAGGCAGCACACGCGTCTCTCCCAGGATGGACATGAAATTGGTGTCGCCTGCCCAGCGTGGGACGATGTGAAGATGGACATGCGACTTCACACCCGCGCCCGCGGCTTCGCCGATGTTGGCGCCCATATTGAATGCCTGCGGATTGTAAATTTTGCGAAGGATCGTCATGCAGCGAGCGGTCAACTCCATCATTTCGGCGCGGGTCAGCGGATCGAGTTCCTCGAGATTCGGTTTATGGTCAAACGGGACGACCATTAAGTGTCCGCTGGTGTAGGGATAGCGGTTGAGGATCACATAAGCATGCTTCCCGCGGAACGCAATGAGGTTCTCCGCGCTGTCTTCCTGCGCCTGCGCGCTGCAGAAAATACACTCGTCTTCTTTGTTGCTGTTTTCGATATATTCCATACGCCACGGGGACCAGATGTGATTCATAGAATGAGTAAATTGTAGCAGAGAAATAGCTCTTTCCTCTTTCGTCTTTCCACCAAAGAAGAAAGAGGAAAGAGGAAAGAAGAAAGAAGTACGCATTACAAAACCAATCGTTGACATACTCCCCCAAGTTGAGTATCCTGTTACAAATGCAACCCACGTTATTTTCCACACAGCAATGGACCGTTTCCAGGCTGACGTTCTACATCCGCAAGCTCCTCGAAGAAAATGAAATCCTTCAGGATGTTTGGGTACAGGGGGAAATCTCGAACCTGTCGCGCCCCGCTTCAGGGCATATTTATTTCACATTGAAAGACGCCTCTGCCGCGCTCAAATGCGTGATGTGGAAGACCAGCGCGGCACGACTGGGCATCGCGCTCCAGGACGGTATGGAAGTGGAAGTGCACGGCAAGATCGGCATCTATGAAGTGAGCGGACAGTACCAACTCTACGCCGATCAGATCCGGCCGGTGGGCGAAGGGGCGTTATATCAGGAATTCATGCGCCTGAAAGCCATGCTCGAAGCCGAGGGACTCTTTGCTCCCGAGCGCAAGCGTCCCATTCCCATGTTCCCGCAAACCATCGGGATTGTCACCTCGGCGACCGGGGCAGCGCTGCGTGACATGCTGAATACGCTGCGCCGCCGCCTGCCGCTGGTCCAGGTCATTCTTGCACCCTCGCCGGTGCAGGGGACGGAAGCTCCGCCGGCACTGGTGAAAGCCATCCAATCACTCAATCGACAATCACCCGATGTCATTCTCCTGGCGCGCGGCGGTGGATCGATCGAAGATTTGTGGGCGTTCAATGATGAACGTGTCGTGCGGGCGGTCGCGGCATCCAGTGCGCCGGTCATCTGCGGAGTCGGCCACGAGACGGATTTCACGCTCTGCGATTTCGCCGCGGACGTGCGCGCCCCGACTCCCACCGCCGCGGCAGAGCTTGCCACTCAGCTCACGCTGCTGGACCTGCGCGCCGGGCTGCAGAACTACAAAACCCGCATCCTTTCGGCGACGCTCAAGCTGCTCGCCGAACAAAAGACCTCGCTTGCCGCGCTTGTATCCCAGCTTCGGTATGTCTCGCCCGATCGCCGCATCCAGTCCGAACGCCAGCGCGTAGACGAACTGGCACGCCGCGCCCACGCTGCGCTGTTGCATCGCATTCAGCTGCAAGCTACCCACGTCAATGGGATGGAGCGCAGGCTGGCGGCGTTGAATCCGCTGGCGGTGCTGGGGCGCGGCTATGCAGTTGTGACGCGCAAAGACGATGGCAGTGTTGTCGCGCGCCTCGCACAGGCTGGCAATGAAATGAAGGTCAGGGTCAGTGATGGAGAGTTTGAAGTTAAAAAATCAACCTCGCGTTGAGCGGAGCATAGCGCAGACGAAACGCGCTTCGTCTCCAAGCCTCAAGGTACATTCGGCTTTCCGCTCAGCGCGATAAAGGAAATTATTATGCCAAAGTCATCATCCAAAAAAGCGGAAAAAGCAGTGGAAGAATTAACGTATGAAGAAGCCCTCGCAGAGCTGGAGGAGATCGTCACCGCGCTGGAGGGGGAACAGAACCGGCTGGAGGAGGCGATCAAGTTGTTCGAACGGGGTCAGGCTCTGGCGGCGCGCTGCGGCGTCCTGCTCGAAGCGGCTGAACTCAAAGTGCGGCAGGTCGCCGGGGATGAGATCATTCCATTCGAGGAACTATCGGAATGAATCTGATCGCGTTATTCCAGAACAAGGCGCTGATCGCGGGGTTGATCGCCTGGGCGCTCGCACAACTGATCAAGATCCCGTTGGATTATCTGCGCACGCGCCGTTGGAACTGGGCGCTGCTCTTCACAACGGGCGGTATGCCAAGCTCTCATTCGGCGTTGGTGACAGCCACGACCCTTGCGATTGGGTTGTATTATGGATTTGATAGTCCGATCTTTGCGCTCGGTGTGGCGATCACCATGATCGTGACGTACGATGCGGCTGGTGTCCGCCAGCAGGCGGGCATTCATGCCCAGCGGATCAACGTAATTTTCGAGGAACTCCTGCGCGGGCACCCGATCAATGAGAGGGATTTGAAAATCGTACTTGGGCATACTCCCTTAGAGGTGACCGGAGGGATTCTGCTTGGCTTGGTTGTCGCGACCAGCCAGTGGCTGGTGTGGAATTAGCACAGCAAAGGAGATTCAAAACAATGGAAGAACTTGTCAACCTGGTGGTCAAGAAGACAGGCTTACCGAAAGAAACAGCCCGGACCGTTGTCAAGATCGTGCTGGATTTTCTCAAGAAGAACCTGCCGCCTGCCGTGGGCGCCGCGATCGATGGTTTCCTGAATAACAAAGGGCAGGCAGCGGGAGCAGCAAACCTGCTTGGTGGTCTGATGAGCGCCGCAAAAAAACCGGCCAAGAAGAAATAAGCATTCACATGTCACTGCGAGGAGGCGAGGCTCTCCGGAGCAGCCTCCTTGTAATGGCACTCGTCAGGACCTGCACTTCGGGGACTCGCAGCAGAATCACTCCGATCGCATAGATGATCCCGCCGAGCGCGACTCCTCCCAGTGTGACGAGCCAGCGTGGCTGACTCGCCGCAGCCTGGAGCCAGAACCACAAGCCGATCCCCATCCCCAGCGACGCGAGCGCGCAGGCGGCGAATCCGCGCCCGATGCAGCTCCCTTCGATGCCGTTCAACCGCCGGCGCATGAAGAGGAACAACGCGCTCGCTTCCAGCGCGGTCGCCAGCGAATTTGCCAGAGCCAGACCGCCGTGGGGCATCCAGCCGACTTGACTGAATAAGCGTGAGAAGGCAAAACTAAAGAGGACATTCAGCCCCATTGCGATCGTTCCGATGATGACGGGAGTCTTCGTGTCGTGCTGGGCGTAGAACGCCCGGGTCAGGACTTCCATGACGGAATGTCCGACGAGTCCGGCTGCGTACCAGAGCAGCGCCCAGGCCGCGAGCTGCACGTCATGTGCGTCGAATCTGCCGCGTTCATAGAGGAAGGAAATCAATGGCACGCGTAACAGAATCAATCCGACCGCCGCAGGCCATGCCAGCAGCAATACGCCGCGCAGCGAGGCCGCCAATGACGAGCGCATTTCGTCCTGTTTGCCGAGGGCATGCTGCGCGGAAAAGGTCGGCATCGCCGCGATCGCCACGGATTGAGCAATAGCCGCCTGTGCCATGATCATGAGCGAAAACGCAAATCCGAGGCTCGCGACGCTGCCCTCCTCCATCTGGGAAGCCAGATTGACATTGACCCAGAAATTCAATTGCACAACCGCCACCCCCAGCAAGCGCGGACCCATGAGCAGGATCACTTTGCGAACATCGGGGTTTTCGAGCCCGAGGGTGAGAGAATAGGTTCCCTTTTGTTTGAGGAGGGTCGGGATTTGGATAAGCAGATACGCCAGCGCTCCCAGCACAACTCCCCAGGCAAGACCATAAACGCCCATCACAGGCGCGAGGACGACGGCGCCAAAGATGAGCCCAAGCTGGTACATGGCTGGGGTCAAGGCAGGGATGAAAAAGACCTGGTGTGCGTTCAGGACGCCGACGATCAAACCGCCCAAACCAAATAGAACTGCAGAGATCAGTTGAATGCGGAGCAGCGAGACGGTCAGGGCGAAAAGCTCCGGTTTATCAGCGAAGCCAGGGGCGAGGAGGTAGCGAACGACTTGCGGGGCGAAGATCGCCAGTAAAACGGCGAGCAGGCTGAGGGTCAGTGTGACCGCGTTGGCCAGGGCCGAGGCAAGCCTCCAGGCCGGAGCCTTTTCGTCACGCGTGAGCAATCCGGTGAACACCGGGATGAACGCGGAGCCAAGCGCGCCTCCGGCGACGAGCAGGAAGAGAGTCTCGGAAACGCGGTTGGCTGCATTGAATGCATCGAGTTCGAGCGAGGCGCCGAACGCGCCTGCAACAAGGATGCTGCGTGCCAGGCTGGCGAGTTGTCCAAAAAGGAGGGCGAGCATCACGGTCCCCGCGGCGCGTGCGATTTGGCGGTTAGCGGTGGGAAGGGTCACGGGTGAGGATTATAATGCACAGCACCCGCTACGCTTGTCCACAGGACCCGCTACGCTTGTGCACACTGCCGCTTTGCGGCGTGCTTCGCTTGTCCACAGGACCCGCTACGCTTGTGCACACTGCCGCTTTGCGGCGTGCTTCGCTTGTCCACAGCACCCGCTTCGCTTGTCCACAGGACCCGCTACGCTTGTGCACAGCACCCGCTTCGCTTGTGCACAGCACCCGCTTCGCTTGTGCACACTGCCGCTTTGCAGCGTGCTGCGTCACGCTAACGCGTGATCTTCGACTTGTCGTGAGATTTTTGTTCCTGATAAGGGAGAAATATGAAACCATATCGCAGTTTTCCATATATCTTTTTGATCGCAGCTCTTTTCCTGTCCGCTTGCGGAAGTGTGATCTCGATTCCCGCGACGAGAACGGCGACTCCATCCACAATGAAACCTACGCCAACTGCCGGGCCCGCTCCCACGTTCGAATTCGCTCCAACTCCCGAGATCACCGTCGCGCCGATCGAGCTGCAGGCAGGCTATGGCGTGCGCGGCCCCTGGTTCGAGTTGTATTTTACAGATCCAGCCAGCCCGCTCTCGCCGCAAGGCACGGGCGGCGTGGATGGTCCGCTTGTCGAGGCGATCGATGCGGCGCGCTTGAGCATCGATGTTGCCGCGTATAGCCTGAGCTTGAACAGCGTGCGCTACGCGCTGATCCGCGCTCACGACCGGGGGGTGACCGTCCGCATGGTGATGGAATCCAGCAACATGGACCGTTCGGATCCGCAGCGATTGATCGGGGCCGGCATTGCGATCGCGGGCGATCACCGCAATGGATTGATGCACGACAAATTCATGATCATTGACCGGTCCGAGGTCTGGCTGGGTTCGATGAACTTCACGGATGGAGGCGCGTATGATGACAATAACAATCTGATGCGCATCCGTTCGGCGGACATCGCGGCAAATTACATGGTCGAATTCGAAGAAATGTTCAACGACGATATGTTCGGCACGGATGTTCGGAGGCGAACTCCCCATCCCACTGTGACGATCGCTGGCACCCGCCTGGATGTCTTCTTCTCGCCTGATGACGGGGTGCTCGCCGGGCTCGTGCCTGTGCTGGAAGGCGCGCAGGAAAGTATTTACTTTCTTGCCTATTCCTTTACCTCCAATCAACTGGGTGAAATTGTTCGTCGAAAAGCAGAAGAGGGGATCACCGTTGCCGGTGTGATGGATGCTGAGCAGGTCAGGTCGAATCAGGGAACGGAATTCGACCCTTTCCGCCAGGCCGAGCTGGATGTGCGCAGGGACGGCATCGATGGGCTGATGCATCACAAGGTCCTGATTATCGACAAAGAGATTGTGGCGTTCGGTTCCTATAATTTTTCCCAAAGTGCGGAGGAACGCAACGATGAAAATCTCATCATCGTATACGACCCTGTCATCGCAGGGCAATTTCTGCTGGAATTCCAGCGCGTTTGGGCGGAGGCACAGAGAGAGTGACGAATCCTTTGCGGTGCGACATAAATGTCGCGTTTAGGAGGTATTATGGCGGACTTGTTAAAACTACTGGCTGTTTTTCCACATCCCGATGACGAAACGCTTGGAATGGGGTCCACACTGGCGCGCTATGCTGCCGAAGGTGTTGAAGTGTCCCTCGTCTGTGCGACGCGCGGGGAGCGCGGCTGGTTCGATTCGGAGGGACCCAACCCGGGCCTGGAAGGACTCGCTCGCATCCGTGAAGCGGAGTTGCGCTGTGCAGCGGAGTGTCTTGGACTTCACGAAGTGAGTTTCCTGGATTACATCGATGGAGAGGTGGATCGAGCGGACCCCGCCGAGATCATCGGCAGGCTTGTCTCGCATATCCGCCGCATTCGACCGCATGTGGTGGTTACCTTTGCACCGGATGGCGCGTATGGGCACCCCGATCACATTGCGTTGTCCCAATTTACAAGTGGAGCGCTGGTCTGTGCGGCAGACCGCAGCTTTGCCAATGCAGGACCTCCGCAGCGTGTCTCGAAATTTTATTACATGGTGGATTCACTCGATGTGGTGAACGCGGTGCAGGAGGCGCTTGGCGGCCTCAGCATGGATGTGGATGGCATGACCCGCCATCATATTGGCTGGGAGGACTGGCAGATCACCACCCGCCTCGACAACCATCAGTACGTGGACAAAGTGCAAAAGGCGATGCTTTGTCACAAATCACAATTGCCCGGGTACCGGCCTCTGGTCGAGGCGCCATTCCCTGAGCTTGCCAGGCTGTTCGGGATGGGTTGTTTCTATCGCGCTTTCAGCCTGGTGAACGCTGGGCGTACTATCGAAACCGATTTGTTCGAAGGTCTGCGCTAAGCTGTAAAAAATCGGGTTCCGCAAGGAACCCGTTTTTTTATTGAATTTTCGGTTCGCCCAGGTTCTTTTGCATCGAATATTTCAGGGCGGCTTTGTACACCTTGCTCAACTTCTCGCTGATCGTCTTGGCTTCCGGGTTTCCCTGCTCCGCCGCCTGGTCCACCTGCGCGACCAGCCCGACCAGCGACTCCATGAATTGATCGTTGATCAGATCCTGATTGCCTTCGAGCATCTTAACGAGCGCGGCGTCATCGGGCGCGTCCAGCAGCTGCTCGATAAAAGCGACTTCAGGTGGTGTAGAGACCTCCCGCAGGATTTCGACCATTTTTTGCAGTTTGCCCATGCGGGTGTAATCATTTTTCTCGGAAGCCTGTCGCAGCAGCTGGTTGACAACCTCCACAGCGTCCTGGGTGAAGTTGTTCAGGTTGTCGCGCACCGCCTGGACAATGTCCTCCTGTGCGAGCAGGGATTCGACGAAGTCCTGTGCCTGCTTGTAGCGCGCTTCCAGCTGCTTATCGATCTCATTGGTGAGATCGAGCAATTTGCCGCGGATGGATTCGAGGCGTGTTTTTTCATCGCCTGAGGCTTTGTCGATTTTCTCCGAGAGCAGCTGGAAGAATTGATAATCCATGCCGCCGCGCGCCAGGCTGACATAGGCACGCAGGCGCGCATCACTGGGAGACTGAAGCACGATGTCCAGCAGCTTCTCGCGCGTGAGACCTTGCCCGGCCTCCTGCAGTGCCTTCGTGGCTGCCTCCAGTTCCCCCACCGATTCTTTCAAGCCGCGGCCAAACTCCGTCTCTTCGAGCAGCTGGTTTTGGAGTTCGACCATTGCGCGCGCGACCGGCTCCTGTCCACTCCCGGCCGCACTCTGGGCGAGGCGGCTGAAGAGTGCAAAGAACTGCTCATCGAACAGATTGAGGTTCTGCCTGATGATCTCGCTGCGCACATCGGCCGTGCTGGCTTGCAGGAGACGCTCGATCACCTGCACGCGCTCCTGCTGTTCCTTGAGCATCTCAGGCGTGATGCCGTCCTTTTCAAGGATCGTCTGGACCATGGATTCGTACGTCAGGTTGGCGACAGGCTTCAGCAGATACCCTTTCCGTTTTTCCGAAGGCAGCCGGTCTGTGACCTGCTTGATCAGAGGACCGATCATACGTTCCTGTTCGTTGAGCGGCATACTCATTTCGGGCGGGAAAAAGGTCAGGAGCAATTCCTTCTCGTTATCGTGGTACACGATGGGTGTTGCGAGGCGTCCCTGATACCCGCAGTGCGGACAGCGCGCCATATTCGATATACCGCCGAGCAATCTCTGTTTGGCTTGTGGATCCTGTGTTACGTCGAAGAGCTGTTCGACATTTGCCGTGATCATTTGACGGCAGCGGGGACATGCAATTTGTGTTTGAGGCATTAGTTTATTTCCGATTTCCGATTTTGGATTTACGATTGGCAGCCAACAACTGTCCGACCAATCGACTATCGAACTACTCAACTATCCAACTATCAAAACTACCCAACTAACTTCTCCATCCGGTCGATATAACCTTCCATTACCGCGAAGGTCTCCTCGACGGCTTGTGGTTTCGTCAGGTCTACGCCGGCTTTCTTCAGGACATTCAGCGAATAGTCAGAATTCCCTGACTTGAGGAATCCGAGATAGTTTTCCACGGCATTCGGTTCGCCGCGCAGGATTCTTCCGGCCAGTGCGTTCGCGCCTGAAATCCCCGTGGCGTACGCGTAGACATAGTAATCTGCGAAGAGATGCCCGAATGTGGACCATGTCATGCCGAGGCGCTCGCGGTCCAGGTCGAAGCCCGGACCGAATCCCTCGGCGAAGAGGTCCGCCATCAGCTCGATCATGGAATCGGCGATGAGCGGCTCGCCGCGTTCGACGCGCTGGTGCGTCTCCAGTTCGAAGCGCGCCAGGGTCGGCATCTGGAAGAAGTAGCGGAAGAAATTCCCGCCGACCGCTTCTTCGATCAACGCCAGCTGGAAGTTCTTGTCTGTGACAGTGTTCAACAAGTGTCCGCGCATCATGGCCTGGTGGAAGTTGGATGCCACCTCGGCGACGAAGAGGGAGTACTCGGAGTAGATGAAAGGCTGATTCTTCCAGGTGAGATAGGAATGCATGGAGTGACCCAGTTCGTGCGCCAGCGTGCTCATGCTGGTCACTTCATCCGTGTAGTTCATGTTGATGAATGGATGAGTTCCCTGCGAACCCCACGAGAAGGCGCCTTCGCCTTTGCCCTGATTTGGGTAAACATCCACCCAGCGTTCCTGCAGGCAGCCCCGCCGGACCGTCTCGACATATTCATTGCCCAGCGGCGTGAGGCTTTCGCAAATCAACTCCACGCCTCTTTCGAAGGGTACTTTTACTTTCCTCTTCACGATGGGAGCCCACATATCATAGTAGGAAAGCTTCTTGAGCCCAAGCGCCTTGCGCCGGATCTCGAAATAACGATGCCAGACCGGCAGGTTCTTCCTGAAGGTGTCGATCAAATTATGGAAAACATCCGTAGGGATATTCAGGTCGAAAAGGGAGGCGGCCAGTGACGACTCGTGTTTGCGAGCCCGCATGTAGAAGACGTTGGCTTTGATGGAGTGAGCCAGATTGCTTGCAAGCGTATTCTTGTGCTCGATGTATTTGTCCATGTAATTTTCGTACGCGCGGCGGCGCGCTTTGCGGTCAGGGTTGTGCATGAGATTGACGATCGTCCCTTGAGCAAGATCGAGCACTTTGCCTGTGCTGTCCTTGATGGGTTTGAACGTGAAATCCGCATTGGTCAGCATGCTGGTCGAGTTGGCTGGACCCTGCAAGGGATCGCTGACCAGTCCAAGCAGTTCCTCCACTTCCGCCGAGCGCACATGCGCCTGCCTGCGGAAGAGATCATCGAAGTAATGCCTGTACGCAGCCAGTTTTTCGTTCTCGTTCATCCAGGCCTCGAGCTTGTCTCTTCCAATTGCCAAAACCTCGGGCTGCAAAAACGAAACGGCTGATAAAACCTGCCCGGACATGCTCTGGCCCTTGCTGCGCATTCCGGCGGCGTGCTGGTTTGTCGTATCGACGGCATAGGAAAAACCGGCATACATAAATGCCTTCTGTGTACATGAAACCAACTCATAAACTGCCTCGAGGGCTTGGAGCAAAACGGACGGGCTTTCCGCCAGACGTCCCTGATACTGTTTCATCGCCGGGATGTCTGCGAGGATCTGATTGACCTCCTTTTCCCAGGCCTCATCAGATGGGAAGACGCTCTCGGCATTCCATGTAAATTTCTTATCCAGTTTATTTCGAGGGGGAACCTTGCTCGGCATATTCTTTTCCATTCCTTAACTTGTAAACGCTTCAGACTCACGAATAGCTGCTTCCGTTCCGTTCGATTTTACCACCCGCCCCTTCCCTTCCTCCCCCAAATCTGATGATAAGAATTTGGATTGGCATTCAGCCTTTGCCTTGGCAGATTTGGGGGAGGTGCCGAAGGCGGAGGGGGTCAGCGCGGCAGGGAGAAACAGATCCTCGCCCCGGAATCAGGCTGCGGGTCCACCCAGATGCGGCCGCCATGCGCCTCGACGATCGCGCGCGCAAGATAAAGCCCCAGCCCGGCGCCCTTGGTCTGTTTGACGGCGTTCGTCGAACGATAGAACCGGTCGAAGATGTGCGGCAGATCCCTGGCATCGATGCCCGGTCCCTGATCGCTGACGCAGACGACGACCTGTTCGGGCCGCACCTGACCGCTGATTTTGATCTCGCCTTGCGGTGCGTATTTGATCGCGTTGGAAACCAGATTGATGAGCACCTGTTCGATGCGGGTTTCATCTGCCAGCAGGACCGGGAAATTTTCCGGGAAGTCGGTCACGATCGTATGCTGCCCGGACTGCGATGTCAGTTTCTCTGCAACACGTTTTGCCAGGCTGGGAAGTGCAACGTCGCCTCTGCTCAAGCTCAATCCGCCAGCCTGCAAGCGCGAGGCGTCCAGCAGGTCGTCGATCATTTTGCTGAGGCGGTCAGCCTCCTCCTCGATGACAGCCAGCGAGTCGCTGATGGTGTGCTTATCCCATCTGGCGTCATCGCGCCGCAGGGTCGAGGCGTAACCCTTGATCAGGGTGACCGGTGTGCGCAGTTCGTGGCTCACAATCGAAATGAACGTCGATTTGATCTCATCCGCAGTGCGGAAGTGTGTAATGTCGCGTACCGAGACAATGATGTTGCGCAGCTTGCCCTCGTGGGAAAGCAGCGGCGCGTACGTGATTCCCACCGGGAGGGGAGGCGGAAGCGGGCGTTCCAAATCTCCTTCCACATACAGGGTTGCGTTCGGGGTCAGGGGCCATCCGTTTGCAATGGCTTCGTTCAACGTTGAACCTTGTGGATGGCTTGCCCAGCGCAGGACTTCATCGTGGGAAAGGCTCACAAGTTCATCGTGAGTCTTTCCGTAGATCCCTTCGAAGGCGTCGTTCACGCGTTCGATGGTCAGGTCCGCATGCAGGATTAGGATTCCATCGGCGGCGGAATCGAGCAGCGCGTCGAGGCGCTGCTTCTCGTAGGAGACCTCTCCATAGAGACGGGCATTGAAGACCGCGATGGCAGCCTGATCGGCGAAGGATTGCAGGAGGACGCGATCGTTGGGCGTGAACAGGTCGGGGTAATTGCGGAAGATGAAGATGACGCCGATGACTTGTCCATGGGCGGCGAGGGGCAGCGCTGTGCCGTTGAGAAGGCCCATGCTGGCAGTGTAGGTCAACTCCTTCAGCATGCGATTCAGTTCATTGAGGTTCAGTTCGCGGACGTTTTCCTCTGCCAGCAAAGGAGTGAGGTAACTCAGAAAAGCGGGAGCAATTCCATGCGCGGTCGCGACGCGCCAGCCTTCCTCCTTCAGCGCGATGATGCCTGCCTGGCCCGCCAGCATTTCAATGGCGATCCGCAGGATACGCGCGAGCAGTTTCTCAAGATCGAGTTCCTGAGTGAGGGCGCGCGATATTTCGAGCAGGTAGTCACGCTGTCTGACGCGGAAATCCGGGAGCATAGTGAAATGTAATGCAATTTTATCACCGCTGTGAAGTGATTGCCGCTTCGGGTAACCAACCGGTATTTGTCCTCATGCCAAAAACTGGACTTGACAAAACCTTAATAGGATATAAAATAGTATTTATCTCTAATTAATCTAATTGCGGAGGGCAATGATCCACAGCCTGGTTTGGTCGCCAATCCAGGAGTACTGGAGATGGCTGTGGTGAGCTAGTGGCGAAACCGACCGCACCGCGCGCGTCGGTTTGTTTTTTTGGTTCTCCCGTATTTGGCGGGAAAAGGCTCAACCACGAAGGGCACGAAGCACACAAAGGGAGGAACAAGGTTTGATTTTACG
>JAFGCG010000135.1 GCA_016932715.1 Anaerolineales bacterium
AGGTGGATTTTCAGACACATGGCAGCCTCCTCTTCCTATCTTACCCCTCCTTCCCGGTTTGCCAACAGTATCTTTGAGAAAGCCATGTCGCTCCATGCACCCCGCATTGACTCTGACTTCCGGTTTCTATATAATGTCATGGCATAGTTGCTACTCACAGACCAACTGGAGGTGTGTGATTCTGTGAAGTAAAAGAGATTGGAGGTGTCTGCACAAATTTGAGTTTGTGTCGTTTGTTATTTGTTTTCCCAAACAAAAGATTAGCTCAAAGGAGAAGAAGATCATGCGTAAGTTGTTCCCTGTCTTCAGCCTGGTAATTCTGGCAAGCCTCATCCTTGCGGCCTGTGGAACACCGGCTGCTACACCCACCGCGGAAGCTGCCAGCGGTCCCCAGGGCTACGGCACCATTCTTGCCCGTGTGAAAGAGCGCGGCAAGCTGGTCTGTGGCGTGCACAACGAATTGCTCGGCTTCGGCTACCTGGATGAAAATGGACGCAGCGTGGGCTTCGACATTGACCTGTGCCGGGCTGTGGCTGCGGCTGTGCTCGGCGACGCCGAAGCGATCGAGCCTGTGACGATTACTGCAGCAGATCGTGGTCCTGTCCTGCAGACGGCTGAGGTGGACCTGGTGCCCCGCAACATGACCTGGACCTCCAAGCGCGACGCCGAATGGGGGAACTTCACCTGGATCATGTTCTATGACGGCCAGGGCTTCCTGGTGCGCACGGAGGAGAATATCGAAACCCTGGAGGACATGGATGGTGCCGCCATTTGTGTCACGACCGGTACGACCACCGAGAAAAACCTGGCAACAGCCCTCGCGGACGCCGGTGTGACCTACGAGGCGGTCACCTTCGAGGAGACCTCGGCAGTCTATGGCGCGTACGAGGAAGGCCGCTGCGATGTCGCCACCAGCGACAAATCACAACTGGCAGCGGTGCGCGCCGGCTTCCAGAACCCCGATGAACACGTCATCCTGGATATGACCATCTCGAAAGAGCCTCTCACTCCGGCGGTCCCCACCGGCGACGACCAGTGGCTCGACATCGTCAAGACCGTGATGTGGGCGCTGATCAATGCGGAGGAGTATGGCGTAACATCTGCCAATGTGGAAGAGATGAAAGCCAGTGAAAATGCCGACATCCGCTTACTGCTCGGCGCCGAAGGTGACTGGGGCAATGCCCAGCTCGGCCTCGAGGTCAATGCGCTGGCGAACGCCATCAAGGCAGTCGGCAACTATGGCGAGCTCTATGACCGCTACTTCGGTGAAGGCGGCCTGGCGTTTGTCCTGCCGCGCGACTTGAACGATCTGTGGACGAACGGCGGCCTGCTTTACGCTCCGCCGATCAAATAGTCCTTTTACGCGATCAGGGTGTGTGCAGTCCGCCCAACCGGCTGCACACACCTGCTTTGAATCTGGCTGCCATGAGCATTCGCACACCAACACGTAATCACCAGGAGATCCCTCTCTGGCGCGATGAGCGCGTCCTGAACGCCGCCGCGCAAATCGTTTCGACGGTCGTCATCGTTGGACTGCTGTATTGGGGCATCGCTAACTTTTTGGAAATCACACGCCAGCGCGGCATGCCGCTGACATATGGATTCCTGGATGACCCGGCTGGCTTCCCGATCACTGAATCCTACATCCCCTATACTCCGACCATGTCTTTTGGGCGCGCTTTCACGGTCGGCCTGATCAACACCCTGGTCGTTTCTGTGGTGGGGATTCTGCTGTCGACACCCCTGGGCCTTTTTGTGGCTCTGGCGCGTCTCTCCACTAACTGGCTGGTCAACAAGATTGCCCTGGCTTACATTGAATTTCATCGCAACATCCCGTTGTTGGTGCTGCTCTTCCTGTGGTACTTCGGTGTTTTTACCCGTTTGCCGAGTGCCAGAGACAGCCTGACCCTGCCGGGACCGATTTTTGTCAACCAGCGCGGGCTTTACCTGACCTGGCCGCGCCTCACCGAGACGGGAGGCATTTTCGTGGCGTTCCTGGTGATCGGTGTGATCCTCGCCGTCGTTGCCTGGATCGTCTTGCGGCGCATCCGTGAGACACAGGGACGCGAGACCTATTTCGGCCGTATCAGCCTGGCGATCCTGATCCTGTTCCCGCTCATTGGCTGGTTCGTCTCTGGTAGCGAGCCGCTGCGGCTGGATGAACCCTCTCTGCAGGGCTTTAACTTCAGAGGGGGGCTGCGGATGTCACCCGAATTTTCCGCCCTGGTCATTGGGCTGACCACGTACACCGCGGCTTTCATCGCCGAAGTCTTCCGCGCCGGGATCCTGGCTGTCCGCAAAGGGCAGGTGGAAGCCGCCCGCGCCCTGGGATTGAAAAACAACCAGGTGCTGGGTATGATCGTCATTCCTCAGGCCTTGCGCGTCGTCATCCCACCGCTGATCAGCCAGTACTTGAACCTGACCAAGAACTCCAGCCTCGCTCTGATCATCGGCTACCAGGAACTCTTTGCGATCGGGAAGGTCACCATCAACCAGGCCGGGCGGGCGGTACCGGTCTTCCTGATGGTGATGGCAACATACCTCCTCCTCAGCCTGTTGACGTCATGGCTCCTGAATATCTACAATAAGCGTGTCCAGTTCATCGAGAGATAGAAGAATGTCTGTCACTTCTGAAACCCTCGCTCCTCCCGCCGCCCTGCGCCCGCTGGCGTGGCTGCGCAAGAATCTGTTCAGCAACTGGTTCAACGCGCTGCTCACCATCTTTTCGCTGGTTTTTCTCTATTTCGCTTTGGTAAGCATCGTTCGCTGGGTATTTTTTACCGCCGACTGGAGCCCGGTGACGATTGCCCCGCTTTTGTTTTTGATCGGCCAATACCCTCGTGACCAGCTGTGGCGCCCCGCCTTGAGCATGCTGATGTGTGTCTTTCTGATCGGGCTCAGTTGGGCGATTTGGGAACGCTACGTCAAAGCCTTCGCCATTTTTCTGGGTGTCCTGCTCGGTGTCCTGGCTCTGATCCCCCTGGAAACTCCTACCATTACTTTGGGCGTGCGGGCTGTCTTCCTGGCTTGCCCCGTGTTGATCTACCTGGGCTTTTGGATCGGGCGGCGGCTGGAAGTTAAGGGCAAATACATAGTCACACTCTGGCTGCTTGCTTCTGTTTTGATCACATTGGTACTTTTGCCGGGCATTCGCAGCATCCCGGGCCTGCCTGCTGTACCGACCACTGCCTGGGGCGGCCTGCTGGTGACACTATTGCTGGCTGTCGGCGGGATCGTTCTTTCCTTCCCGATCGGCGTGCTGCTGGCGCTTGGACGGCGTTCCTCCCTGCCGGTGGTCAAGCTTTTCTCGATCCTTTTCATCGAGGTAGTGCGCGGCGTCCCACTTGTCACCATTCTGTTCATGTTCTCGATCATTCTGGCGCTCTTCCTGCCAGCCGAGTCGCGCATCGACCGTCTCCTGCGCGCCCTGATCGCTATGGTCGTCTTTAGCGCGGCGTACACAGCCGAGAACGTGCGCGGCGGACTGCAAGCCATTCCCGAGGGCCAGGTGGAGGCAGCCAAAGCCCTGGGGCTCAGCAGCTTCCACATCACATTCTTCATTGTCCTGCCGCAGGCGCTGCGGCTGGTCATACCGAACATTGTTGGACAGTTCATTTCATTGTTCAAAGATACCACCCTGGTGGTCATCGTCGGGATCAATGACCTGCTGGGCATCGGCAACGCGGTCCTGAATTTACGCCCTGAATTTGTCCGCCTGCAGATGGAAGTGTATCTATTCATTGCAATCATCTTTTGGATTTTTAGTTACTTTATGTCGTATGCCAGTCTCGAGCTGGAAAAAGCACTGGGCGTGGGCGAACGCTGATCGTTTGGAATTGTTCAGATGGAAGAAGGATGAAACGCATGACAGAAGAATCTCAAAAGCGTGAACCAATTATCGTCTGCAACGAAGTGCATAAGTGGTACGGGAACTTTCACGCGCTGCGCGGCATTTCCCTGGAGGTCTATCCCAGGGAAGTGATCGTCATCTTCGGACCCTCCGGGTCGGGAAAATCCACCTTCATCCGCACGCTCAACCGCCTGGAAGAACACCAGCGCGGCACGATCATCGTGGATGGGATCGAGTTGAGCCACGATGTGCGCAACGTCGAAGCCGTTCGCATGGAAACGGGGATGGTCTTCCAGCAGTTCAACCTCTTTCCGCATCTGACTGTGATGCAAAATATTACGCTTGCGCCCATCTGGGTGCGCAAATGGCCCAAAGACCAGGCTGAACAGGTTGCCACGGAACTCCTGGAACGCGTTGGCATTCCCGAGCAGGCCGATAAATATCCCGGTCAGCTCTCCGGCGGACAGCAGCAGCGCGTTGCGATCGCGCGCGCCCTGGCGATGCAGCCTCACATCATGCTCTTCGACGAGCCCACCTCTGCCCTTGACCCGGAAATGATCAAGGAAGTCTTGGACGTGATGGTCGAGCTTGCCAAAAGCGGGATGACGATCGTGGCGGTGACCCATGAAATGGGCTTCGCACGAGCCGTTGCCGACCGCATGATCTTTTTCGACAAAGGGGAGATCGTCGAGCAGGGCACGCCCCATCAGATCTTCCATGATCCCCAGAACGACCGCACGAAATTGTTCCTTTCCCAAATCCTGCACCATTAAGGGATATGCTGGAACGTGACATTATCATCATCGGCGGTGGACCATCGGGACTCTCCACCGCGCTGCATCTCGCGAGAGACTTCCCGCATCTCACACCCCGCATCCTGATCCTCGAAAAGGCGCGTTATCCACGCCCCAAACTTTGCGCGGGCGGACTGGTCATCGATGCGGAGATCATCCTTCAGCGCCTCGGGTTGGATGTGGCTGAAGTTCCGCACGTGGATGCGGACCGCATCCGTTTCGATTTCGAAGCCAGGGGCTTGAACATCCGCGTGCCCCGGCGACATGCGCTGCGTGTCATCCGCCGGGATGAGTTCGACGGCTGGCTGGCGAAGAAAGCAGAGAGCAGGGGCATAGAGATCAGAGAGCAGGTTACGGTAAAGAACATCATTCCTGGTGAAAGTGGAGTGATCGTCGAGACAGAGCAGGGCGATCTCCGCGCCCGGGTCGTCGTCGGCGCGGATGGATCGAATGGAGTCACGCGCCGGTCTATCTTCCCCAACGCGCCCGTTTATACCGCGAGGGTACTGGAGGTGTTGACCCCCACCCGGCCTCCCCCAAATACGACAGTGAAAATTTTGGATGCGCAATCAAATTTCAAATCGTCGGATTTGGGGGAGGTGCCCGCAAGGGCGGAGGGGGCCGCGTACATCGATTTCTTCCCTGTCCCCTCAAACATCGCCGGTTACGTCTGGGACTTCCCAACCCGGGTCAACGGGGCAGCCATGCACTGCTGGGGAATCTACAATACGAATCTTCTGGCGAGTGCGAAACGTCCCCAACTCAAAGAACCACTTGCCAAAGAGATGTCCCGGCTCGGATTCAGCCTGGATGACTACGAAGTTAAAGGTCATCCCATTCGATCCTTTTCGCCGGAGAATCCAATCTCTGTGCCGCGCGTGATGCTGGTGGGAGATGCCGCGGGTGCGGACCCGTTCCTGGGCGAGGGGATCAGCATCGCGCTGGGATATGGGGCGCTTGCGGCGCGCGAAATCGGCTGGGCTTTCCAGCGGAACGAATTTTCATTCAACGGATACAGGCGGCGGGTGCTGGGCAGCGCGTTGGGCCAGGCATTGATCGCGCGCTGGATCCTGTCACAGATCGTCTATTCATTCAAGTGGAAGTGGTTCCAAATCCTGGCATGGAGGATATTCAAGCCAATCACTATCCTGATCGCACAGATCTTTGTGTTGAATTGGGGGAAAAGGTTGTAGACGCTTCGACTGCGGGCAGACGATCACTGCCCTCCGCTCAGCGCGAGGGTTATGCCCCTACTCTTTTATGCTTTTCAAAAAACCGGGCGTATTCAATTCCCGCTCGAGCAGATAGGTGAAATAGCCCTGCATCAGGTTCTCCGCTTCACTCTGGACCTCTGGGCCGGGACGCGCCCGGGAGGCGTCCGCGTAGCTCGAGCGTTGGAAATGACGCAGATATTTGAGCGTCTCCACCGAGATCGGTGTGACATTGCGCAGCCCTTGACCGCAGCGCGGACAAATGACCCCGCCCGCACTGAACGAGAAGAACTGGTCTTCAGCGAGGATCTCCCGTCTGCAATTGGCGCATTCGAAGAGCTGCGGGCGGAACCCCAGGTGATCGAGCAGGCGCATCTCATAGTAACGGATCACCAGCCAGGGATCCGCTTGCGCGGCAAGGCGGGAAAGGGTTTCCGTGAGCAAGCGGAAGAGGGCGGAGTTCTCGATCTCATCCTGATACGTGAAGCGATCCAGCAATTCCAGCACGTAGGAGGCCTGGCTGGTCAGGACCAGATCTTCGCGCAGAGGCTGGTACGCCTCCACCGTATCGGCTTGCGTCAGGATCAGCATATCGCGTCCCTTGGCGAGCTGCAGTCTGGCATAGGTGAACGGTTCGATGTGCCCGGCCTTGCGGGAGGCGATCTTGCGCGCGCCTTTAGCGATGGCGCGTGTCTTGCCAAGCTGGCGCGTGAAAAGCGTCAACAGGCGATCCGCTTCGCCGTAATCGCTGTGCCGCAGGATGACTGCATCTACTCGAAAGGAACGGAATTTGGTTTCAGGCATGGGGGAAGTATACAGGTATCAGGTAGACAAGTACACAGGCAGGCATGTTTACCTGTCTACTTGTTTACCTGCTTACCCAGCTGTTCCGGCGTAAACGCCTCCGGCAGGAGTTCTTTCACGGTCGTTTGTTTGATGAGCTTGCCATTGCCGTCTGCCATCAGGACAAGGGTATCCAGTCCGAATTCAGCCATGACCTGGCGGCAGCCGCCGCAGGGTGAGCCGCCGTTATTCGTCGCGATGGCGATCACTTCGAATTCCTTTTCCCCTTCAGAGACCGCTTTGAAGATTGCCACACGTTCCGCGCACATGGTCTGCGGATACGCGGCATTCTCCACATTGACCCCGGTGAAGATGCGCCCGGTCTTCGTGCGCAGAGCGGCGCCAACCGGATAATTGGAATACGGAGCATAGGCGCGCTGCCGCGCAGTATTTGCCAGATCGATCAGAGCTTGCTTTTCCTGTTTGGTGAGGGTCATAACAGATCTTTTCCGCCACTGAGCTAAGGAGCCTAAATACTCCTATTTCTCCGTGTCTCAGTGTCTCTGTGGTTATTTATTTCTTCTTCTTTCTTTCCAGTTTCCGGATGGCGCGGGCCGGGACACCTACCACCAGCGTATCTTCAGGTACATTCTTCGTCACCACCGAACCGGCGCCGGTGCGTGCGCCCGCCCCAAGTTTTATCGGGGCGACCAGCATGGTATCCGAACCGATGAACACATCCTCACCGATCTCGGTGGGGTGCTTCTTCTCACCGTCGTAGTTGCAGGTGATCGTCCCGGCGCCGATGTTTGTATTGGAACCAATGTCGGCATTGCCAATGTACGAGAAATGTCCCATTTTCACGCCTTCGTGCAGGGTGGAGTCTTTCACTTCGCCGAAGTTCCCCATGTGAACATGGCTCTTCAGGTACGCGCCCTTTCGCAGCCGCGCGAAGGGGCCCATGTCCACGTCATCTTCGAGCACTGCGCCCTCCAGCACTGACGCGAACACTTTACAACGATTCCCGATTCTCGAATCTCGAATAACCGTATTAGGACCAATGACGTTCCCTTCAGCGATTTCCGTACCGCCCAGAATATACGTGTTCGGCATGAGGGTTGTGTCCCTGCCGATCTTTGCCTCCACGTCAATATACGTCGCGGCGGGGTCCATCATGCTGACGCCGTTCAACATATGCTCGCGATTGATGCGCATCCGCAGGGCGGCTTCCGCTTCGCTCAGATGAAAGCGCGAGTTAATTCCGATCGTTTCGACAAAATCATCATGGACGACAGCCTGCACAGGCAGGTTATCCCTGGCGGCAATCTCGACAATATCCGTTAAATAATATTCACCCTTCTTCGGGTTCGGCTCGATGCGATGTAATGCCTCCCACAACCAGTCCGCGTTGAAGCAATACGCGCCGACGTTCAACTCTTTGATCGCGCGCTGCCCGGGTGTGGCAACATACTCCTCGACAATCGCCCCCACCGTCCCATCGTCTTTGCGCACGATCCGCCCGAAGCCGCGCGGGTCGTCCGCGATCACGGTCAGCAGGCTGAAGGGTCCGGGGTTGAGACGCTGCGTTTCCACAAGCTGCCGGAAGGTTTCAGCGCGCAGCAGCGGCATATCCGCATAGGTCACGATGACGAGATCTGTTTTACCTTTCAGGGACGACTCGGCTTGCAGCACCGCGTGACCTGTCCCCAGCTGCGGTTCCTGCAAGACACATTCCGCGGCATCCCCCACAAATTTCCTGACCCTCTCCGCACCATAGCCGATAACAACGACAGGCTTTTCCGTCGCAGCCGGTTTCAGCGCTTCCAGCACGTGCCATATCATGGGCTTGCCGCACAAAGGATGCAGGACCTTCGGCAGATCAGACTTCATGCGTGTGCCCTGCCCGGCGGCAAGGAGAACAGCTGTGATCTTCATGGATGTCACCTCAAACAAAAAAGGATGAAGGATGAATTATGAAGGATCAATATCATCCTTCATCCTTCACCTTTCATCCTTTAGCATAAACCTGGCTGGGGCGCCTGGATTCGAACCAAGATCCACAGCTCCAAAGGCTGGTGTGCTGCCCTTGCACCACGCCCCAGTGCGTGGCACATTGTATCATAGCGATGTAGGATGGGCAACACCTGCACTGTGCGCACTAGGGTGATTGCATCTAATTTCCTGTTGCCAAGACTCTGAGCAGGTAATCTTCTTTCCAAGCGGCTTGAAGTTGCTTCGCATGGAT
>JAFGCG010000136.1 GCA_016932715.1 Anaerolineales bacterium
ATCCATGCGAAGCAACTTCAAGCCGCTTGGAAAGAAGATTACCTGCTCAGAGTCTTGGCAACAGGAAATTAGATGCAATCACCCTAGAAAACAAACTGATTGTTTTTCCTGTCCAAACGGAGTACGATGAAATCGGAGGGACCATGCCCGCCGACTTCAAAATCACCACTGAACTGCTTTACAAGGGAGCGCTGGTCTTTGCACTCATGGATGCGGTCTACGTCTCGCTCCTGGCCTGGCGCGTGAACAAAGAGACGTTTCGCACGCTGAAAGGACCGCTGGTGGGCGCCGCGGCTCTCGTCTGGTTTGGGATCTGGTCCTAGGCGATCGGTAACTTTTGGGAGACGGTGTATTCTTATGTGGTCCCGGCGTGGGCAAGGACATGGCTCCCATGGATAGCCTTCGTGGTTGCAGGCGCGGTCGCATTTGGCTTGTGGGAAGCTGCGATCCGCCTGAAATGCCATCCCGTCCTGCCCTATTGCCTGCTGGGCGGGGCGCTCGGAAGTCTTACGCACCTATGGGCGGTCCAGCGCGGTATCGTGACCAAACCACCCCTGCTGCAAGGTGCGGCGCCGCTCGCCGCGGTAGTGATCGCGTTCTTCGAGTTCAATTTCTATTGGTGCACAATTCTTCTTCTTGCAAAAACGGTCGATTGGATCCAAACGCGGTTGAAAAACGCTTGCCACAAAGAACAGTCTTTACAAAAAGGATAGTGTAACCTTTTCGAAAAGAAAATTATGACGTTTATCACTTGAAAGCCCTAGCCAACAAACTACAATGTCTTATCAGAGATCATTCCACAGGAGGAAGATTCATGAAAACTCTACGCTTTTTCACCATTGTCCTTGTTGCGGTTCTGGTATTTTCCACCTGGGCCCCGGTCTATGCCAAGCCTACTGATACCAGCTCGACAAACACCGTTGAACCTGCCAAGACCAAACTGGCGAAACTGAAGGTGAAGAACAAGACTGGAGGAACCCTGTACGTGTACATGTCAGGTCCAAGAGGCTATAGTTTCTCCACCGCAAAGCAGGGCATAACGACCTTTGACCCTGTCATTCAACCTGGCAAATACCAGATTACAGTCCGTACATCGGGTTGCCCTGGTGAGCTGCATTACAAAAGGAATGTGAAAGGCGGCTCTGTAAACCTGCCAGCCTTCGTCTGCAAGACCAAGAAAAAGAAGTAGTTTGCATCCTGCAAGAAAAAAACAGCAAGACCTTCAAAGGCTGATCCTTTTGAAGGTCTTTTTTCATTAAGAAACCAGTCGGTTTGTAAAGAAAAGTTTTCTCAGAGGAAAGCAACGGATCGGCAAACTTACCATGCCGGCGCTCGAATCCAATGGGATATGGATATAATATCAAACCATTACTGAAAGATTTTATGAATATTCAAAAGGCATACAATGAGTGGTCACTATCGTACGATAGCGATGAGAACCTGACGCGCGATCTCGATCAGAATGTACTGAGGCAGGCGCTGGCAAACCTGTATTTCACGTCCATTCTCGAGATCGGCTGCGGGACGGGCAAGAACACATCCTTCCTCTCCCGGATTGGGGAGCATGTTCACGCGCTCGATTTTTCGGAGGGCATGATCGCAAAAGCCCGTGAGAAGGTCGCGGCTGGGAACGTTACATTCTCCATGGCAGACCTGACAAAGAAATGGCCGTGCAAAGATGCAGACTACGATCTGATTGTCTGCAACCTCGTCCTCGAGCACATCGAGGATCTTCCCTTTATTTTCTCGGAAGCCTTCCGGGTCTTGCAGGCGCGGGGCAAATTCCTGGTCAACGAACTCCACCCCTTCCGGCAGTATGAGGGAAAGAAAGCCAGATTTAACAGAGACGAGAAAGTGACTGAAATTCCGGCGTTCGTCCACCACATTTCGGATTTTACGAACGCTGCTTCCCAGCACGGATTCACACTGGTAAAACTCGATGAGCGCTGGCATGCAGCAGACCAGAACAAGCCGCCGAGAATCGTTTCTTTCCTTTTCGAGAAATAATGGTCATCCCTTCATCCGTCATTCTGTTCAGGTGCTTATGAAAAACTTCGACCCGCGTTACAACGACATTCCCAAAACCGAGATCCATTGTCACCTCGAGGGCGCGATCCGCACCCAGACGATCATCGACATCGCGCAGGAATACAACCTGCCATTGCCCTCCTATGAAGCCCATGAACTGGACAAGCATGTCAAGGTGCTGGACCAGATGCGTGATCTGGAAACGGTGCTCGCCGCTTTTGCCATCTTCCAAAACAGCATCACCTCGCCAAAGGTCGTGGAGCGCATCGCCTGGGAACTATTCGAGGATTCCGCCATCCAGAACATCCGGCTCTTCGAAGTGCGCTTCTCCCCGGACTGGGCGTTTCGCGGTCACAACCTGGATTGGGATGAGGCGCTGGAGGGCATCGTACGGGCAAAAGAGCAAGCTGAGCAAGAGTTCGACATGAGGATCGGCCTGATCGCCATCACCTCGCGCAGCCTGGGACCAGCATCCTGCGTCCGCACGGTGGATTGGGCGATCCGGCACAGGGAACACATCCTCGGCATCGACCTGGCGGACAGCGAAAGAGACTTCCCGCTCCGTGAATTTGTTCAGCCGGTCAGAAGGGCAAAGGATGCCGGATTGAAAGTAACGATTCACACCGGTGAAGATACTCCTCCTTCTTTTATAAAGGAGACCATTGCGCTTGCCAGCCCTGACCGCATCGGTCACGGAATTCACGCCATTGAAGATATGCAGGTCGTGGAATTGATCAGGGAGTGCGGCATCACTCTGGAGGTCAATCCCTGGAGCAATTATCTGACGAACTCTGTGCCGACCATCGCGGAGCACCCGCTCAGGAAATTGTTCGACCTCGGTGTGAAGGTGACGATCAACTCGGATGACCCCGAAGTGCTCGAGACGAACCTCAACAATGAATATCGCATTGCGCACGAGATCCTTGGCATGCGCATGGAGGATCTCGCGACCTGCAATCGTTATGCCTATGAAGCTTCGTTTATTCCGGAGACAGCAAAGAAGAGGATCTGGGAGAAATACTTTCAATAATGCGTGCAAAATTCCCGGTCAATGTTCACCTGTTATTCTTTCGTGAAGACCAGGTCCTGTTGTTGCGTCGTTTCAACACCGGCTATGCCGACGGGCAGTACAGCGTCCCGGCCGGTCACCTGGATGGAGGCGAAACGGTCATGGCGGCGGCCGCGCGTGAGGCGCAGGAAGAGACGGGCCTCCGCCTCGATCCGGGCGAGCTTGTCTTCTCCTCGGTCATGCATCGCATGGAAGACGAGGAACGCGTCGATTTCTTTGTCCAGGTCCGGCAGTGGCAGGGAGAACCCGTCAACAGCGAGCCTGACAAATGTGATGAACTGCGCTGGGTGAATATCGATAAACTGCCCGGCAATACCATCCCCTATGTAAAAAAGGCGATCCAAAATCACAGGGCGGGTATCGTCTTCCACGAGTTCCACGGGTAAATCAACAACCCCTGATCAATCAGGGGTTGTTCATTCGATCTTCTCTGCGGCGGTGATGATACTTGCCTTTATTTTTATACATGGCATCGTCGGCGAGGCTGATGATCTTTTCCAGGGAAAGCCCCGGGACGCTGGTTGCCGCGCCAAGCGAAAGGCTCAACAGGGGCTTGTGATAATACTTGTTGTTCACCGCGATCAGAGACTGCACGCGTTGTATGATTGTGTTTGCAGCCTCCGCATCCGCGCCGGGCATGATGATGATGAATTCATCTCCTCCAATGCGCGCGACCGTGTATCCCTCATCGATGCTGGCTTTCAACACCTCCGCGGCGCGGCGGATCAATTTATCGCCCCTGTCGTGACCAAACGTATCATTGGCAATTTTTAGTTCATTCAGATCGACGACGATGAAGCTGATCGGCTCATCGCATTTTGACTCGAGCTTTCGTATCGTTTCTTCGAAGTAAGCGCGGTTATACAATCCGGTCATGACATCATGCGTACCCAGAAAGCGCAGGTATTCCTCGGCCTTCTTACGCTCGGTCACATCCTGCAGGGCAACCAGCACCCAGCCAAAATCATCTTCATAACCGGGCATCAACGTCCAGTGCAGATAGATATGGACGGGTTCGCCGCTGAGTGAATAACTGATTCCATTATGCTCGTAGTATGTTTTGCCATTCCAGATATCGACAAGCTCGCTGACAACGTATTCCTTCATATCCTTGCGAAAGACTTTTCTTAAATTCGCAAGGAACATCTCTTTATCATCGGCATCGAACAATTGCAGCGTCCGCCGATTTACGTCCAGGACATGGATCATGTTCATAAAACGGTCAACAGCCTCGGGGTGCGAAGACAGATACGTTTTCATATCCGTGACGCCCCGGGCACGCAGGTGATCAAACTCCCTTTTGAGCATGCTGTAATCCGCTTCCCAGAGGGAAATCGGCGCGTATTCAAATAAAAGCTGGTAGCGTTTTTCGGCTTGCTTCAACTCTGTGAGATTTTCAATGGAGACCAGCACGGATTCCCAGGTGGAGCTGCACTCCGGCAGGATGCGCCAGTGCAGCCGGATGTGGAGCGTCTCCCCGCTCAGCCGGTAGTTGATCCCCTCTCCGGACCAGCTCGCCTCCCCGTTCCATAACGCCATCAGCTCGGACCGAAAATGAGCCCGCATTTCATCCCGAAAAATCCTGTCCAAATTGCCGAGCAGTTCCTCTTCCGAAGAGGCACCAAACATAGAGAGCGTTTCCCGGTTGACATGTTTCACCTTTATACGCTGTATGTTGTTCTCGACTTCTTCAGGGTGCTCAGCAAGATAGCCATCGAGATCTATAACCCCATTTGCCCGTAAACTGTCAAAGAAAAGCTTAATAGCGCTGTAATCTTCCTCCCAGAGCGATATCGGTGCGTAGTCGAACAAGCTTTCAAAACGGTCCCCCATCTTTGACCTGGGCATGCAACTCTCCTTTGGCAAAGTAATAACCACATTATACAGCGGCGTTCTCTGCAGCCTGCAAACAAAATTGATAATAGCTATGGAGTACTATATAAACAACCAAAGGAGGAAATTTGTTCCCGCTGCCATTCCATCGAAACGTTTACCAATTCACGAAAAAAGCGGTAAGATTTCTGCATGGGATACTTGCTTCTCGAAGGCGGCGCCGAGTTTGGCGGCAGCATGCGCGAACCCGATCTAAAAGCCATGGAATTGGCTGGCGGGTTCGAGGCGCCCATCCGCATCATCCCAACCGCCGCCGCGCCGGACAACAACCACCGGCGCGCAGGGGACAACGGCATCCGCTGGTTCCAAAGCCTGGGTGCCAGGGATGTCCGCTCCCTGCCGCTCGTGGATCAGGTCAGTGCCCATGACGACGGCATCGTGACGTCTTTGCGGGACGCAAAGCTCATCTATATGCTGGGAGGGTTTACGGGGTATCTTGGGGAAACGCTCAAAGGCAGCGCCGCCTGGGAGGCTGTGCTCCAGGCTTATCGCCTCGGCGCGGTCGTCGCGGGCTCGAGCGCGGGTGCGATGGTGATGTGCGAGTCCTACTACGACCCCGGCCAGGGACAGGTGTCCGCGGGCTTGAACCTTGTTGAAAATTCGATCGTCCTGCCGCATCACAACACGTTCGGCCAGCACTGGGCGTCGCGCCTGCTGGAAATCTCCCCGGCGATGCTGATCGGCATCGATGAGCAGACAGGCATGCTCACTGACGGCGGGCAAACCTGGACTGTCCACGGGGCTGGAAATGTGACCTTATATCGGAACCGACAGGTGGAAATCCATCCTTCAGGAAAAAGTTTTTCAGTTTAGAATAAAGGTGACAGTCACTTTACCCCACTCAGCTTCGCTTGGGGGGTGCTTCGCAAAAGTGACTGTCACCTACTACTTAATCTATGTTTGATCTCTCCAGCGCCCGTTTTGCCTTTTTAGACCTGGAATCGACCGGCCTTTCCCCCTGGTTTGGTGACCGCATCTGTGAAATCGGGATTGTGCTGACCGAGGGAAAACGCATCAAACAGCAGGTGCAGATGCTCGTGAATCCCGAACGCCCGCTGTCGTTGAGCGCAGCCAGCACGAGCGGTCTCACGGATGAACAATTGGCGAGAGCGCCGCTCTTCACAGAAGTTGCCGATGACATCGTGGAGTGGCTGAAAGGGACCGTGGTGGTCTGTCACAACGCCCAGTTCGACGTGCAGTTCCTCGACAGTGAGTTCCGCCGCCTCGGAAGGGAGATCCAGATCCCGAATTTGATCGACACCTTATTGCTGGCACGCCAATATTTCGAGCTGCCATCCTACAGCCTGCTTTCGGTTGCAGAGGCATTCCACGTCCCGATGACCGTTGCCCATCGCGCCCTGGACGATGCCCACACCGGACGCGGTATCTTTTTCGCGATGATGGAATCCCTGAAGCAGTTCAACAAGCCGCTCGACGAGTATATTGGCATCTACAACTCACCCGTCTGGCCCAACGATGGCATCCAGCTCCCCACCGAACTGGGCGAAGCGATCTACGGCAACAAGCGCATGTTCATCCGCTATGTCAATGGCGAGGGCGAAGAGAGCGAACGCTGGATCACGCCCAAGCAGGTGATGGGTCTGTCGGATTATATTTATCTCAAGGCGCATTGTCACTTACGGAATGACGAGAGAAATTTTCGTTTGGATCGCATCCTTGAGGTAAGGGTGGAAGTGTAAGTTTATGGCACATGAATTCATCTACTCCCGCAACGCAGTCTACGAAGCCTTACGCGCCAGACGCAGGGACGTGTTCAAGATTCAAATTGCAGAAGGCGCCCAGGAAAAGGGTAAGCTGGCGGAAATCATCAAAAGAGCAAATGAGCAAAAGATAAAGGCCGAGAGAGTGCCGCGCACCCGGCTCGACAAGATCCATCAGAACCATCAGGGTGTGGTGGCGGAAGTCAGCGGATATTCGTACAGCGACGAGGTCGAAATCCTTGAGCTCGCCAGTCAGAAGGATGAACCGCCTTTTCTCCTGCTGCTCGATTCCTTGAACGACCCGCAAAACTTTGGGACATTGCTGCGGACAGCCGAGGCGGTCGGCGTGCATGGCGTGATCATCCCGCTGGCGCACACGGTGGAGGTCACGCCGGCGGTCGTCAATGCCTCGTCGGGCGCGAGTGAACATCTGCTGGTAGCGCGTTCCAACCTCGCCCAGGCGATCGAAGCGCTCAAAGAGGCGCAGGTCTGGGTCGTGGGTCTGGATCAGGCCGGGGCGCAGCTGGAGCCGGACAGCCGTCACCTGCGCGGCGCCCTGGGGCTGGTCGTCGGCTCGGAGGGCGAAGGCATCCGCCCACTGGTCCGTTCCAGGTGCGACATCGTTTTGAAGTTACCCATGCGCGGCAGGATCGAATCATTGAATGCCGCGGTCGCAGGTTCGGTCGCGTTGTATTTGGCGTATCTGGCAAGAAATTCGTAAGGGCACGACTTCGCGCTGAGCGGAGCCGTAGGCGCAGTCGAAGCGTCGTGCCCCTACATCAATTTGGAGAACTTCATGCCTCAGGCAACCTATCATTTTCCGCGTGGATTTTTATGGGGGACGGCCACCGCCGCGCACCAGGTGGAAGGCAATAATACGAACAACCAATGGTGGCAGTGGGAGCAGACCGGTCACACCAACGGGACGTCTGGTCTGGCCGCCGATTGGTGGGGCGGCCGCTGGAGGGAGGACTTCGACCGCGCCGCCGAGACGGATCAGAATGCCCATCGCCTTTCGGTGGAGTGGAGCCGCATCCAGCCGACGCCCGACACCTGGGACGAAGACGCATTGGAACGCTACCGCCTCATGCTGCGCGGACTGCGCGAGCGCGGCATGACGGCAATGGTCACCCTGCACCACTTTACCGACCCGCTCTGGCTTTTCGAAATGAATGGCTGGGAGCGTGAAGAAGTTGTCGGATTGTTCGAGAAGTTTGTGCGCAAGACCGTGGAGGCGCTGAAGGAATACTGCACCTTGTGGTGCACGATCAACGAACCCAATGTTTATACGTTGAGCGGATACGTGATGGGCGACTTCCCGACCAAACAGCGCGGGATGAACCTCGGCATGCAGGTGATGGCAAATATGCTGCGCGGGCATGCCGCAGCCTATCGTGCGATTCACCAGATCCAGCCGGAGGCGCGGGTGGGCTATGCTCTTCATTATCGCCCCATGGTCGCGAAGCATCCGCGGTTCCCACTGGATGCGCTCATGCGCAAGCTTCGATACGACGGGCTCAACATGGCGTTCCCGTCCGGGATCGGCACGGGTGTGATGAAAACACCTGTAGGCAATTTCCAGGTGCCTGAAGCCAGGGGAACACAGGATTACCTGGGACTTAATTATTATTCAGTGGATACAGTCAGTTTTCATCTGGGCAAGCCCAGGGAGCTTTTCACATCCAGCGGATACCCTGAAGATGCCGATACGAGCGAACAGCGCTTCATTGCGAACATCCCGGCCGGGCTCTTCGACACCCTCAAATGGGCGGTGCGAACCTATCCGGACCTGCCCATCCTCATTACTGAAAATGGCGTCAACGATTCGAGCGATGATTTGCGGCGGCGCTATCTTGCGCAGCACATCCACCAGGTCTGGCGGGCGGTCAATTTCAACTGGCCCGTGAAGGGCTACTTCCACTGGACGCTGGTGGACAACTTCGAGTGGGAGCGCGGCTGGACCCAGCGTTTCGGCCTCTGGGGGCTGGAGGTCGAGACCCAAAAACGGATCAAACGCCCAAGTGTGGATCTATATGCCGAGATCTGCAAAGAGAACGGGCTTTCTTCCGAGATGGTGCAGAAGTATTGCCCGGAGGTCTTCGCCAGGTTATTTCCGGTGTGAAAAGTAAGCAGTATTCAGTAAACAGTATTCAGTCAGCAGTGTTCAAAGCAAAGGAGAAGAGGGCATGGACATCAAAACGCAGTTATCAGGTTTGGACGAGTTGCTTGCAGTCATTTATGGCAATGATGTGTGCTTGAGCACATTGCTGCCTGAACTCGGTTTCGAACAAATCCAGATCGAGCAGTTGCAGGGTGCATCCCTG
This sequence comes from Anaerolineales bacterium, assembly GCA_016932715.1. Taxonomy (GTDB): domain Bacteria; phylum Chloroflexota; class Anaerolineae; order Anaerolineales; family Villigracilaceae; genus Defluviilinea. The sequence continues at coordinate 9,036 of JAFGCG010000136.1, forward strand.
GAGCCGGTCGTCGCCCAGTTTTTGGAAGTCGTCCATAAGCGGCTGACCAATGACTCAGGCAAGGATACCTATTATCAAATCCTGAGCCGCCGTTATGGGTTGGATGGCGAGCCGCCTCAGCAGCTCTCTGCAATTGCAGAAGAGCATGGCTTCAGCCCGGAATATCTTCGTCAATTGTTCGAGGAGATCATCCAAAGATGCCGGAGCAAGACCTGGCAAACAGAGCTCAAGAAAAGCCTGAAACATATTGTTGTCGCTCAACTTGGGAAAATGCATGCACGGCCTGCACGTGAGCATGTCGCAGCCAAACTGGAACGCCTGTCCAACTTACGCGGCGCGGCAGAGGTCGCGCGCCTGGATTATGAAGCCAAACGAACCGAAATCCTGAGACAAATTCAATCTGAACTCGATGCACTCGATTCGGAATACAAGCCTGTGCTCGAAGCCGCGGAAGAAAATATCGCCGCACTGGAAAACGAGATCAAGACCGAGGTGCTGTTGTATGGCGAAAGCGTTTCGGGTGGGATGTATCGTGCTGCTTATACCCAGGGACGCGTTTCCTGGGATAATGAAGGCATGACAAAGTACGCCGCCTCCCATCCCGATGTACTTCAGTTCCGCAAGCAGGGCCAACCGATCGTTTCTCTACGAGTGGTGAATAAAAGTTGAACCTTCCATCTGAATTCATACACAACATCGAAGGTGTATTTGGGGAGGCCGGCAGACAGTTCCTTGCCAGTCTCCCCGCGTCGATCAATGAGGCTTCGCAAAAATGGGACCTGACCGACATCCAGCCTGTCCCCACTCTTTCCTATAACTTCGCGGCATTTGCAAAGCGCCCTTCGACTACGCCGCTACGCGGCTCCGCTCAGGACGAGGTTGTATTGAAGATGGGGGTGCCGGACCGCGAATTGAAAAGTGAAATGGCAGCCCTGCGCCTGTTCAACGGGGTGGGCGCCTGCCGTTTGATCGATTGCGACGAAGAAAAGTACCGGATGCTGCTGGAGCGTTTGCAGCCGGGCGTGATGCTCCTCACACTGGCGGATGACGAAGAAGCAACCCACATCGCCGCGGAAGTTGCACAAAAGATTTGGAGACCTGTGGAACAGGTAGGGGCACGACATGTCGTGCCCCTACAGAATTTCATCCGTCTGTCAGATTGGTTCGATGGATTGAAACGACTGCGGGCGAGGTTCGATGGCGGGACGGGTCCCTTCAACGAGAAGTTGGTTGCACGAGTGGAACGATCGGTAAAAGACTTCTTCGCCGAGAATCACAAGCCTGTGCTCATGCATGGGGATTTCCATCACTTCAACATTTTGTCGTCCGAGCGCGGCTGGCTGGTGATCGACCCGAAAGGAGTCATCGGTCCCGCCTGCTATGAGGTGGGACCGTTCCTGATCAACCCGTGGGGTGATTTATCGAAGATAAAAGACCACGTGCGGATGACTCGGAGGCGGATCGACATCCTGCACGAACACCTGGGCTTCGAACGCGAACGCATCCGTGAATGGGGGCTGGCACACGCGATCCTTTCAGCATGGTGGAGTTTCACCGACAACGGCGAGTGGCGCTACACCGCGAAATTTGCAGAGATGATCGCGGATTTGCCGCTGGGTTCATAAATTGTCGATCTTGCGGTGCTTCATAAAACAATACAGCCTCTCGTGTGAGAGGCTGTATTTTGAGAACAGACAATCTACCTGCCGATGAAGGTAAAGACCGCTGCGGCGAGTGCCAGGATACCAGCGATAGCCATTGGAATGGCCGACACAAAGGTCGAGAGACCAAAGAAAAGGAAAAACAGTACAGTGCACCAGGCAGCAAGCGAACTAGGCATTCTCATTTTCATTCTCCTTTAGCAAACCAATCGAGGCTCCGCGAGCCTGCTGCTTAAGTAAACACAGGTGGGACAGGCGAGTTACGCGCTTTGTGACACAATCGCAAACAGAGTAGAATGGGCGTCTATGGCGACGACTATTCCCGCCGAATTTTCCCTGCAGCGCACCCACGCTTCCGACCAGACCAGCCCGGTGAGATGGGTCTGGTCACATGCCCGCCGCTACGGCTGGATCATCGTCATGATGATCGGCGGCGCGGTGGGCAATGCTGCTTTGGCATCTGTCGTACCGGTACTGACCGGAGAGGCATTCAATGCCATGCTGCGGTCCGTGCCGGACACAAGTGTACTCGCGGCGCTGGCGCTGACGATTGCCGCCTCCCAATTGATCCGCGGCGGCTTGCAGCTGGCGCGCAACTTCGGCGCGGAATTGCTTGCCCAAAAAATCGAACGCGACGTGCGTGACGAGTTGTATCTCTCCCTGCTCGGGAAGAGCATGACCTTTCACAACCTTCAGCCTGTGGGCGATACCATGGCGCGCGCCACCAACGATGTGCGCGAAGTCAATTACATGTTCAGCCCGGGGATCAACCTGGTCGTCGGTTCGTTCATCTTCCTGGTGATGCCTGTTCTTGTCGCGAGCCGCTATCATCCGCTGCTGGTGATCACCCCCGGCGCTTTTATCCTGGTTTATTTCATCTTTCTTGCCCGCTATCTGAAAACCCTGGCGCCGGTCACTGATGAAGTCCGCGCCACGTTCGGAGAGATGAACACTCATCTCTCCGAAGCGCTCGACGGCGTGGAAGTGGTCAAAGGCGCCTCGCAGGAGGAGGCGGAAGTACAGCGCTTCGCCAGGAATGCCAGAGATGTGCGCGACGCATTTGTGAAACAGGGCGATCGCGAAGCTCGTTACGCCGCGATGCTCCTGCTCGGTGCAGCCTACGCCTTTGGCTTATCTCACGCTCTGCTGCTATTCCGCCTCGGGCAGATCGACACCGGCGCGGTCGTGGCTTATTTCGGCTTGCTGCGCATGCTCGATTTCCCCACGTTCGCCTCGATCTTTGCTTATTCACAGATCTCGCTGGGCATCTCCAGCGCGCGCCGCATCCTGGAGCTGATCAGCCGCGAGACAAACCTCGACCAGAACGCGCAGGGCTACGCGGACGTGATTAAAGGGGAGGTGGAATTTCGGAACGTGAGTTTTTCTTACGCGCTGAGCGGAGTGAAGACCCTAAGCGTTAGCGAAGGGGAGGAACGCAGTCGAAGCGCGGGTTTGGAGCTTACTCGCCCTTCGACTGCGCTCGCTACCGCTCGCTCCGCTCAGGACGAAGTGCTGCAAAACATCTCCTTCAAAGTAAGACCCGGACAAACGGTGGCAATCGTCGGGCAGACCGGCGCGGGCAAAACATCACTGGTCAAGCTCATCAATCGAACGTACGACGCCACGCAGGGCCAGGTCCTTGTGGATGGCGTGGATGTGCGCAACTGGAACCTGGCGGCGCTCCGTTCGCAGATTTCGATGATCGAGCAGGATGTCTTCCTGTTCTCGCGCTCGGTCAGTGACAACATCGCCTTTGGCAAACCGGACTCCACGCAAAGCGAGATCGAAGCGGCAGCGACGTCCGCGCAGGCGGATGACTTCATCCGGACCTTCGATATGGACTATGCCACGGTTGTCGGGGAACGCGGCGTCACATTATCCGGCGGGCAGCGCCAGCGACTGGCGCTCGCGCGGGCGTTCCTGACCGATCCGCACATCCTGATCCTGGACGACTCCACCTCCGCAATCGACTCTGCCACCGAAGACAGGATCCAGCGCGCCATCTCGAACGCGGCGCGCGGCCGGACGACCTTCATCATCACGCATCGTTTGTCGCAGATCCGCTGGGCAGACCTGATCATCGTGCTGCGGAAAGGAAAGGTCGCGGCGCTGGGCACACATGAGGAGTTGATGAAAACCTCGGATGCGTATGCGAGGATTTTTAGAGAATAGCGATCAGCATTCAGCAGTCAGCTCTCTGCAATTGGCGAAGACTAACCATAAGAGCTGGCAGCTAATCGCTGATAGCTGAAAGCTGAATTATGGGCTTCTTTGCCAGACTGAACGATGAAAAATATGACCGCCAGTATTCGGACCGCGAACTGGCGCGTCGCATTTTCGAATATTTCAAGCCCCAGAGCAGGCGCCTGGCTGGGGCGCTCGTATTCGCGCTTCTGCTGGCAGGGGTTGGCGCGGCACTGCCTGTCGTGGTGGCGCGGATCGTGGATTTATTGAAGGGCAAACCCTCGTTACAAGCCGTCAGCCTGGTTGGGCTGGCAGTTCTGCTGATCGGCATCGGTCAATGGGGCTTGAACTGGGCGCGGCGCAGCCTGGTGGTGCGCGCGGTGGGAGATGCGGTGCTCGATTTGCGAACGCGCGCCTTCCGTGCCGCGACCGCCCATGACTTATCGTTTTACGATCAATTCTCTTCCGGGCGCGTGGTCTCGCGCATCACCGCCGATAGCAACGATTTCGGTCAATTGATCGTGATCGTCACGGAGGTGGGGGCGCAGCTCGTTCAGATGCTCATCCTGGGCGCAGTGATGGTGCGCACCGATCTGAAATTATCGTTATTGTTCATGCTTTTTCTGCCCGCGATCTTCGGCTTGGCGGCAGGTTTCCGGTCCCTGGCGCGGACCGTCACCAGGCGCGGCATGAAAGCCATGGCAGACGTCAATGCCACGATCAAGGAAACGATCAGCGGCATTGCCATCGCCAAGAACTTCCGCCAGGAAGTCAGCATCTTCAAATCCTTCGATGAATCCAACCAGCAATCGTATCGCGTCAATGTGCAAAGAGGTTTTGTGCTCTCCCTGGTCTTTCCGACGCTCGATGCGCTGGCTGGCGTGTTCATTGCCATTCTCGTATACGTGGGCGGTTTGAGCGCGGCCGGGGGCCTGGTTTCGGTGGGCGCATGGTATCTTTTCATCATGAGCCTCAACCAGTTCATCTTCCCTGTGCTCAATCTTTCGGCGTTCTGGGCACAGATCCAGGCTGGGCTTTCGGCCGCGGAACGCATCTTCGCTTTGATCGATGCCGAGCCGAACGTCATTCAAACAGAACAACGCGCTGTGCCGCCGTTGAAGGGCAGGATCCACTTCGAGGATATCCATTTCCGTTATACGGACAATGAGCCGGTCCTGACTCACTTCAACCTGCTCGTCCAGCCCGGAGAGACTCTGGCACTGGTGGGGCACACCGGCGCAGGGAAGTCGTCGATTGCGAAGTTGATCGCGCGCTTCTACGAATTCCAGGACGGGCGTCTGCTGATCGACGGGCAGGACATCCGCACGTTCGACCTGGCGCAGTACCGCCGTCAACTGGGGATCGTTGCGCAGGTGCCGTTCCTGTTCTCGGGGAGGGTGGCAGATAACATCCGTTACGCCGCGCCGCACACGACCGATGAGGAGATGCTGGGCATGGCGAGCCAGATCGGAGACGGCGAGTGGCTGGAAACACTTCCAAACGGGATCCAGACCGAGGTCGGGGAACGCGGCGGGCGCCTCTCGATGGGGCAGCGCCAGCTCGTGGCGTTGATGCGCGTCCTGATGCAGAAGCCGGCAATCTTCATCCTGGATGAGGCGACAGCCAGCGTCGATCCGTTCACCGAGTGGCAGATCCAGCAGGCGCTGAATCTGATCCTGAAAAACTCGACCAGTATCCTGATCGCGCATCGTCTCTCCACGGTGAAAGCCGCGGACCGCATCGTCGTGATGGAAAAGGGGAGGATTATCGAAGAGGGGAATCATGCGGGATTGCTCGCACAAGGCGGGCATTACGCAACGCTGTATAACACGTACTTCAGACACCAATCGCTGGATTACCGGCCGCCGGGGGTCGCAGAGTTCATTGCATCCAAATCTGAATTGTCTTAGAGAGCGCTTTAAAAATCAACATTCACCACGAAGGACACAAAGGAACACAAAGATTTGAGAATGGAAAATCTGCGTAAATGTGTGTAATCCATGGCTGAATCTTGCCTATGGGAGTGGGTCAACGCAATCTCAACGAAATTTCAAAACCCTCTCTCAGGAGTTTTCCCATCCCTCGATATGGAAATAGCGCGCCAGTCTGTCACTCAAGGAAGGCGCAATGACATTGATGTAATATAAAAGTCCCGCCTGCGGAGGCAGGATCACGATGGGCTTTCGTTTCCGAATGCCGGCAAGAATGGCACGGGCAACTTTTTCAGGCGAAATCTTGGCTGTGATCCATGAAAATTTGAGATGGCTGATCAAAGGTGTATCCACCCGTCCGGGCAGCACATTGGTCACAGAAATACCACTTCCATGCATTTCCTGCCGGAGCACTTCACAGAATCCGGTCAGGGCAAATTTTGCTGAAACGTAGGGGACATCAGGCACCACACCGATTTTGCCAGCCATGCTTGTGACAAACACGATATGACCGCTCTTTTGAGCAAGCATGTGGGGAAGGGCAGCCTTGACACAGTAAACACCGCCAAAAAAATTGACGTCGAAGGACCGCTGAAGTTCCGCGGGGTCCAAATCAACGATCGGTGATCGAATGTAGGCTCCGGCGTTCGAGATGAGGATATCCACTCGTCCCCAACGATCGAGGACCTCCCGCACCATCTGCCCGACTTGTTCCTGCTGCGTAACATCGGTCCGTACGACGATGGCATCACCTTTTTGGTTGTTGATGTCCCGGGCAAGTTCAAGTAAGGCATCGCCTCGACGCGCAGCCAGAGCCACTCGCGCGCCCTGCTTTGCCAGCGCCAGGGCCGTCGCCCGGCCGATCCCGGAAGAAGCGCCCGTGACAATCGCAACTTTGTTCAGAAAGAAGTTGTTTTTCATCAGCACAAGATCAGGCGCTGCCTGCAATCCTGCCGCGCGGTCCATCGTCCTGAAATGTGAATGGACCCTGTGGGATCTCGTTCGTTATCTCGATATCCCTGCTATCCATGGCTTCCCAAATCACCTGGAAAGGTCCTTTCCCTTCTACCCACTTTTCCACGATCACAACACCATGTCCCGGCAAAACGGTAAACACAATCTGACGGGGGTCCTCCGGGTTTTGCAGGGCTGAAGAACTGGAGAACGCCTCCTGCACCGCGCGATATTGCGCGTCGGTGGAACAGGATACCGGATAGTGGAGATAACTATCAGACAAAGAAACATATTCGACGCGCCTCCGGTCAAAAGATTGGACGCCGCGATGTCCATGCAGCTTGGACCGAATCACGGGCGCCTGGATACCGTTCGGCAGCGAAATCCTGGGCAGATGCAGGTCCATCCCGATCATCTCCACCGCTTCCGAGGAGGGCGGCTGGTTTGGATGCCCTTCGACCTGTCTGATCAAAGCGCCATCACGCTCCGGTTTGATCCCCACGATCACAGCCAGGTCCTCGTGTGTAATGTTTTCCTTTCGTACGGGCCTGGCGCTGCCGGTGATCGTCGTCAATAAACCGTTAAGTGGAACGTTCCAGGTGGCAAAACATCCCTCACTATACTGGCTCGAGATGGCATCACTAAAACCGGGGATTTCTGCAAGTTGAGCGACCTGGATCATCTCGGTGAAGAAATTCCTTCTGCCAAGTTCCTGGCTTGCCCGGGTCATCTCGCCGATCGTGGACAGGCTGCTCCATTCTTCCTGTTTGATCGGGGGTTCCACGGTCTGGTGCTTTGTGATTTCCTTTGTGCTGGCAGCTGTCATGATGCGGGTGGCGATATCCTGATAAAAGGATCCTGCCTCTTCGAACCTGATCTGTGGATGCGCGCCCACCAGGTCAAACAGGAATGCCGACTCGGGATCCTCTTTGCCGATCACCAGCAGCACACGAATGCTTTTGACCTGGATCTGGATCACCCGCAGCAAATACATGATGGCGCCGCCGCGTTTGCCTTGCTGGTACAAAGTCCTGTAAGCAGTTTCCGGGATGCCTGCAAACTCAGGCGCGGTTTCGGGTCCGCCTTGCAACACTTGTTCCGTCTTCGCCATCCATTCCCTGAATTGTTCAGGCGAGGCATGCACAATGGTAAAGACAGTCGGGACGTGTTTCAACTTGTAGCGGCGCCGGGCGGTAAACATCAGCGCTTCACGCCACCCGAGAGGTTCCCCGAGTCTGGCGGTGGTCAGGATCACATTGGTTTCGGCCGAGGGCATCTCTTGCGCGATATGACCGTTGCGATGGAAATGATCCATCAACCCGGTTGCGACACGATCCGCCAGGTCCGTGGAGGGTCCGGGGATATAGGATAAACAGAGCTGTTTCAGCCAGGAGTGAGTTGGTGTATGGATTAGCATAAGAATCCCTAAGGTATCAATTGGTCTTTAAATTCAGTAAACACCAAACTCAAGGGTTTGGTGCTCGAGAAAGTTCCTTTTTACAAATGCTTTGTACTGTAGGGGTCAAGCGCATCCCGCAGTCCATCGCCCACGAAATTGATGCCAAGCACCGTGAGCAGGATCAATGTACCCGGAAAGAACCAGAGCCAGGGTGCCGTCTCCAGGTATTGATAAGCGCCATCCAGCATATTCCCCCAGGTGGCAGTTGCTCCCTGTACGCCGAGGCCAAGAAAACTGACATACGCCTCGGAGAGAATGGCATTCGCCACTCCCAGCGTTGCGCTCACGATCAACGGCGCGATGGTGTTTGGCAGCAGATGCAGGAAGATGATACGTGAATCCGAGGCGCCCAGCGCGCGCGCCGCAGATACATAATCGCGCTCACGCAGGGAAAGCACATTGGCACGTACGATGCGCGCAAGATACATCCAGGAGGTGGCGCCAATGATCAGGATGATCACGACCACGCCCCCGGCGAGTTCTCTTCCAAGGAAATTGAAGGCAGGCAGCCTATTACCAAAGAAATGGGAGCCAATGATCAGCAGGAACAGGCTTGGAATGGTCAGCATCGCCTCTGTAAAACGCATCAGGATATTATCCACCCAGCCGCCATAGTAAGCTGCCAGGGCCCCGATGAATGCGCCCAGGAGCACTTCGACGAAGGCGGCGGAGATGCCGATCAGCACGGAGATCTGGCCCCCGTAGATCGTGCGGGCAAGAATATCGCGGCCGATCACATCCGTGCCGAAGATGTGACCCGCGGAAGGCGGCTGCAATTTCAAGCCGGTGTCGTTGCAATTCGCCCACGCCTCGCCGCTGACCTCCTGCTTGAGCGGAGCGCAATAACCGCGCGAAAGCAAAACTCCCAGGCTAATATAAAGTAACAGCAATATCAGGAGGCCGAGTCCAAACATTGCCATGCGATGTTTGCGGAAGCGGCGTACAGCCAGTCTCAGCGGGGAAAGAGGCGCCGACGAAACCGGCTGCGCGACTGCATCTGTGGGTAAGGTTGTGGAAACGGGATCTGCCATGATCGCTATTCCAGACGGATACGCGGGTCAACCAGGGAATAAACGACATCGGTGATGATCTGGAAAATCACAACCGCAATGGAAACCAGCATCAGGATGCCCATCAGGACCGGAAAGTCTGCACGCGAAGTGTGATCGAGGAAAAGGCGTCCCATGCCGGGCCAGGCGAAGATACGTTCGGTCACAATCGCGCCAGCCAACAGGAAGGGAATATCGAGGCCGATCAGCGTAATGAAAGGCAAGGCTGCATTCGGCAGTGCATGGCGCAGGACGACATAAACGGTGCGTACACCTTTGGCGCGCGCGGTCCGCACGTAATCCTGGCTTAGAACTTCCAGCATGCTCGATCTTACAAAACGGCTGTAGCCCGCGATGCTGATGATGGAGAGTGTCGCGACCGGCAGGATCATATGCCTGATCAGTTCCGCAGGTGTTTTGCCTGCTTCCGGGTCGAACATGCCCACGGTGGGCAGGTAAGGCAATCCCCAGGCGCGAAAGTTGACAGCAAATATATACATCAACATCAAAGCCAGCCAGAAGACCGGCATGGAATAACCGATAAAGGAAAGCCCGGTGACCAGGTTATCAAATAATGAATAAGGCCGTAACGCCGAATACAGACCAAGAGCCAGAGAAAAAATAATGATTACGATTTCAGCTGCCCCCATCAGGATCAACGTGTTTGGCAGGCGGTCGCCGATCATCTCCAGGACCGGCCGGCGCGTGACCAGCGAGTTGCTCCAATCCCCGCGCAAAATTCCCTTGCGTCGACCGTTTGTTTCCGGGATGCCATCCCCATCCATATCGATCTTTTGCCAGTCGTTGCCCACCAGCCAGGTAAGATATTGAACATAAGCAGGCTGATCCAGCCCCAGCATGCGGCGCAGTCGCTCTTTATCTTCGGCTTTTGGGGGGGTGCGAGCCCCCAGGGTCGCGACCGGATCGCCAAATCCCTGCATTAACGTAAACAGGATAATGCTGATAATAAAAAGCTGTGGAATGGCTTGTGCAAGCCGTCGCAGGATATAAGTGGTCATGCTGGAAACCAATGGGCTCGCCGGGTGTATGCCCGGCGAGCCCCAACTTTTATGCGCCTACTTTGCTACTTCCCATTCATGCGCGTTCCAGAAAGGTGCCGCGCCGGAAAGTTTTACATTTTGCAGATGATCATTGATCGACCAGAGATCGGGGTCCAGCCAAATGCCAATGTAGAGAACCTCGTCGTACAGGATCTGCGAGATCTGATGGTACAGATCGATGCGCTTGTTGATGTCAAGAGTCTCGGCTTGTTCCTTCAGCAATGCATCCAACTCTTCGATGCAGACACCCTGCCAGTTCCCACCATCGGGGTTATCCGCGCTGGAAATTGCATCGCAAAGCCAGTTGTACGATATCTCCGGGTCAGGGAAGAATCCCACGCTGGAGTACTGAGCAATGTCATACAAGCCCTGCGATTGGGGTCCGCCATCATTGTAGCCATTCCAGAACACATCACTGGAGTAGTTCTGCAATTCGGCGCCAATGCCCACCAGTGACCACTGCTGCTGCACCACAGCCTGCACGTTCTTGCGCAACTCACGGTCGTTGGTAATATAGCGCAGGACAAGTTCCACGCCGTCCTTATCGCGTGTGCCATCACCATTGCTGTCCACCCAGCCGGCTTCGTCCAGAAGGCGCTTGGCTTCCTCAGGATCGTAGGGGTATGGCTCGAGAGCCGGGTTGTTGTATGGCTCGGCGCCATCCCAAAAAGTGACGTTTACCGGATTCACCTCCTGGACCAGCAGGTCCTTGACGATGGTAAAGCGGTCTGTGGCGAGCGCAAGCGCTTTGCGCACTCTGACATCCAGCATGGCCGGATGAGCAGTGTCGGGGTTCACATTCGGGAACCAGCCTTCGGAGTAGCCGGAAGAGACCGCGACCACATCTACATCGCCGCCCGCTTCGAGTTTCTCGATCTGGTCCGAGGAAAGGAACACACCGATGTCCGTATCGCCCGCAATGATCGCGGCCTCCTGGGCGGCATCATCCGGCACGATCCGGATGAAGACCTGCTCCAGTTTGGGTGGGCGAATCCAGTTGGGGTTGGCTTTGAAAATGATATGGCTGCCAGACTCCCACTCACTGAAGACGAAGGGTCCCACACCGACCGTTGGAGCCTTGTTCCACTCGGCGTTATCGATCGTCCCCTCGGCTTCGAACACAGGCTGCAGAATATGCTTCGGCAAGACCCAGTCATCGAATATGGTGGTGAGCCAGGGGGCAAAAGGTTCCTTGAGCTGGACGATGAGAGTCGTCGCGTCTTCCGCGGTCACACTTTCCACATATTCATCGAACGGATAACGGGTCAGCACGACATTTGCATCTGACATGACCATCTCAAAGCTGAACGCAAAGTCTTCGGCCGTCACAGGTTCGCCATCGCTCCAGGCTACATCGTCGCGCAATTTTATGGTGATGGTCTTGCCGTCCTCGCTCAAACCGCCATTTTCAACCGAGGGTATTTCCGCCGCGATTTCAGGCACAGGCTTGTTGTCCTCATCATAGGACCACAAGCCTTTATTCCAGAAATCACGCGTAATTTGCGAGAACCACATTTCCGTGTAGAGATAGTTCAGGTTGTCAGGTTCCTGGGTGAAAGTGATGGTAGCAGTGCCACTGAAGGCGGGTGCTGCAGGTTCAGTCACAGCAGGCTCGGTAGCATCCCCTGAAATGTCCGGCGGCTCCGTGGCAGGAGCAGCCCCCCCACATGCTGACAGGATCATACTGGCCAGCACGCCAAGCGACAACAAAAGGTACAGGTTACGTTTCACGGTTCTCCTCCTGAGAGAATGAGGTGGAATATCAACGCTGAAGGCAATCAGAAAATATATGCCGCGAAACCTCCTTCCGGATTAATTGAAGGATGATATTAATTTCAGTAAATCACAGATTCAGTTTGTAGTAGCGACTTCAGTCGCTCTTTAAGCAAAATGTGCCTTGGTTTTGATGTAAACTCAACGACTAAAGTCGTTACTACGGCAAATTCGTGACTTACTGAATTTATTGCTATTATAAGACTTTTAGCACTGGACCCATGAATCTCTTTAGGTTTTCGGGGCCTTTAAACCCACATTCGATAGTCGAGGATCAAGAGCATCACGCAACCCATCCCCAATCAGATTGAAGCCCAAGACAAGAAACATAATCGAAATGCCAGGAAAAATTACCATCCAGGGTGATGTGAAGATATGAGTTTTATTCCTGCTTAAGAGTAGCCCCCATTCCGGTGTAGGAGGTTGAGCACCTAGTCCGAGAAAACCAAGCCCAGCCGCATCAAGAATGGCGGTGGCGATTCCCAGGGAGCCTGCCACAATGATCGGCGATAACGCGTTGGGTAATATGTGCTGCATCAAGAGACGGAAAGAGTTTGCCCCCAGCGCTCTCGAGGCCTGAACGTATTCGCGCGACCTTTCAGAGATCACCGAAGCCCGTGTGATGCGGGCGTAGGTTGGAATGGACACGATTCCAACGGCTATCATCGCGTTCAACAATCCTGGCCCGATCACGGCCACGATCACCAGGGCTAAAAGAATACTGGGGAAAGCCAGCATAATGTCCATCAGGCGCATGATAATATTGTCCACCGCTCCCCCAAAATAGCCGGATAAAGCACCCAGAATCACGCCGATGATGATGGCTAATCCGACTGAGAAAAACCCGATCCGAATAGAGATGCGTGAACCATAAATAATCAGGCTGAGCATATCCCGGCCTAAATCATCGGTCCCCATCGGATGTTCTAAGGACGGAGGAATTTTGGTTTCTCTTAAGTACGTTTTAAAAATGCCATTCTTATCTGGTGTTTGTTTGGCCAGTACTGGGGCAAAGATGGCTGTGAGGACCACCGTCCCGATGATCGCAAGCCCTACAATTGCCAGTTTGTTACGAAATAGACGCCTTAAAACCAATCTAGCCGGAGACTGAGCCTGCGGCGTAGTGATTCCTTCGCTATTGCTTAATTGGGACAGGGTCGATTTACTGGTTGGCTCTTCTGGAATCGTGTTTGTCATAATCTAATCATATCTGACGCGTGGGTCCAACCAGCCATAGGAGATATCCACGAGCAGGTTGACCGCGATAAAAATCAATGCGAAAACCAAGACACCAATTTGAACGACCGGAAAATTACGAGCGACAATAGCGTTTACGATCCAGCGCCCCATTCCAGGCCAGGCAAAGATGGTTTCGGTTAGGATGGCTCCTGCCAAAAGCGAGCCGGTTTGCAAGCCGACCACAGTTACGACCGGCAACAAGGCGTTTTTAAAAGCGTGTTTGGTCACCACCAAACGCTCGACGAGACCCTTAGCTCGTGCAGTGCGGATATAATCCATGCCCAAAATATCGATCATGGCGGAGCGGGTCATCCTGGCGATGAATGCAGTGGGGATGGTAGCCAAGGCGAGCGCGGGTAAGGTGATGTAGCGGAGAGCACTGGTCAGGGCAGGAATATTGCCCGTGATGATACTATCTACTATATATAAGTTTGTAATGGTCTGAAGTTGAACATCCGCACCAATACGGCCGGTGGTCGGAAACCAGTTTAATTTGAGTCCAAAAAGCCAAAGTAACATCAGTCCCAGCCAAAAGATTGGCATGGAGACCCCAATCAAGGCGCCAAAAGTAGTGCCCAGATCAATGAAGCTATTATGCCGGGAGCCCGCCAGAATACCTAATGGAATGCCGACCAGGATAGCCAGAAACATGGCAGCCAGGGCCAGCTCGATAGTAGCTGGAAAGAACAGTTTAAGTTCCGATTGCACTGGAGAGCGTGTCATTATGGAACGGCCCAGGTCCCCCTGGAGCAGTCGCCAGACAAAACGGCCATACTGAACGAGCAGAGGATCATCCAGTCCCAGCTCCTCGCGGATAGCGGCCCGCAACGCAGGCGAAGCATGTTCTCCAGCCATGGCAGAGGTAGGATCACCTGTGGCCAATAGCATTGCAAATGTGAGGAAGGTTACCCCGATAATGACAGGAAAAACCAGAAGCAGCCGGCGAATTACATATTGGATCATGGCTTTCTCTTGAAAATATCCATCATATCTGGTTAAGAAATCGGGGGAGGGAATGTCTCCCTCCCCCGATGTTTGACAGATGCTCGGAGCTGTCTATTTCTTTACAATATAGGTGAGCACTTCGCGAACTGGGCTGGGAACATAGCCCTCGATGTTGGAGCGCGCCAGCGTTGGTGCTGTGATATGCAAGAGAGGCACACTGATCACGCGATCATGAAGCAGCTGATTGGCCTGCTCGTACATAGTTTGGCGAGTATCAAAGTCGGTCTCCGCTACGGCATCTCGCAGCAGTTGGGCGATCTCTTCATCCGGGGCCACACCGCCACCCGCGCCGTCGTTGTTGAACTGGGTGTCGGCACCGCAGAAGAAGACACACAGGAAGTTATCGGGGTCGCCATTGTCGCCGCCCCAACCGAGCAGGAAGATATCGGCCTTGGTGCCATCCTCCTGCAAGTCGGCCAGATAGGGATCGGGCCAGGCAGGCGACTGGATCTCGACGTTTAAGCCGATCTCCGCCAACTGGGCCTGGATCAACTCGCCGAGTTGCTGAGGCTGCGGGAAGTAGATTCGGGGCGTCGGCATAACGTAGAAAATTACCGAATCGGGGATCTGTACGCCTTCACCGATAGCCGTTTGCAGGTATTCCGCAGCCAGGGTCGGGTCGTAGGGGTAATCTTCGATGGACTCGTTGAAACCCCATAGGGAAGGCGGTTGGAACTCCTTGGCTGCCTCAGAATTATCCGGATTCAACGCCGCAACAATACCTTCTTTATCGATGGCATGGGCGATGGCTAGACGTACATTGATGTTCTGGAGCCATTCCTTGGCTTGGTTCAAGCCAAGGTAGCCCACGTTGAAAGAGGGATTGTAAAGCACCTGGATGTTCGGATCTGCCTCGGCCTGTGCAAGTTGATCCGGACCGGGGCTGGCCCATTCGGTGAGCATATCGATCTCACCGGCTTGCAGCGCCAGGAAAGCTGCCGAGGAGTCGGGGATGACGCGGTAAGTGATCCGCTCCAGAGTAGGCTTTTCACCCCAGTAATCTTCATTGCGAACCAGGGTAATGTGATCTTCCTTGACCCATTCTTCCAGCTTGAAGGGTCCGGTAGCGACTGGCATTCCACTTGCCGTGGCGTAGTCCTCACCCTGTTCCTCAATCGCAGCCGGGCTGGCGAAGCGGAAGTTCTCCATGGCAAGAGTGTTGAGCAGGCTGGCGTTCGGCTTGCTCAGGATCAGCTTGACGGTCATATCGTCGACTTTTTCAATCCCGGCCAGAACGCTGTTTTCAGATCCTTTGAAGCCCTGGAACATGTAGTCCCAATAAATGAACTGGTCAGCGCCCAGATTATAGGGATGGTCCGTGTCCCACCAGCGCTCAAAGTTGAACACCACCGCGTCGGCGTTGAAGGGTGTACCATCATGGAAGGTAACACCTTCACGAAGATGGAAGGTCCACTCCAACCCATCCTCGGAGGCTTCCCAGGATGTCGCCAATCTGGGAATTGGGGTAGTTGAACCGGGTTCGAAGTCGGTCAGGCCTTCGTAGATATGGTAAATGACCTGCAGACTGTTGGCACTGCTTTCGATAGCCGGATCCAACGTGCCAGCATCGGCTGCCTGAGCGAAGATAAGGGTCGAGGTATCCGTGCCAACGGGTGCTTCCGTCATTGGCGCTTCGGTCGCGGGCGCTTCCGTCATCGGCGCTTGGGTCGCGGGTGCCTGGGTTGCAGCTGGAGTCGTACCGCAAGCGGCGAGGACCAGGCTGGCAAGCACCAGAAGCGACAACAAAACATTTAGGTTACGTTTCACGTTTCTCCTCCTGAGAGAAATAGAGTTTGGATTCAAGTATAGACAAATGTGGGAAATCGAAAATTAATCTGCGAGGAGGCACCTCCTTCCGAAGTTGGTGAGCAGATTATACAGCAAAAAGAATTTTACAGAGTACCGCATATACAACTAAACTTGCATTTGAATTTTAACCTACGGAACCACTCAAAATTTGAATTATTGATAAGACTGGCGGTAGTGAACAGGCAGTGGAATACCCATCCCATTTAACACTACTTTGGAGGGGTCTTTGGGCCACAAACCGGGGATTTTCGTATGGCACTTCGGACATGTTCCTGCCCCCGTAATGCGATATTCATGGATGATGTACCCGCTTCTTTGGATCAGCCGCTCGCTGCACTGCGGGCAAAAGGTATCTTCATACTCCTGAAGTTGACGCGGCAAATTACCCGCATACACGAACTGCAACCCGGCTTCGCGCCCGATCTCCGCGGCGCGCAGAAGCGTTTTGGCGTCGGTATTATCGTAATCGGTCATTTTATAGTCTTGATGGAACGCAGTGACATGCCAGGGAATATCCTTTGAGACTCCGGCGATGAAGCGTGCCGCCTCCCACAGCTCTTCATTCGAATCGTTGAAGCCGGGGATGGTGAGCGTCACGATCTCGACCCACAACCCCATTGCATGTGCGCGCTTGATTCCATCGATCACATTTTGCAGCACGCCGCCCAGCTTGCGATAGTTTTTATCCTGCATACACTTGAGGTCAACTTTGTAGGCAGAGATATACGGGAGGATGTATTCCATCACTTCCGGGGTGTTGTTCCCGTTCGAGACGTAGGCGCACATCAAGCCCGCGGCTTTGGCTTCCTTGAAAATTCCTGCCGCCCATTCGCTCGTGATCAACGGCTCGTTGTAGGAGGAGACCACCGTCGAAGCGTGTGTCCGACGCGCCAACTG
This sequence comes from Anaerolineales bacterium, assembly GCA_016932715.1. Taxonomy (GTDB): domain Bacteria; phylum Chloroflexota; class Anaerolineae; order Anaerolineales; family Villigracilaceae; genus Defluviilinea. The sequence goes on from JAFGCG010000136.1 coordinate 26,058, forward strand.
CACCATCTCCTGCGGGGAAATCTTGCGGATGTAATTGACTGAGATATCCGAGTCCGGGTCGCGCATGGCTTGTGAGGTCAGCCAGTTCTGGCAATAAGAACAGTGGTAGTCGCAGCCGAGCATCCCAAACGTCAATGCATTGCTTCCAGGCATCACATGATAAAAGGGTTTCTTCTCGATCGGGTCGCTTTGCAGCGCCGCCACATAACCCCACGGCACGCGCAATTCTCCGCCCCGGTTGAATCGCACCTGGCAGATCCCGCGCTTGCCCTCACGGATCTTGCAGCGATGTCCGCAAGCATAGCATTCGATCGTGTCGTCGGAGAGTTTCCTGTATAACTCCCCCCTGACCGTTAATGTATCCAGTAAATCGCCAATTGTCGTCGCCATATCAACCTGCTGCTTTCTACTCTCTACTTTCTACTCTCTATTCCATCTTCTTTTATAATACCTCAAATGCTCACAGTTTGCATCCAGGCTGGCGGTGCCTCCTCCCGCATGGGCGAGGACAAGGCGCTCAAGGCATTTCTTGGACGCCCGCTCATTCAGCGCGTCGTCGAGCGACTCGCCCCCATTGCGCAGGAAGTCATCGTGACGACCAATCATCCGGATGACTATCGCTTTCTGGGAATACCGCTCTTTCCGGACCTCAAGCCGGGCCGCGGCGCCCTGGGCGGACTCTACACTGCGATCGCTTCGGCCGCGCAGCCCATCGTCGCGGTGGCCGCCTGCGACATGCCGTTCGCCAGCGCCGCCCTCCTCGAAGCGGCGAGCCGGCTGCTCGTCGAGGCAGGAGCGGATGTCGTCATCCCGAAGTCAGACGAGGGCTACGAGCCGCTCCACGCCGTCTACCGCCGCGCGACCTGTCTTCCCGCGATCGAAGCGTCCATTGCCGCAGACCAGTGGAAGGTCATCGCCTGGTTCCCGCAGGTAAAAGTCCGCGTGCTCACGCCTGAGGAGATCGAACGTTACGATCCTTCAGGGCTGGCGTTTTGGAATGTGAATACGCCCGAGGAGTTTGCTGAGGCTGAAAAGATCGCTATCTCACAATGAGGACAGGGCAGGGCGCCTGGCTCACAACTTTCTGGCTGTTGCTGCCTAGCAGCACGCCAGCCAGCCCGCTGCGGCCGCGTGAACCCATAACGATCAAATCGCTATTGCGGATTGACGCCACTTCGACGATCTTCTCCGCAGTTTGGCCCTCGATCATTTCTGTGTGAATTTCAGCAGGGCTTTCTCCCACCTGTTTGAGTGTCTCATCGAAAATAGCCTGTGTCTCCTGTAGACGAGCGCCAATGGTTCGCGACAGATTTGGCTCACCTAAAGTGGAAGGGATAGGGTCATACACAGTAATGATCCGCAGGTGTTGAGCCTTGACTGCCCGGGCAAGATCACCAGCCAGTTTGGCAGCATGCAGTCCATGTTCTGATCCATCTACAGCAACCAAGATATCATCAAACATAGTGCCTCCTTTCCGTAGTGTACAATTAAAGTATACAATCTTTCCTGTTCAGTTTCAATTCGTAGGAACCAACCATGTCGCTTGATCTGGCGGTCATCCGCAGTCAATTCCCTTCCCTCCATCGTCCAGCCATCTTTCTGGATAACCCCGGCGGGCCTCAAATTGCACAGCAATCGATCAATCGATCGCATGAATCAGTATCTTGTTGAATGCAATGCCAATCATGGGGGTGCTTTCGCAACCAGCGTCGCATCGGACGCAATGCTGGAGGCAGCTCATCACGCCATGGCAGATTTCTACCATGCCGCCTCTCCGGAAGAAATTATCTTCGGCAACAACATGACGACCCTGACCCTGCATATCAGCCGCTCGATCTCGAGAGAATGGAAGGAAGGCGAGGAGATCGTCGTGACGCGCCTCGAT
>JAFGCG010000137.1 GCA_016932715.1 Anaerolineales bacterium
AACGGGCGTAAAATACACGAGCCGTTAAGCGCGGCAAGGATAAATGATGTTTCTTACGACTGAGAACGATTTAGATTCAACAGAGAGTCAACCGCCAAGTACCAGGCGCCCCGCGGCGCGGGACCTTCGGTCTGGCGGGATACGCGTTGCAAGAATAGTTCCATGACATCACGAAGGAGGTGAGCCCGTCTCCTGCGTGATGATTTCACGTGAAGGAGGCAGCAATGCTCACCATCTATAAAACGACCGAGCAGGGACTCGAGCAGCTTGAAACCATGGCGAACGGAGCCTGGGTAAAAGCTGTCGACCCGACGCCCGAAGAAATTCAACAACTTATTGGTTGGGGGATCGATGCCGATTACATCAATTATTCGCTTGACCTCGATGAAATGCCCCGCATGGAACGGGATGAGGATTACACCTTCATCCTGATCCGCATTCCACACAGCCAGCCTGACAGCGATATTCCGTACACCACGATTCCGCTTGGCATCCTGATCAAGGGCAACATCATTGTTACCATTTGCCGGTATGAGAAGGAAATGTTCAGGGTGCTGGCGAACGGAAAGTACCGCCTGCTCAAAACCGGCAAACGCTATCGCTTTGCGCTCTACATCTTCCTCGAAACTGCCACACGTTACCTGGCGCACCTGCGCGAGATCAACCGCACCACCGAAGCCATCGAAGACCAGCTGCAAAAATCCACGCGCAACCGCGAACTGATGGAACTGCTGAAATACCAGAAGAGCCTGACGTATTTCGCCACGGCGCTGCGTTCGAACGAGGTGATGATGGAGCGCGTCCAGCGCACTCAAATATTCAACTATTACGAAGAAGATCAGGACCTGCTTGAAGACGTGCTCACGGAGAACCAGCAAGCCATCCAGATGACCAGCATCAACACCGAGATCCTCTCCAGCATGATGGACGCCTTTGCTTCGATCATCTCGAACAACCTGAACGCCATTATGAAAATCCTTGCCGCCATCACGATCATCATGAGCCTTCCAACCATTGTGTCTTCTTTTTACGGCATGAACGTAGACTTACCCTTCCAGGCACACCCATCGGCGTTTTGGATCACAGTGGGTCTTTCAGCGGCTTTGATCGGCATCGCTGCCCTGATTTTCTCCAGACGCGATTGGTTCTGATCTTCGATAATGTCTCCTGCTGAAATTCCTGTTTGGACAGGGCATGCGTCAATCAGCAGGCTCCCATCGACCGGCGCGTTTCTGTCGTAAAATCGAGCGGAGGAAATCTCGTTATGACCAAACGGATCGAGTACCTGGATGTTGCAAGAGGGATCGGCATTTTGCTGGTGGTTTTGGGGCACAACGACTTTGCAGCCCTCTCACCGTTTTTTCATCAGGTCATTTACTCGTTCCACATTCCGCTCTTCTTCTTCCTGTCCGGGTATTTCATCAACACCGCGCAATCGTTTCGCGATTATTCGAAGAAACGATTCCATTCGGTTCTAAAGCCCTATTTATTCACCATCTTTCTGATCTATTTTGCCTCGGTTTCCTTCGAGAAAATGGGCTTTCAAAACGCCATGCTGCGGATCGTCAAAGCTCTTTATGGAAGTATTGATTACATTGACTGGGCACAGTTATGGTTCCTGCCAAACTTGTTTGTGGTGAGCCTGTATGCATTCATTTTTATTCGTCTGGCAGGCAAACTGCAGAAGCGCTGGATGACGTGGGGAATTCTGCTTGCCACGCTGGCGGTTTCGCTTCCATTTCTGCATGTGTTCTATCCATTTCCGTTCTCGATCTTCGGAAAGGAATACGAACTTTATGGCTTGCCGTTCAGTCTGGATGTGATGTTCTTAAGCGGCTTCTTCTTTATCCTGGGCAACGAAGTCAGGCAGGTGACTTCCGAGAAAACATTCGATCCCGTTCTCCTTTTGATCGGCGCAGGAACCGGGTTGATCCTTCTGAATTTCCTTTTCCCCTCTTCCGTTGATGTCGCGAAACGCGTCTACGAATCGTTCTTCGTAAATACGGCGGAGGCGATCCTTGGCATTCTGTTTGTGCTGGCGCTGGCGCGTCAGATCGAACAGCATACCCGGCGGCTGGCGGCTGTGTTCAAATATTTGGGCAACATCTCGCTGATCATCCTGCTGTTCCACGTTCCCATCCAGGGTTTTTGGGGGGACAAGATCATGGCAGTGACGGGCAGCCTGCCTCTGTCCATCCTGACAGGATTCATCATGGGCGTGTCCGGACCCGTCCTGATCCATGAGATCTTCATCCGGTTCAATCCCGTGGCTTCGTTCTGGTTCGGCCGAAAGGCGGAACTGCCTCGGCGGGAAGAGTCCCCGCCGGAAAAAGAGCAGTTGGCTGCCAATCCGCAAAATCCTCCTGTTGTGGAAGTTAAAGAACAATAACTGAACTTCCCCCGCTCACAGCGCCATCCGATAAATCACAACCAGGATCGTAAAGTCTGCCGCCATGTGTCCAAGCACTGGCGCGAGCAGTCCACTGTCTTCCCGCGCGATCTGCCGCCAAAACCAGCCCGCCAGGACCAGCACGGTCAAACTATAAATCATGGAAACCAGCGGTATGCTTCCCGTCAGGACCAGGGCGTGAAACCCCGCGTACAGAAAATCGGAAATAGAGGGCCCTTTTGTGGGGCTCCCCAAAACGCCGCGCCAGAAATATTCCTCCAGGAACGGATTGACCAATGAGAAGTATGCGATGAACGCGATCCAGTTGGAAGGATTCAACCCCAGCGACTCAATCTGCGTGGGGAGGTCACTTGTGATTCCAAAGGAAAACCGGAAGAGATAGAGAGAAATTCCTACGCCCCCGGAAAGGAGGATGCTGAGCACTACCCAGCAAATGTGACCGCTTCTGAAAAGGATTTTGACGGGGAGCTTTGACCCTGCCAGCGCAAGGGAAAGAAGGATGGCAAAGTGAAATCCAAGCAGCGTAGCCCAGGCGTTCCGAAACCAAAACACCCCCAGGCTGACTGCCAGGTAAGGCAATAACGGGGTAAGCCATTTAGAAGATCGGGGTAGTGATGATATTCTTCGCACCCATTGTCTTCAGCACCAATGAAACGGTCTCTGCCATCTCTGACTTGACCAGCGCGATCATGTTGCCGCCGCGTCCGCCGCCGCTCAGTTTTGCCCCGAGCGCCCCGGCGCCGCGCGCGGCTTCCACCAGGTGGTCCAGCTCAGGCGAAGAGACGGTCAATTCCTGTAACAAGGCATGATTTTTGTCCATTAACCCGCCAAGCCATTCATACATACCTGCTTCAATGGCGCAGCGCGCGGAGAACGAGACGTCCCCAATTTTGTCAAACACGCTTTCCAGGCGAGATGGGTCGTCCAGCCACAAACGCCGTACATCCTCAGCCGATTCATTGGTCGGGGACGGGATGCCGGTATCGCCGATCACAAAGGTGAATGGCTGTCCCACCTTGAACGTCTCGATGGGCTGACCTTTTACAAAATAGACCGGCCTGGCATAGGTGACCACCGTGTTGTCGATCCCGGAAGGGGCGCCATGATGAATCTTCTCGATCTCATAGGCGAACGCATTGACATCTTCATCGTTCATCGAATGCCTGAGATGAGAAGCAAGCGCCCGGGTTAAGGCAACGGTTACAGCCGCGCCGGACCCAAGACCCGAAGCAACCGGGATTGTGGAGGATATCCGGATCTCGAGATTCGGAAACGGGGAGGTGCGGAAGAGGAAGAAAAGGTTGTTGAGCGCAGCGGCGATCGGATGGTCAGCAGACAGCGTTTTCAGCTCGGCGCGCAGGCGGACCGCCGGAGCTTCGATCCAAATCCCTTCGCGCCTGGAATCCGAAACCTCCACATCGGCATGGACCTGAATCACAGGGACAGCCAGGGCCGGGCGCCCGTACACAACGGCATGTTCACCGAACAAAATGATCTTGCCAAACGCGGTAGCTTTAGTCATGGTTCTGCCCTCAATCAAGATAGAAGATGCCATAGTGGTGTCAGCCGTTTTATGTGATTTGCGTGATAATTGTATTCCGTGCGCCCGCTTCCTTCAAGGATGCTGCAACCGTTTCGGCACTCTCCGGTTCGACCAGCGCGATCATATTGCCGCCGCGTCCGCCGCCGCTCAGTTTTGCTCCCAGCGCCCCGGCGCGGCGCGCGGCTTCGACGAGGGCATCCAGCTCCGGGGAAGAGACCGTCAGGTGCTGCAGCAGGGCATGATTTTCGTCCAGCAATGCGCCGAGCATCTCGATCCAGCCCTCCTCGATCACCCGGCGGGCTGCAAACGATATGTCTGCCATCTCATCGAAGACGTTGTCCCAATATTTTTCGTCCGATTCGAATAATTTCCGCACATCGGCAACCGATTCCTTTGTCGGCGCGGGGATGCCGGTATCGGCAATGACAATGGTGAACGGCTGCCCGACCAGGAACGTTTCGATGGACTGATCCTTTACAAAATAGACCGGCCTGGCATAGGTGACCACCGTGTTGTCGATCCCGGAGGGAGTGCCGTGATGGATCTTCTCGATCTCATAGGCGAACGCATTGAGCTCTTCATCGGTCATGGAACCGTCGAGATGGGAGGCGAGCGCCCGGGTCAAGGCAACGGTTACCGCCGCGCCGGAACCCAGCCCGGAAGCCACGGGAATCGTGGAGGTGATCCTTATTTCCAGATTCGGAAACGGGGAAACGTGCGAGCGGAAGAAAAGGTTGTTGATCACGGCAGCAAGCGGATGGTCGGGGGCAAGCGCATTCAGTTCAGCCTGCAGGCCCACCGCGGGCGCCTCGATCCAGATCCCGCTGCGCGCAGAATCCGAGACCTCCACATCCGCATGGACCTGAGTCACAGGCACAGCCAAGGCCGGGCGCCCGTACACAACGGCATGTTCGCCGAACAAAATGATCTTACCGGGCGCAGAGGAGTGAGTCATGTCAGTGGAAGTTTGCCTTATGAAAGATACAGGATGGCGATCACCGCCAGCCCCCACAGCAAAACGGTGACCTGCAATGGCCGGTCTTTGAGCGCAACCTCATCGGGCGCCCCCGCCGCATGACCGACCTGGATCAACTGCAGGTAACGAAAGATGCCATAAACGATAAAGGGGATCGTGAGCATCATGGTATGGTTCCCCGGAAGGCTGGGCGCGGAGAAGGTATAGAGCGAATACGCCACAATGGTCATGCCGGAGACAATGGTAATGTATTGGTCGAGCAATGGAAGGGTATACCCATCGAACACCTTGCGGTGAGCGCGGGCTCCATGTGCGAGCAGGTTGAGTTCGGCGCGGCGTTTTCCCAGCACGATGTAAAGAGAGAATAGAACCGTGATCATGTACAGCCACGGCGAAAACCGTTCGACGGGAGCGATCAGGATGACGCCGGCCGCCACGCGTAAAACAAAGCCGGAGGAAAGAATCAGCACATCGAGAATGGGGACATGTTTCAACCAGCGTGAGTACAACACATTATTTGCAAGATAGATGGCAAGGATCAACGCAAAGAACGGTGAAAGCAAATAAGCCAGCGGCAGTGCAATGACCGTTAATAGTACAGCAGCGGCTAGCGCCGCACCCACAGGCAGCTGACCCGAGGCGATGGGGCGATATTTTTTCTCAGGATGACTGCGGTCGGATTCGACGTCGGCAACATCGTTGAACAAATACACGACACTCGAGATCAAACAAAACAGGACGAAACCCGCGACTGTCCGTAGAAATGGCTCGGGTATGAATAATCGTTTGTCAAAGATCAGAGCAAAAAAGATGAAACCATTCTTCGGCCACTGGCGTAGGCGCATGGTTTTGATGAGGGCTTTGAGCATGGGGTAATTTTACCTTACGACAATCGGGATTCGGGAATTGGGAATCGGAATTACAATTCCCCCATGCCCAAAATCCGTCTGGATGTACTGCTGGTCGAGCGGGGATTGGCGGAATCGCGCGCCAAAGCGCAGGCCCTGATCATGGCGGGCCAGGTGCGCGTGGCGGGTCAGGTCACGCTCAAGCCGGCCACCACGGTCCAGGCCGATTCTGCGCTGACGATCGATCCCGGTCCACGCTTCGTCTCGCGCGGCGGCGAAAAGCTGGATGCCGCCCTTGAAGCCTTCCGCCTGGATGTGACCGGCTTGGTCTGCGCGGATGTCGGCGCCTCGACCGGCGGCTTCACAGATTGCCTGCTGCAGCGCGGCGCGGCAAAAGTCTATGCGATCGATGTGGGCAAAGGCATCCTGCACTGGAAACTGCGCAACGACCCGCGCGTCGTCGTCATGGAAGAGACCAACGCGCGCTTTGTCGAGTCCTTGCCGGAGCCCGCGACGCTGATTACCGTGGATGCCTCGTTCATTTCGCTGAAGATTTTGCTGCCGGTCGTCAAAAGATGGCTCTTTCCTCTTTCTTCTTTCTCAAACAAAGGAAAGACGAAAGAGGAAAGAAGCGCAGTGATTGCGTTGATCAAACCTCAATTCGAGGCCGGCAAAAAAGACGTCGCCCGCGGAGATGGGGTGATCCGCGACCCTGAGATCCACCGGCAGGTCCTGCTCGATATCCTGGGCTTTGCACAAAAAGAGAGATTCCAAATCCGCGGGCTGATCAAGAGTCCGCTATTGGGACCGAAGGGCAATACTGAATTTTTGGTTTGGCTCGGGGAGCAGGAAACCGAAGTGGATATCGATCTCCTGGCAGGAAACGTTCTACGCTAGAACGAGTCCAGCGTCAGGAGACGCTGGACTCGTCATAAAACATCTCATGGGTTGCCACGTGCCGGCGCGTTTCGGCAAGGATATCGTCAATGCTCATGTTCCTGCGGGCGGCTTCTGCCGGATGATAATGAACGTGGATATGTCGTACATTTGGAACCGATCCATAGATAAGCGATTCGACTCTTGTGGCAATACTGTCGCCCTGCCTGACCGTCAAAGAGCCATCGATACCGATTGTCAAATTGACCACGAGATGGGGTCCAAAGCGATGCGCCTGGAACTCTTCCAGTTGCTGCAGGCCATCGACGTTCCGGATCAACGCGGCAATTTGCTGGGCGAGTTCCCTGCTCGGGACTGCATCCATTAATTCAACAGATGATTCGCGTAAAATATAAACTCCCGTACGCAGGATCAGCAACGCCACCAGCGCGCCTGCCAGTGGATCGCCCCACGGCAGTCCGATCTGGCTTAGGAAGATGCCTGCCGATGCCGCGGAAGCCGAGAAAATGTCGTTGCGATGATCGTACGCCAGCGCATCCACAATGGGGTTGCGAGTTTCTTTTCCAAGTTTGCGGACGTAGAAGAACAGGATGATTTTGATCGCAGCCGTCGCGAGCGCCACCCACAGCGCGAAGGGATGCGAACCCAGCGTGGTCAGCCCGCCATCGATGAGATCCCACATCTTGTCCACGGCGTCCCAGAAAACGGTGATCGCAGTCGCGACCACGAAGGCGCCGACAATGAGAGAGGCGATGCTTTCCAGCTGGCGATGTCCATAGGGATGTTCGTTGTCCGCGGGCTTGTTTGCCAGCCGCATGAAGATACTTGCAACAACGTAGTAAGCCACATCTGAGGTGGAGTTGATCCCCTCAGCCAGCAATGCCGGGCTGTGCGCCAGAACCCCAAAGGTCGTCTTGACGATGGACAAAAGAATGTTGAATCCCAAGCCGAGGTTGATGGCGCACAGGCTTTTGCGGTCACGTTCCTCCACACTGCCGCTCCGCGGCGTGCTTCGCTGGTGTGTCATGCGATGATTGTATTATCTGATATTACAACAAGCAATGGACAAAAATCCTGATTTCGAAATGATAACGAAACTGGGAAGTGTCTAATTTCGTGGGCTAGCCAAGTCAATTCACCACAGAGCGCACCGAGAACACGGAGAAACCCTTCTAAAATATCTCTGTGGACTTCGCGAAGCACACTCGCAGAGTGCCGTGTTCTCCGTGGTGAGAGAATATTTAGCCCACTCTTGTAGACACTCCCCGAAGCTGTTGGTGCGAGCGTGCTCAGGGGCTGTCTGGTAAAATTCGTCTATGTCCCCACGCGAAGCGTCTGAATCTGACTTCGATCTCCATCATCCCCAACCACTGTTGATCGTCATTTCGGGACCTTCCGGCGCGGGCAAGGACACGGTCATGCAGCGCATGAGGGAACGCGAATTGCCCTTCCATTTTGTTGTGACGGCGACCACGCGTCCCAAGCGCCTCAACGAAACACACGGCAAGGATTACTGGTTCGTTTCAAAGGAAGAATTTGCCCGCATGATCGACGAGGATGAATTGATCGAACATGCCATTGTGTACGGCGATTACAAAGGCATCCCCAAACAGCAGGTGCGCGAGGCGCTTGACAGCGGCATGGATGTGGTCATGCGGCTCGATGTCCAGGGCGCTGAGACAGTGCGCAGACTGGCGCACGAGGCGCTCCTGATCTTTCTCACAACAGAGAACGAAGAAGAGCTGGTGCGCCGCCTCGAGACACGTAAAACCGAGACGGCTGATTCGCTGGCACTGCGCATCGCCACGGCCCGCAAGGAACTCAAGCGTGTGGAAGCCTTCGACTATGTGATTGTAAACCGTGAATTTCACCTGGACCAAACTGTGGACACTATTCGTGCGATCATCGAGGCGGAACATCATCGCGTCAGCCCGCGAAAGGTAAACTTGTGAATGATATCCGTTCCGACCCTGCCGCGCCCCCGCCGCAAAGTGTACGCGTGGCAGTGCCCCAATCCGCCCCCTATGTGACCTATGCGATCATTGGCATCACGGCTGTTATTTTTATCCTACAACTGGCAACTCGGTCACTCCTGCAGGTGGATATTCCAGCGGTCTTGTTCATCAAATCCAATGAATGGATCCGTGCCGGACAGGTCTGGCGCTTGTTGACGCCCATGCTGTTGCATGGTTCGCTCGTGCACATCGGATTCAATATGTATGCCCTGCTGGCCTTTGGGGTGGGGCTCGAACGTCACTTCGGGCATGGAAGGTTCCTGCTCCTGTATGTGCTCGGCGCCTTCGCAGGGAATGTTGCCTCGTTCCTGCTCACCGATGCAAATTCTCTGGGAGCCTCCACGGCGGTCTTCGGGCTGCTGGGCGCGGAAGGTATCTTCCTGATCCAGAACCGCAAGCTGTTTGCGGGTCAGTTCAGGAGTGCGATCGGTAACATCATCTTTATCGCGGCGATCAACCTGTTCCTGATCGGGTCGCTGCCCGGCATCGACAACTGGGGGCATATCGGCGGCCTGATTGGCGGGTTGATGTTCACTTCCTTCGCAGGGCCCTTATATGAGGTCGAAGGCATTTACCCCGCGTATCAGCTTGCGGACAGGCGTCCCTTCAGCGCGGTCATGATCGGCGCGGCAACAGTGGTCGTGATCTTCGGCGGGCTGGCAATGTGGGGAATGGTGAGGTAAGAGAATAGAGAGCAGAGAATAGAGAGCAGAGAGTAGAGAGTAGAGAACAGAAAATAGAGAATAGAGGGTGGTTGAATGTGAGGGTTAAGGCCAGAGATCTTTGGGTGTTTCGAGGCAAACCTCGGTCTCCGGATCCTTGAACGTCTCATAAAAGGTTTCGACGTCCATTCCGGTTGCCTCGAGCAACGGCTGGGGCTCTGGCAGATTCGCCCTGTCAATGAAAAATTTTGCCTCTTCGAAAGACAGGGTCTGCCTGTCGGCAGACCAAAGATGGATGACGGGTGCATCCATGTCTTTGATGAGACAGTTCTGAAGTTTGCCATCGATTTCCTTAAGCGGCTCTCCGGTCCTGTATTCAATCAAGATGCCGCGATCTGCATAGAACAGGTCGAGCAAATAATCCTGTATTCCCCGTTCTTCTTTGGCAAAGGTCCGGATCCAGACTCCTGTGGGTGGGCCATAGGTTTGAAGAAACTGGTTAAGATCATATTGAGGCGCCAGGTCAAAATTGTAGACGCGGATATAGTCTACAACTCCGCTTTTTACGCCATAGAGATGTTCCATATAAGGCGCAAAATCAGAGGGATAGGGCAAGTAAACCTTCACGCTGGCATAGAAATCGGCTTCTGATTCCAGTGTCTCAATCCCCAACGAAGTCTTCTCCAAAATCCTGCGGGCTTCCACCCAGGGAGTCCTTCCGGGAATGATCCCCCACCAACAGGGAAGTTCGCATCCAATGTCCGTTTCCAATAAATACTTTACCAGCTTCCGCGCGTTTTCAGGGTCGACCGTTTCTGCCGGAAAAATAATTTGCGTTGGTTGCGCCGTACCGGTTGCGGGCGGCTCCTGCGTTGGCAGGGATATCTCTTCAAGCGCACAAGCAAATAGAACGGAAACCGCAAGCGCAAAACACAGAGGGATTTTTTTCACGGCTTGATCTCGAATACCACGCCCGCACTTATATCGTCATATTCCTAAAAATCTTCTGGCAAAAACACGTATCAATTTTACGGTTTCCATCGCTTCTTTTGCGTCTTTCAATGTTGGCCCTTCACCAGGATAACGCGTTCGGACGGCATAATCAGCAAGATTGTTTAAAAGCATGGGATCGATTTCGAGGAATACACCAATCTCCGAACAAAGGTTGTTCAGCATTAGCAGATCATGCGTTTTTGGAAAATCTGCTCCCTTGGAAACCAGTAAAGCTTTTATATATTTCTCAGCACACTGTTGAGCATGAAAGCACGCGCCTGCAATCAGAGGTTTCTTTCGCCGCAGTGCAGATTGTGCCAGGGTAAAATCTTCTTCTGCTTTTTCGGCCCACGCGCGCGGATTATTTATCTCGCTCATATAATACCTTGCCGCGCGCCAGAATCTCCTGCAGAAAGAAATCTCCTGATTTCAGCGCCTTTTCAATTTCCTTTGGCGTTTTCACCAATATGTCAACAGGGAAAGGGCGCGGCAACAACAAACGTGAGACCATCCAACTGCGTTCTTTTAACGATGCGCTGGTTTTCAGGACAACCAACAAATCCACGTCACTATGCGGAGTTGGTTTGCCATATGCGTATGAGCCAAACAAAATGATCTTTTCAGGGTGCAGTTCGTCCACAATCCTTTGAATGGCAGGGCGCAAAGATTTACCGACAGGCATCTTTACGCCTACAGGGATTGTGCCTGGGTGACGCAAACCAGATGTATTAATGAATGAGCTTGGTGTTGTCATACTGATTCGATTGTATATCAAATCATTTTTGAGCGCAACGATTTTTTCAAGGCTTGATCTCGAATACCACGCCCGCGCTCGTGCCCTGCACTTCGGGGAAGAAGGCTTCCCAGGCATGCGCAGGCAGGACACGATACTCGCCAGCCTGCAGAGGGACAAGGGTGTACGTCAGCACATACGTTCCTGCGGGGAGATGATCGGCTGTGAAGAGGATCCCGTCATCGCGGACCTGGGGCTCGTGGAACAGCCACCAGCCCCAGCCCTCCGCAAAGGGGTCGCTGCCATCGAACTGGACCTGCACTTCGGTGGAATCGATTGCCTGCTGGCTGGTTTTCAAACTGCGATTCAAAATCTCCATGCCGGCCGGGATGAAATCCTCGACCATCACGTAGTAGGCGTCGTGGGGCAGGACAAGCGTCAGGCGCGCGCTGATCGGTTGATCGGCGCCAAGCGCGAGCGTGGAGAAAGGCGGGCAGCGCTTCGACTGCGCCCGGCAATAGACTCGCTCGATCTTCATCCCTGCATCGACGGGCTGCACGTCCTCCACCGGACGATTGAGGTTCAGGACCGCGCGATAGTACAGACGCCCCAGTCCTCCGTCGCGCTGGATGGTGAGTAAATTCGGGGAATTGGGCGACAAATATTCAAGCGGCACCTGTGCACTTGTGGGAACGAGTACCTGATTGCCGGAAACCCTGCCGTTTGCAAGGGGTCCCCCGTTGAGCATGGCATGGAATGCGAAATCCGCATTGAGATCGCCAAAGCCGATCATGGCTTCGTTGAGCGCCAGCATTGCCCAGGCATTCTCATGACCTGGGCTCCATAAGCCGTGCACATTTCGGTGTGCGGCGAGATAGCGCACAGCATTGAACACAACCTGGTTGGCAGAGTCGAGTTGGGCAAGCACATACACAACCAGCGCGGTGGTGTAGATGGGCGAACCGGTGATCGAAATGTTCTCACGCGGCGTCTCCCAGTGCGCGCCGGAGGCTGTCACGACCGCGCTCGATTCAAGGTTCGAGAGCAGGTCGCGGGCGCGCTCGTCCGCCGGATTTTCCCTGTTGAAGATGTAGGCAAGCAATGCCTGGCTGGCCGGGCTGATCTGATCGCGCATGTTGTAAAGATTACCGAGCGTGGGTTCGTCAAACGTATTCGCATACGCCAGTACAAATTGAATGAATATGATTCTATCCAGCTCGGCCGCGCGGGTGTCATTTGTGATCTCCGGGTGTAGCCCGCTCAAATAGGTACCGGCGCGCTGCAGGGCATCTTCATTCACACTCATACCGATCTCGCGGGCACGCAGCAATCCAAAGAAAATATAGGCGGAAATATAGGGATCGCTCTTTTCGTTTTTGCCCCACCAGCTCCAGCCGCCGTCCTCATTTTGCAGACTTAATAGCCTGCTGACGCTTGTGGGCGCATCCTCCGTGACGCGCTCGGAGAGCTCAGGGTCACTCAGTCCTGCACCATTCAGAGCGCGGTAGACCTCGAGGTTCGGCAGCAGATAGGAGAGCGTCGTCTCCGCGCTCAACGTTGTCGCGGGAACATCCATTGCATCCAGCGCGGATAACAGGCTGCCAGCCAGCGAGGGGCTAAGCTCCACATCCAGGCCGCCGCCGCTGGGACTGAACGTGCGCGGCAGGGAAATGACTTCCTGCTGCGAGGTCGCCCCACGCAGCACGCCGCCCGTGACGAACGCCTGCGGAGCGGTGTATTGCCTGATCGACAACGCGCCCCACACGGGCCTCGCCGAATCTTCCAGGACGGGTGTGCCCGTCGTTTTCACAGAGAAGACCAGATCGGCTGCCTGCGCGGCTCCGGCTGTGCCCCACCATTCGACGCGGGCGCGCCCATGGGCAGGGATATTCACTTGCTGTGTAGCCTGCTCAGGGTCGTCGAGCGTGAAGCCTTCGCCCTGTAAATTCACATCGGCAACCACCTGACTGGACGTGTTGTTATTGATCATCGCCGCCAGCAGGACATGATCGCCGCTGACCAAAAACCTCGGCGTCACGGGCCGGATCAGGAGCGGCTTTGTGGCAACGATCTGGGTTTCAGCCTGGCCCACTTTGGTGTCCATGGTCAAGCCGCGGACATCCACTTGCCAGGTCGTGAGCGAATCGGGCAGGGTCACGGTTGCCTGGCCGCGGCCTTCCGAATTGGTGATGAGCGCTGGATTCCAGTAGGCGGTATCGGGGAACTCTTCGCGGATCACGGTTGGAGCCAGGTCGCCTCCGCCGCCCATCCCGCCTGGCTGGCTGGCAGTACGACCGGTGTACGCGGCAAGCGAAATGCCTGTTTTAACGCCGAGCGGCTGCTGGCTATAGAAAGCCGGCAAAATATCTTCTGCATTGGGGTCAGCGAGTGCCAGGGATGCCAGGTCCACCACGGAGAGCGAGAACTCGCCCTGTACCGGCTGACCCTGGTGGTCCGTCACCTGGATGTCAAATGTGACGTCATCGCGCGGACCCGCCTCGGTCGGATTCGAGAAGACCTGCACATTCAACGCCTGCGCCTCCGGGGCAACCGGAAGATTGACGAGACCATATCTGAACTCATTGCCCTGTCCCAGCACAGTCACGCTGATGTAAACATTCGGCGCCTCGTCTTCCGTGAGCGGCAGGGAATATTCCCGGCCGCTTCCGCTGAGCGTGATGACTTCCGCTTTGGAGATCACCCCGCGCTCCACGGTGACCAGCGCCAGCGCGCTGACCGCGAAGGGATTCGGGATAAAGATCCTGGCAGTGTCACCGGCTTTGTAGGAGTCGCGGTCGGCAGTCAGTTCAAGCCTCTGATCTGGCAGGTCGGGCCAGGCCGCGCTGCCTGCGCCGCCGACCCAGATCAATGTTTGCGTGTGCGCACCTTCGCCCGAGACATCGAGCATGTATGTTCCGGCGGTGGGCGGAGTAAACGAAAGCCTGGCTTTGCCATCCAGTCCGGTGGCAAAGTCGGTGCTGCTGCCAGGCATGTAGACGAGTGTATAGGTTGGGAAACCATTGCTATCCGTTTCTTTTTCCCAGCGGACTTGCTTGAACTCGGCGGTCAGTTTTTTCTCTCCAGCCGGGTTCTGCGCCCAATCGACGGTGTAGACTTCGAAGCCGGTCGGCGAATCGGCGCGGCCGATCCACTGCTCGGGGCGCAGGCCCACGTAAAAGTCCGCAGGGTGGACGCGCAGCTGGGCGCGCGCGCTGACCGGCAGTCCCGATTCGTCCCGGGCGGTCACTTCGAGCGTGACAAGCTGAGCCGCCTCCGCCTCGGGGATGGCTGGCAGCTCCATGGACAGAAGTCCACCCGAGTTCGTTTGACCCGTTCCCTGCTCGAGCAGCTTCCCAAAATAAGCAGAGCCGGTTGCACCCGGGGAATGGAAAACATCCAGCCAGGAGGTATCCACCAGACCCGTCTGGTAATTTGGCAGGTAGAACGTGTCCGGCTTGGCGTACAGCGCCCACTGGATTTCCACATCCCCTGCGGGCGCGTCGAAGAAGTAGCGCGCGTTGACGGTTGCCTTGGATGCCTCGCCCAGCTTGACCTCATCCTCGGAAAAATCCACATTCAGGTTGATCTCGGGCTTGCGATACTCTGCAACCTGGAATGAAAAATAGAATTCAAGCGCGCCGTTCCGGAACGTGTAATATCCGGGAGCGGCATCCTCTGCCAGTTTGAACTCCCCGTTGAAGGTCCCGTACGGAGAAAGCTGCATATCGAAATCGGAAAGCTGGACTCCATTGCCATCCTGCAATTGGAGCAGGACAGTGTTGACCGGCGGCAGCTCATAGCGCCCGTTGAATGCCTGGCGCGCGGCGCCGCGGAAATATACCGTTTGACCGGGCCGGTAGATGGGACGGTCGGTATACAAATAAATTTCAGTGTGCGGAGGCTGCACTCGTCCTGAATAACCGAAGTCCCAGGCGTTGAGCCCCCAGCCCCACTGGTCGACAGCCAGCCCGAAATTCTCCTCTCCCGGCGCGCCGAGCATGGCGTACACCTGGGCAGTGTGCGTGCCGATGGCGCCTTTCCACAGTCCATTGTCATCGGTCGTCCCCGAACCAATCGCAACCCCGGCGTCATCGTAAATGGTGACGGGTGCATTTGCGACGGGCGTTTGCGAAGGCAGGTCCACCGCCCAGACCAGGGCCTCCGTGGCTCCCAGTTTGAACGTCAGGTTCACCTGGCTGGAGACCACCAGATAAACATTCTTTACGGGGGAGGAAACCTGCGGCGAGGACAACTCAACGTAATACAGGCCTGGCAGGAGTTGATTATTGCGCGGCGCCAGGGCAATTTTCACATCGCTCGGACCACCCTGCGGAAGAGTAAACGACTGTGGATAGATGTGTGGATCGTTCGGAACATACGCCTGCTGGGTCTCGTTGGAAGCCTGCACCGAGAAGAAATCCTGCAGCGAGAGCGCTGCCACCGTTGCATTTGTGTTCTGTATATTCACGGCTTTGGCATACAGGGCTGCTTCATCGGGCCGCACGAATATCATCGACCAGCCATACACCGGCACATTCAATGAGGAGGGCATGGGCGGTGTACGCACATCCAATGTATAGGAGTCGCCAAGCGACTGGCCCCAGCGATCCTTCAGCCGCGCGGATACTTCGATCACGTAATTCGTCTCGGGAATAAAGTCTCCGTAGACGTAGAGGCTCAAACCATCCTCGCTCGCCGCCGCCTGCAGGTTATCCACCTTGGGCGAAACTGTCACCAGCCGGTCATAATTGGCTTTGGCGAGCGGTGCGTTGAACGTAAAGGTTGTCGATCGCAAATCAGTTTTTGTATCCGCCACCGCAAAATTATCGTAGGTGGTGTAGACCGCGCCGTATTCCGTGGCGAGGATCAATCCACCGCTCGATTGCGCGGTCGCGCCGAGATTGAGAATATAACCGACGTTGCGCCCCAGAAGATCAGCGGGGATGAACGTCATTTCCGTTTCAGCCTCGTTCCATGAAAATCTGCCGCTCAGTGCGCCTTCGGGTCCACTCAGCGAAAAGCTGGTTTCCACGCTGCGCGTGTCCATGGGTTGATTGAACGTCAGTTTGATGGCCGGATCGAGAGGCAGCAATTCTTCCACAGATGGTTCCAGCCTGACAACGCGCGGTCTGGAGGTGGTGAACTTCCAGGTGGACACTGCGCCTCCCGCGAAGCCCACACCTGTGACCGTTTTCAATTCCGGGTTCAAGCTGACGGTGTATTCCGTTCCCCCTGCCATGACAGGTCCAGGGTAGAAAATGTACGTGCTGGTGTTGATCCACTCGCCCCTGCCTTTCACCGCAGGCTGAATGCGAAAAGCCGACGGTTGATCGGCAGCGTCGGCGCCCAGAGCGACTACCGGCTGATTGAACGATACCGCAATCGCCGCGTCGACGTTGACATCCTCGGCGTCAGGCTTCGGCAAAAGATTTGTCGCCCGCAGGTAATCTGCCACCCGGAAGGACAGCTCGATGGGCGCGGGGATTCCAAATCCATTCGCCGATTGCAGGGAGTTCGCAATCGAAAAATCCAGCGGGGCATCGGGCGGATACGGCTGTGTGGGAGCAAATACGAGCGTCGCCTCATCGTTCCAGGTAAATGTCCCGGCGGGCAAACCGGTCAACGCGTTTTCCGCCGATGATTTGTTCACAGCCTGATTGAAATAGAACGTGATGGGAGACTGATGTCCAAGCACACTCCCGAGCGGCGGATCAGTTTCCACCAGCGCGGGCGGTAAAGCCTGTTGAAAGGGTGTGGGGGTGGGAACAGCAGGCGTAGGGGTTTGGAGTCCTGGCAAGCCGCCGCATGAGGTCAGGAGCAATGCAAAGAGCAGCACACAGTTCAAGGCGGGAGCGACGCGACGTTTCGTCATAGTTCCTCGATCAGGATTATTGTTCCTGATTCATTATACACGCGGGAAAATAAAAACATGGCGCACCCCAAACTTAAAAATTCAGCCACAGATTGCACGGACAGACACGAATTTAACAGAGTTTTGCTCCGCGGGACACAGAAGGAGCAGGCACTCCACACAGTGGGTCGGCTACTTCTGTGTAAATCCGTGTAATCTGTGATGAAAGCCTTAAACTATTAAATTCAGTAAATCACGGATTTGTCACGCTTTGCGTGAGGAGCCAGTGGTTTTCTGGCGACGAAGAATCTCCTACAATTTGTGCCGAGACTCTTCGCTCGCAACGAACACTCACTCAGAGTGACATGAAATTGGGATTTACTGAAATTCGGGGTATTATGTTTCCTTACTCATTGAGAACCTGTTCAACAGCCTGTGCGATCTCGTCATAAGTGGCAATCATGCCCGGCTGACCGACCTGTTTGCCATTTACATACACGGTTGGCGTGCCGTTCACTTGCATCTCCTTGCCCAGGTCGTAATCTGCCTGGATTTCTGCCTGATATGGATTTGTACTGAAACACTCGTCGAAGGCATCCATGTCCAGCCCGATACTTTCCGCCATGGCCCGTAAGCGGGAGTCGCGGAAGGCGCCCTGGTTCACACCACCCCAGTTGGCATAGAGAGTAAGGTGCATTTCCCAGAATTTGCCCTGCTCATTCGCGCACATGGAGGCGTTGGCAGCCTGGTCGGATTCACCCCCGTTGCCGGCACCCTCTCCATCAAAGAATGAATAATGCCGGAATATATAGCGCGCTTTTCCAGTGGCAACCAGGTCTGAGATAATCCGCGTCTCAATGCTCTCTGTGTAGTACACACAGGCAGAACATTGGAAGTCTTCGAACGCTTCGACGAGCGCGGGTGCGTTGGGATCACCCAAAACCAATCCATTGGCGTCCGGCAGGCTGACTGGTATGATCGTAGCAATTTCACCGACAGCCATGCTGTTCGCAGCGGTCTCACCCGTTGACCGGATCTGCGGCCAGGCCATAGCCAAAACCACAAGGGTCGCGCCCAGCACAATCGCGCCAATGGTGATCAATCGCTGCTGCTGCTGCTGGCGCTGCAATCTTGCGCGGCGTTCCTGACGTTTGCTTATCTTTTCGGGACTCATGAAAATTTCCTTGTTTACTGTGCTTCGATTTCATTCAGAACCGCTTCGAGTTCCTGCTGAAAGACAGTGAAAGGCTGGGCGCCTTCGATCAATTTCGTTCTTTCCTCTCCATTGACCGTATATGTGACCAGAAAGCCCGGCGTGCCATTGACCCCGGCTGCCTGGCCGTCTTCAAAGTCCTGCTGAACCCGATCCTCATACTTGCCGCTGTCATAGCAGCTATTGAACTGCTCCATGTCCAGGCCGGTTGTTTCGGCAATCCGTTTGAGGCGTGCATCCGTATAGGAACCGGCATCCTCCCCAAGCACATTTGCAAAAAGATGGGCGTGCATTTCCCAGAATTTATTCTGATCGCCCGCGCAGTACATTGCCAGAGCAGCATCCTGCGATTCCGTCTTTGGGATCGCGCCCGTGGACCGCGCAATATTATCGCTCACAAAGTTCCCCATCGAACGATACACAAAGCGGACCTTGCCCGTATCAATATAATATTGTCTCAACAATGGCTCCGTCTCCTGATGGAATTGCTCACAGTATGGACATTGAAAATCAGAAAATTCCTCGATCACGATGGGCGCATCCGCGGCGCCCATGGAATTATCGTTCGGGTTCGGGTGCGTTCCCGGGTCGACTGCCACCACCTCGGCGGGTGGTCTGAGCTGGGGCCAGACCACAGCGAAAACCACAAACGCCGCGCCAAGCATGATGAGTCCAATCGTGCGCAGACGACTGCGCCTGTCCTGGCGCGCTATTTTCTCGCGCCGCTCCTGGCGTTTGCTCTTCTTGTCAGAATTCATAAAGCTCCTCACTATAAATGATTTCGAAACTGAATTTTCCCATGTGCGAAATCTTTTGTCTAGGATAAGGTAAGTAAGTTCTTATAAATTTCCCATACATGCAGAGCCCTGCAAAGGCGCACGGCGACGTGCGCTGGCGACATCCGGGTTACAAGACCTTAGCGGGAAGGAACATGCTGGCGCTTCTCTCGCCGCGCCGCACGCCAAAGCCTCAGATGGGGGTCGCGGAATTCCCGGCTAAAAATGCATTTTTATAAATGCTCATCCAGCCATTCGATCATAAACTTGAAGACGTCCGCTTTTTCAGGCTCATTATGGACTTCATGATACAAACCGTCCCACAATTTCAGGGTCACATCGCCGCCCGCCGCCTCGACAAGTTTTGCAAAATCTTCGCTGCCGCTTGGATAAGCCAGCCTGTCCCCTGTGCCATGCATGATCAGCAGCGGCGCCGGAAATTCCCGGGCGCGCGTAAAACAAAGATCGATCGCGGTCAAGCCTGCCTTTCCGAATCCCAGGCTGGCATTGTAATGGACCAGGGAATCCTCAAGATAGGTTTGCACTACCTCCGGGTCGCGCGAGATCGTCGCGGGGTCAAGCCCGCTGTGCATCGTCACGCCTGGCAGGAACGCTCCCAGCAGCTTGACCGCGGCGACTTTTGCTTTTTGTTCCTGGAGAGCGGCATGCAGTCCCGGGCCTGTGACCATCACGCCCTTTAATCCCGCGCCATATTGAATTGCATAGGCAAGTGTCAGGACTCCGCCCAGGCTGTGCCCATACAAAAAGTGCGGGATATCGGGATACCGTTGTTTCAATAGTCCAAGGAACTGGCGGATATCCTGCATGTATGCGTCAAGCGAGGGAGTGTGTCCGCGTGCGCCGCCCGACTTGCCGTGACCCCGCAAGTCAAAGCCAGCCAGTGCATAACCTGCCTCGGTCATCGCTTTACCAACGTGGGCATAACGCCCGGTATGTTCACCCAATCCATGCACAAGTGCGATCAATGCCTTGGGTTCCGTGTGATCGGGCTCCCAGCCCTGGACATAAAACGGAGTGCCATCCTGGCCATCCAGTTTTGCTTCGAAGGCTTTCACGCTGCCCTGCCCGGGATGATCTTGAACTCACAGGTTTTCTGTCCCATGGCCCTGCAGGAGGTTTCCTCCACATCGAACTCCTGTCCGGTTGCCCAGAAAAGACTCGCGCGGATCAAGCCCTGGGTGACGAAGCAGATCGGGTGCGAGCTGTAATGATCCCGGGCGGCCGGCGAGACATGGTCCACGAAGAGCAGGTCAAGGTCCAGAGTATGGACCGTGACATCGCCCGACTGAGTTCCGATCGAACGCGCCAGCAGTTCCAGGGTGGACTTGCCTCGTATCGTCAGCGGCAATCGCTTGATTAAAGCCGCCTGTGCTTTGCCCACCAGCGCGGCATCCTCCAAAAGCAGGTCCCAGAGGCGCTGACCCACACGCAGGAGGACGCCGCGCGCGCCGCGCCCGTAATAGGTGCGCAGCGCGGCCTGGAGCGACGCGTAAATCTTTGCCGATTCGGTTGGATCCATTCGCATGAACGTTTCAGGCTTTGCCCATTCAGGAGGTAATTTTGAAATGGCAAGCATGGCATGGAATTGATCCGCCCCCAATTCCAGCGCGACCGTTTCGACAAAGCGGTGAAGAATACGGCTGGAAAACCGTGTTTCACTCACGGGCGGGCTTCTCCTACTTCGAACCTGCAATAGGGATCACCTTTTGCCATGCAATGGGTTTCGATCACCTCGTGTTCCTTCCCCGTTGCCCATTGCACAGCTTCGGTAATGGAGCCAACGTAAAGATGGCAGATCGGCGTTTCGGAATGGCGGCTGTGGCAGATCGCGCAGGTGGATTCAATATAGGCAAGCCTGTCGCCGCTATCATCCACCCAGGCCTCCACCTGCGGGTTGCTCTTTTTCAGCGCATCGACCATGCCATTCAAAATGAATTTGATACGCTGTTTTTCCGGCAGCAGCTTGATTGCCACACCGGCAACCCCCAGCAGGGCGGCTTGTTCCCTCACGCCATATTGAAAGGAGGCTTTACCGATCCGGCGCAGCATTCCTTTTCCGGCGCGGCCATAAAAATCTTCGATCGCCTGATTCAATTGGGCATATTGCGAAGCCGGAATGGACGGCTCGAGATTGTCTGGCGGAAAGTTGCCGATAAATCGTTCCAACCCGGTTGTGCGCAGGACGGCGTTCAAGCCGTTATCGCCCATCACCTCCTGAGCAGAGGTCAATGCCTGGCGTACGAGCGAATTAATGATCACTGCATCTTCTCTGGCGGTCATGTCGCCTCCTTTGCCCTGGCGGGGATGTCGAAAGTATACACAGGATATTGCTCGCCCGTACGCACGAACCCCATGCGCTGGTACAGGCTCAATGAAATCCGGTTATCGCTTTGGGTATTGACAGAAAGCCTTGAAATGCCAGTATCGGTAAGATAGGTGAACAGATCGCTGAGTAAAGCGCTCCCCACCCCTTTGCCCTGGCCGGCCGGGTGCACTGCCAGCCGCGCCAGGTGAGCGCGCTGCCCGCCGCCTGTGCTCAATTGATAGCCGATGATCCCGGCTTCATTCTCAGCCACCGTGACATACAAAGCCTGCGCGAAAGCCCGGCGAAGAGTCTCCAGTGGATTTTGCCACAACGGGTCGAAGGAGGCTGCATCCGTCTTTTCGACCTCAGGCAGATCAGCTTCCGTCATCTTGCGGATGCGAATCCCGGCCGTCTCACGCGCAGCCGACGGTTGGCCGGCAAAGCCACGCCATTCGAGCAGGACAATCTGCTGGCGGTTCTCGAATCCGCTCGCCGCCAAAATCTCCTGGAACCAGGGCTGGATGGCAATCGCCGCGGCACGCGCGCCGCCCGCCTGTTCGATCTCCCGCCTGGCAGTGGCCCAAAGGAGCTGCCAGGCATTCTCCGCCGACCAGCGTCCCGTATAAACAAACAGCCGCATCCAGGCAATCCCTGCAATTTCCTCGGGGCATGCCAGTGCAGCCGTAATCTGTCCGCCTTCCTCCAGTGCCCAGTAAAACGGGGCGCCCAGCCATTCCAACGGCGAACGCCAGTCGAGGTGACGGTGGAGGCGGGTCTCAAAAAAGACCAGATTCGATAATTGTTGGTGATCCCTGAGGTCCGCCGGGCGAACGAGTGTATTGATCACTATTCACCATACATCCCTCTCCCGTGGGGAGAGGGCCAGGGTGAGGGTAGTCGTTCTATCTGATCAACCCAATTCGCATGAGGAACTTCATGATGCGCTGGGTCAGGGTCGGTTTTTTAACCAGGCGTAAGGAATCGTACACATCCATCTGCGTATCGACGATGTGCCCGCGTTTGAGATTGAGATTGGCAGCCGCCTGGCGGACCATCGAGTGCATGTCTCCTTCATCAA
The DNA here is from genome assembly GCA_016932715.1 of Anaerolineales bacterium. GTDB lineage: Bacteria > Chloroflexota > Anaerolineae > Anaerolineales > Villigracilaceae > Defluviilinea. Next base: position 22,322 of record JAFGCG010000137.1, read on the forward strand.
TTTGTTCGAAGATGGAGGCTGCCCGGTCATATTCAGCCAGTGCTTCCTGCCATTTCTTGAGTCCTTCGAGTGCCGCGGCGCGGTTGCCGATCGCAATGCCCTGACGTTTGAGGTCGCCCGCTTGTTGAAAGACCGCTTCGGTCCCCTCCGTCGCCTGCAGTGCTTCCCTGGCTTTCCCAGCCTGCAGCAGCGCGACACTCTGATTATTCTTCATCTCCGCCGCGCTCAGTTCATCCGAAACAGATTTATACGCCAGCGCCGCCTGCGAAAACAGATCCGCCGCGGCGAGGTAACTTCCTTTTTCGTATTCCTGCTTGCCTTGATCGGCAAGTGCCTGGGGATTGAGTTGATCCACGTTCATCTCTACAGTGTAATATCCAGCAAATCTTCCGCCACCGAACGCAATTTATCCTTGGACATATTGCTGAGTTTCATTGCTAGTTCCAAATAAGGAAGGTTGACCGGCATGGAAACAAATTCACGCAATTCCATGGGCATTTCCAGGAAGCGCTGGATCGTTTCTTCACTGATCATCCACTGGCCGATGGGACCGCTCCGGTCGAAAAAGGTTTCGACCCTTCCGCCCAGGGTTCTCACCAGTACTTCCAGTTCAGGCAGTGGAATGGGACGTTCTCCCAGCTCGAACGCCTTGATGCGCGCGCTGGAAACGCCCGTCTGCTGTGACAGATTGCGGATCGAGATACTGGCTTTTAGGCGTTCCTGCCGCAACAGTGCACCGATCTTGCGCTGGCGCACAGCCAGCAGTTTTGGCAGGTCGAGTCTCGCATGCCGGGGAGCGCTCCCTGATTTTATCTCCCTGCTCCAGAAATGCTCCATTGGCAAATCGAGGTAATAAACCAGTGTTTCCAGTTCCGGCAGGGAGGGTGCCCTGCGCCCTTCTTCATAGGCGCGCAAGGCACTTTTCTTTATGCCTAGTGCCTCTGCACATTCCTGTGCACTGCGACGCGCCGCAAGGCGCGCATCACGGATTAATACTCCAAGCTTCTTTGTGCGAATCGTGATCTGCGACTTTGTATCCATGAATCCTCTGGAACGCCTGGTATGCTCCAGGCCCAGCCCTGATTATAGCAGAGGCTATGGAATACTATCGTCTTTGCCCTGGATTCGATCCACTGTTTGCCATAAAAATATCGGCGCCGAGTTTGAAACCGGCGGCTTCCAGGCGCGGGCTAAAGAGCGGGCGGATCCCCGTTGGTTTCAATTCACCCAGGATCTTGCCATTCTGACCGACGCCCGTCTGTTCGAACTTGAAAATGTCGGTCATGACCACGGTATCGCCTTCCATGCCAACGACTTCCGTGATGGCCGTTACTCTCCGGGAACCATCTTTCAAACGCGCCTGCTGTATGATGAGGTCGATGGCTGACGAAATCTGTTGTCTCACAACTTTTAAGGGAAGTTCCATACCCGCCATCAACACCAGGGTTTCCAGACGCGAAAGTGTGTCGCGCGGTGAATTGGCATGGATTGTAGTCAGCGAACCATCATGACCGGTGTTCATCGCCTGCAGCATATCCAGGGCTTCGCCGCCGCGGCATTCACCGACAATGATACGATCCGGCCGCATGCGCAGGGCGTTGCGAACCAGATCGCGGATGGATACAGCGCCTTTCCCATCCAGGTTGGGAACCTTGGTCTCCATGCGCAAGACATGATCCTGCTGCAGCTGCAGCTCGGCGGCATCCTCGATGGTAACGATTCGTTCTTCTTCCGGAATATAGCTCGAAAGGACATTGAGAAGGGTGGTTTTTCCGGAACCAGTCCCTCCTGAAATGACGATATTCAAGTGCGCCAGAACACAGGCACGAATAAATTCCGCCATCTTCGGCGTCAATGAACCATAATCGATCAGTTGCTGAACGGAAAGTTTGTCCCTTGAGAATCTGCGGATCGTGATGGAGGGCCCGTCGATGGAGACGGGGCGGATCACGGCATTCACACGTGAACCGTCCGGCAAACGCGCGTCGACCGTGGGGCTGTCCGGGTCCACGCGGCGGCCGAGGGGCAGAATGATGCGGTCAATAATTCGCATAACATGATCGTCATCATCGAACGTGATGGCGCTCTTGATCAACTTGCCGGCTTTTTCGACGAACACTTTTTTGGGTCCGTTCACCATCACTTCAGTGACCTCCGGGTCCTCTAACAGAGGCTGGATCGGCCCGTAGCCCGTCAGCTCATCGATAATATCGTGGAAGATCTGTTTGCGAATGTCTTCGGGCAGGACAACTTTGGTCTGGACATACACTTCCTGCAGCCGTTGTTTCATGAACTCGGCGCGGTCGCCAAGCTGCAACTCCTCGCCTTCCATGGAACGACCGACATTCTCGATCAGATAGCGCTTGAATTTAAGCAAATCGGCGGAGGTCAGCCTCGTAAAATTGGATGCAATTGGAGTAGACATTACGACGTTTCCTCCTTGCGCTGATCCTCTTCCGGAATGACCCACACGATGTGCGAACGCCGCACAGCCAGGAACGGCGCCTGGAAGAGGGTCTGGCCATCGGGGCCCAACACGCTGACCTGCGTGAGCGCAAGGAAATTCTCATTGATGTCCAGTTCGTCCTTGATCCGTTGATCCCTGCGCACGTGGACGTTTCCGCGGAGCATGTGCGTGGTTGTCTGAATCGTAGCCTGGACGGCGACCTTGGACACGATGTCCGTGAAGATCTTGCCTTTTTCATCATATTCGATTGTCATGGCACCTCTCATGAATCACGCCTGGGAAAAGCGTGCAACTCTCTTTCTTCGATGAAAATAGCGACACTAACGGGGAATGTCGCTATTTTGCAGAGTGAAACCCACCATAGAGTGTAGTCGAAACAGACTGGAAATTACCTTGCACTTTCTTTATAAAGTACTTTGCATTTTCTTTAGGTGATCGACTGGTCCCGCAGACTGCGCACCCGTTTGACCATGTCGGCAGCCGTCTCCTTAAAGATAATGGAGGCGGTGTCGGTAGGGTACTTGATGGTAATGGGCTGATTTAAGTTGTTGGCGAGGGCAAAATTACCGCCCATGTAAGGCAGTGTCGTTTTGATCGGCAGACCGATGATCTCCTCTGCCTGCGCCTTGGTCACACCTTCCAGCCCAACCGCGCGATTCAGAATGGCACAGATCTTCTGGCTTTCAATGCCCTGGGTTTGCAAATAATCCCAAACCGTTTTTGTCAATTGGACCGTGCCCTGGTCCGTGGAAACAACCAGCAGGATCAGGTCCGCCTTCTGGATCAGAGGCAGGCTGATGCGCGAGAGCGCACGCCCGATGTCCAGGATAACAATATCGTAGCCGGAGCGCAGCGTATCCACAATCTGGCCGATGCGCTCGCCCTTGATGCTGTTCGCCTGCTGAGGATCCGGTGAGCCGGCTAATAACTGGAACTGCCAGGTTTGCGGCTTCGGCAGGTTCCTGTAAAAATAGTCGACGTTGGTTTGTCCGGGCGGCAGATCCGATACGGTGACCAGGTTTATTTTCCCCTCCGCCCCAACGATCTGGCCAATCGAACCGATCGGCAGGACCAGGTCGGCGACCACAACGCGTGCCTCCGGCTGTGCCTGTTGAATGTTCATGGCGAGATTGGCACAAAGCGAGGAAGTCCCCGTCCCTCCTTTCGCGCTCAGGAAGACGATCAGCGAACCATTCTTCCCCTCCCCCTTTGTCTCTTCAACTTTGGGTTCCTCCGCTTCGGGTTCCTCCACTTTGATCGGGCGAAGCGCGGGAGGTTCCGCCGTAAATATTCGAGCAAGAGTTTCTTCCAGCGCAAGGACCGCTCCCGTTGCTTTGACCAGGTAGCCGTTCACACCGGCATTCAAACATCTTTCCCTGCGCGCCGGACTCGCGTCCGTTGACAGCGCCACCAGCGGAGTTCTGCTGGTGCGGGGGTCATTGCGCAGTTTGGAAATGAACTCCTGATCCGGGATATCCCGCAAGGTGGGATCGAACAGGACCAGATCGGGCTGGTCGCGCCAGGCAATGATCAGACCATCCTTGCCGGTTGGAGCTTCCGAAACCGTGAACTGTTTTCCTTTGAGGTGGTTTACAAGAAAAACACGGCTGGCTGGGTTATCGTCGACAACGAGAATACATTTACCAACCACAACAGCCTCCTCGTGCTTACGTTTTCATTCTTCGATGGGCGGCATCAGGTATCCCAACCCGGAGCGGGTCACAATGTGTTTGGGATTGTGCGCGTCATCCTCCAGCTTCTGACGCAGGCGGGCGATACTCACCCAAAGGATTTCCTTGTCGCTGCGATATTCAGGTCCCCAGACACTGGTCAGAAGTTCTTCCGATGTCATGATCTTGCCGACATGATGGGCAAATTGCAACAACAGCCGGTACTCGGTCGCCGAAAGAGAGATGGGCTGTTCGCCGCGCCAGACCTCGGCGCGGGCAAAATCGATCTTTAGATTATCGTGCGTGAAAAAGCGTGACTGGCCCACTTCACTGGGAGGCTGGGCGCGGCGCAGCACGGCGCGGACGCGCGCCAGCAGCTCCGTTGCCGAAAATGGCTTGACAAGATAGTCATCGGCCCCCAGGTCCAGGCCGCGGACGCGGTCCTGTTCATCCCCTTTGGCGGTGAGAATAATAATGGGAGTGCCGGAAAATTCCCGAATCCGCTGGGTTGCGCCAAAGCCATCGAGTTTTGGCATCATCACATCCATGAGCACAAGGTCGATGGGCTGATCGGAAAAAACGCTGACAGCCTGGATCCCATCCTGGGCGGTAACCACTTCGTACCCCTCCGTCCGCAGATTGGCTTCGAGCAAGCGCAGGTAGCGAGGTTCATCATCAACGATCAGAATGCGTTTTGCCATATAGTGCCTCCTCTTTGTGTTACCCAGATGAGTCGATGGGCAGTTCAATGAAAAACGTTGTTCCCTGGCCGGGAGTGGATTCTGCCCAAATCTTACCACGATGTGCCTGGATTATCTGCTTGCAAATATAGAGACCCAGGCCCGTCCCTGTGATCGTTCTTTCGCCGCGCACCCGGTAGAAGCGTTCGAAAATCAGCGGCAGGGCTTCTTTGGGGATGCCGGGACCATGGTCAATAAAGGAAATCATGGCATTATCATCCACCTGATTCAGCAGGATCACAATGAGCGCGCCGGGCGCGTACTTGATGGCATTGGTGAAAAGGTTCTCAAAGACCTGCGCCAGCCGCACGCCATCCCCGTAGACCGGTGGGACAGTATCGAGCTGCATGCTGATGTCCAGGTCTTTGTGGCGGGCATGGATGCGCTGGACTACATCCCGTAGAACGGCGTCCAGCCGGAGGGGCTGGAAGCGCAGCGGTAAGGTCTTGCTCTGCAGGCGGGCGGACTCGAGTACGTTCTCGATCAAAAGGGAAAGCCGGTCAGCCTCCTCGTCGATGATCGACAGGAACTCGCGCTGGGTTTCCGCATCCCAGCTTGTATCCTGCCGCAGGAGACTGGTGCTGTAGCCTTTGATAAAACCCAGCGGCGTGCGCAGTTCATGAGAGATCGTGCTGACGAAATCCTCCTGCAATTGCATCTGGCGTTTAAGATCCTGCAGGTCCTCTCGCATCTCTGACCAGCGGGCACGCTCGAACAACGCCGAAAGCAGTTCTGCTGCCAGGGAGGCAATCGCGATATGGTCCGTCTCGTAAACAGGTCCCCCAAATCGGACGAAGACCAGCGCTCCCTGGACCTCTGCTCCGATCAGGATCGGCAAGCCAAGCAGGTACGCTTGATGCAGGCGATCATCAGGTAAAACGTCGGCTTTGGGATTTTGCAGGAGAAGTTTGCCTTTTTTGACGACCTGGCCCGCAAACTCATCGCCCCAGGCTGCATCGGCTTCTGCATCTTTGGAACGGCCGACGGCGCGCGCGTACGCGATTTCGAGGATCCCGGTTTCTTCATCCTGAAGATAAACGGCAACATTATCGAACACAAACTCTTTACGCAGAGTCACCATGAAATTCTCGATCGTGCCACGCGAAGTTTCCCCATTCGTGGCGCTCTGCATCAATTCCTGCAAGTAGGCAAGCGTGTGGCTGTCCATCATGGTTTCGAGTCGGCGGCTGCCAGCAGGGGAAATTTGAACATCGAACCATGCCCTTCCAGCGACTGCACTTCCAGCATGGAACCGTGTGCTTCAATGATCTGGCGGACCAGGGAGAGCCCCAATCCGGTGCCTTCATAGTGTCGCGTGGCGGAACCATCGAGTTGATGGAACGGTTCGAAGATATCTTCCAGCCGGTTGGCTGGAATGCCGATCCCCGTATCGGTCACCGAGACAATCACGAGATGCTCTCCTTCGCGTTTGACGCTCACCACAACGCGTCCATCCGAAGGCGTAAATTTGACTCCGTTATCAACGAGCTGGTACAACACCCAGGCAATTTTCTGCGAATCGGCCTGAACGAGAGGAACGTTCTCATCGATCCTGATCTGCAAATCGACACCACGCTCCTGGGCATGCGGCGTATGTGATTTGATCGTCAGATTCGCCAGGCGACAAATATCCACGGTCTCCTGTTTGATACTCATTTCCCCGCGCGAGGCGAGTGAAACCATGATGAGATCCTCGATCAGCGACTCGAGTTTGCTCGTTGATTGCTGGCTCACCTGCAAAGCGTGGCGCTGTTCTTCGGTGAGTGGTCCAAGCGAGTCCGTGACCATTAATTCGACATAACCCTTGATATGAGTTAAGGGAGTTCGTAATTCATGGGAAATATTCGAAACGAAATTGGATTTAAGCTGGCTCAGTTCCGAGACGCGCTCAAGGGCTTTCTGTAACTCTGCCGTCCGCTCTTCGACGCGGCGTTCGAGCGTCCGATTCGCCACCTGCAGCGCGGAACGCAGCTGGATAATCAGCTCGGTGACAGCCTGGTCGATCTCGGCGCGCTCCAGCAGGTTGAGATCGATGAGCGCCTGTCCAAGCAGAATCGGCTTGCCTTTGGCAGTCGCTTCCTGTTGATAATCGAGTGCTTTCTGCAGATTCTCCGCTGTGATGAGGCCCTTACGAATCAGGTGTTCCCCCATCCGCGGCACAAGCATCTCAGGTGTAAGGCGATGTTGATCTGCCATGATTTTCTTAGCTCAAGCCGCCGCCTATGGTGGCAGAGGTATAGACCCATTCTCCGCCTACCATTGTAGCTGAAGATTGCATCGCAAGCAAATCCTCCGGAGCACAGGTAAAGGGATCCTGCGAAGCTTCCAGCACGATCAGGTCGGCGAGATAATTCGGGGCGAGGCGGCCGAGGCGGGTCTCCATGTTTGCGGCGTAGGCGGGCCCGAGAGTGAATCCCGCCCAGGCTTCCGCCATCGTCAACCTTTGTTCCGGGTACCAGCCCTCGGCGGAGGGGGAATCGTCGAGGCGCCTGCGGGTTACTGCGGCGTACAATCCCCAAAACGGATTCGGTGATTCGACCGGCGCGTCCGATCCGAACGCGAGAGGCGCGCCGTTCTGCAGTTGAGTCTTCCAGGCATACGCCAGGCGGGACCGTTCCCCCCAGAAGGCATCCGCCATGAGCATGTCGGAGGTGGCATGGATGGGCTGCATCGACGCAATGATGTTCATTTTGCCAAGGCGCTTCACATCGTCGGGATGCAGCACCTGGACATGCTCGATGCGATGGCGGCGCGCGGGCATTCCATTTTCCAGTTCGTACTTGCGCAACTGCTCGAACGCAGCGAGAACTTCATGATTGGCGCGATCGCCAATCGCATGGACAGCCATTGCCAGCCCTGCCTGGGCGGCTTTCCGTCCATGCTCAAAAAGCTCCTCGCGATCCATATTGAGAATGCCGCGGTTGGTTTCTTCTCCGACATAAGGCTGGAACATGGCAGCCGTATGCGGGCCGAGGGCTCCATCCATGAACGCTTTGATAAAACCGATCCGCAGCCAGTCGTCGCCGAAGCCGGCGCTCAGACCGAGCTCATAAGCCTGATCGAGCAGTTCAACCGGCAGGTTCTTGAGCACGCGCAGTCTGAGTTTGCCCTGAGCGCGGAGCTGCTGGAGTGCCAGAAATGAATCGCGGCGATCGAAGTCATGGATACCGGTGAGTCCCATCTTCCACAAAATGGCCTGCGCCTTTTCCATCGCCTCTGCAATTTCAGCAATCGTCGGCTCTGGGATGACCGCAGTAACCAGATCCATCGCGCTCTCGAGCAGAATACCTGTGGCGCTGCCTTTCGCGTCGCGCTGGATCTGCCCGTTTTGCGGATCCGGTGTCTGCGACGTGATGTTCGCAAGTTTCAGCGCAGCCGTATTTGCCCAGGAGGCGTGTAACGACTTGGCAGTGAGATAGACAGGATTGTTCGGCGCAATAGCATCCAGCTCGGAGGCAGAAGACCACCCCCTCACCCCTGGCCCCTCTCCCCGCTTCATCTCTGCTGCCGCTCCGCTCAGCGCGAAAGGGAGAGGGGGATTCCAAACATTTTGATTCCAGCCGTGACCTAAAATCCATTCACCCGGCCTGGTGCTCTTCAGGCGCTCTGCCACCCGGCGCAGACATTCCTCTTTTGTGTCGGTTTCGCAGTCCACCTTTTGCAAACTGAGCGCGTACTGCTGCAAATGCAAATGGGCGTCGGTCAGACCAGGCAGGATGACACGCCCCTCCATGTTCTGCTTCTCGACATTCGGGTATTGCGACAAAAGAACATTCGCTTCTCCAACCGCGACGATGCGTTCGCGGTCGATCAGAATCGCTGATCCGGTTGGATGCGACGGATCCTGGGTATGAATAAAAGCGTTGTAAAGAAGTTTCATATTCAATTCAAAAACCTAACAGGTCTTCGAGACCTGTTAGGTTTGAAATATCAAGTTAATTTTTCCAGCAGGGCATCCAAATCTTCATTCGAATAATAATAGATGGTGACTGTCCCGCCTTTTTTGCCATGCTTGAGGGAAACCCGCGTACCCAAACTGGACTGCAGGCGACGCTCGACATCGGTCACATCCGCGCTTTGGCTGGACCTCTTTTTGGAGGCCGGTTTCCTCCCCGACAGTTTTGACGCCAGCGCCTCCGTCTGGCGGACGCTGAGATCAAGGTTCACAACCTTGTTCAACACGTCTTCCTGTGCCTTTGCAGAGGTCACTGCCAGCAGGGCGCGCGCGTGGCCCTCCGTGATTCTGCCATCCACCAATGCCTGCTTGACGGGCGCCGATGCATCGAGCAAACGCAGCGTGTTTGTGACTGCCACCCGGCTTTTGCCCACGCGCGCCGCAATCGTTTCGTGAGACAGCTTGAATTCCCTGGCGAGATGCTGGTATGCCTCGGCTTCCTCAATAGCGTTCAGGTCGGCGCGCTGGACGTTTTCAATGAGCGCCAGTTCAAGGAACTGCTGGTCCGTCGCGTGACGGATGACAACCGGCACGGTTTTCAATCCCGCCTTGCGAGCGGCCTGCAAACGGCGTTCCCCCGCGACCAGAGTGTACAGTCCGCCTTTGCTGGGGGAAACGATCAGAGGCTGGATGACGCCGTGCTCACGAATGGAGGCGGCGAGATTGTCCAGTTCCTCGAGATCGAACTTCTCGCGCGGCTGGCGCGGGTTGCGCTGGATCAAGTCAATCGGGACCTGGGTGACACCACCCTCGCCACTGGGACCGGATGTTTTTTGACCGGTTGGGATGAGGGCATCGAGTCCTTTGCCGAGGCCGGAACGTGGAGGCATGAATGAATCTCCTTTTTAAAAGATGAAGGATGAATTATGAGGGATGAATGAAGAGAATATTTTTCTTCATCCTTCTGCCTTCATCCTTCATCCTTGACCTTTACTCCATCGCCTTTCAATAACTCTTTTGCAAGTGCTTCATAGGCGCGCGCACCGACAGAGGCTGGAGAATAGGTAGAGATGGGCAGTCCGTAGGAGGGCGCCTCCGCCAGGCGGATGCTGCGCGGCACAATGCTCTGAAAGACCAGTCCAGGGAAATGACTCTTCACTTCCTTCACGACATCGCTGGAAAGATTGGTGCGCGGGTCGAACATGGTCAACACCACGCCGCGCACGCGCAGGCCCGGAAAGAGCGCCGACTGGACTCGTTCGATGGTCTGGGTCAATTGGCCCAAGCCCTCCAGAGCGAGATACTCGCATTGCACGGGAACCAGCACACCGTCGCGCGCCGCGACCAGTCCATTGACGGTGAGAATGCCAAGCGAAGGAGGGCAATCGATCAGGATGTAATCATATTTGCCATCCAGCGCGGCGAGGGCGTTCCGCAGGCGAAATTCGCGGCTCGACTCCTCGACCAGCTCGATCTCCGCACCCGCCAGCGACGGCGAAGAGGGCAGGAGGGAAAGCTGAAGCCGTTCATTAAAAAGAATGGACGAAGCCGGCACATCGCCGTTGAGCAGGGCATCATAGGTGCTTTCCTGCACGGTGCGTTTATCCACGCCGAGGCACGAGGTCGCGTTCGCCTGCGGGTCGAGGTCAACGACCAGCACGCGCTGTCCCATTTGAGCGAGATACGCGCCGAGGTTGATGGCGGTTGTCGTCTTGCCTACTCCGCCTTTTTGGTTGACGAGGGTATAGATGCGAGTCATGTGATTTACGATTAGCGATCAGCGATTAGTGATTAGTGCAGAACTTCGATCTTACATTCTTCGATCTCAGGCAGGGTCGGAATTCCGTCCAAACCGACCCGGGTGATGGAACGCGAGGCGACCAGGGTTGCAAAGCGCGTCGCTTCCCACGGGTCGCGCGTGGTCAGCAGGCGGATAAAAAAAGCCGCCGCGAAAACATCGCCCGCGCCGGTGGCATCGATTTCCGGCACCGGAGGCGCCCGGAAGCGCCGGCGGTCACCGTTCCAATACAGGACCGCGCCCGCCGCAGCTTCGGTCACAGCCAGCACAGGCGTTTGATGCGCCATATGCTCGATCAGTTCCTCATCACCGCTGACATCCTCGCGGCTGATCACCACGGCCCCCGCGCGCCGCAGAGCTGTCTCTGCGCCCTGCCAGGCGGCAGGGGCAACGCGTGCATCCGTGCCCCATTGGCGCATCCAGCCCTGCGGCGTGAGTCCAAGCAGTGCCGGCGAAAAGCTCTCCGGCAAACTCGAGTCCATTTCATTGGCGATCGGGCCGAGATGGATGATCGCGGCGCCTCGCCAGCTCTCCGGTACATGCTGGAAATCGATCCGCGCAGCCTGGGCACGCACATACTGAGTGCGTTCATGCCCGCTGTAAATATTTTCGAATGTCGTGCTTCTTGGAGAGTGAAGAGAAACCACCGGGATATCCTGGAGAGCCGCAAGAGAGGTTTCGGGACCGACGGCAGTCACCACCCCTGCGCGCACGCCCAATGCCCGCGCGGTCAGCGCCGAATACGCGGCTGTCCCACCCAGGCGCGGACCCTCCGGAGTGAGGTCGTGCGCCACATGACCAACCACAAGATAATCCACAGGCTCCAATGAGACAAGATCCGGCATGTATGAATTATACCGTGAGACCCACATCGCTACACGACAGGGATGAAAAAGGGCAGGTCTTGTACCTGCCCTGCGGCATTCATCCGTTTTTCGGAAGGATCATCACTTTGCGATACGGTTCCTCACCTGTGCTTTCCGTCTTTACATCGGGGTGATCGCGTAGTGCGATATGGATAATGCGGCGCTCGCCGGACGGCATCGGCTCGAGGGTCTGGCGCCGCCCGCTCTTGGCAACCTGGTCCGCCATACGCTTCGCCATCTGCATCAACTGTTTTTCCCGGCGGTCACGGTAGCCCTCCACATCCACGTTCAGTTGCACAAATTGCTGTTCTCCCTTGCCCACGATCAGGGAAGCAATGTATTGGAAAGCAGCCAGCGTTTCGGAGCGGCGGCCGATCAGCACACTCAGGTCATTGCCGCGAATATCCACGTGGATGTTGCGGTGGCCGTCGCGCTCGCTGGGTCCGTAATTCGCGGAGACCTGCGCTTCGAGGTTGAGGAGGTGCAGCATTTTCGAGATCACCGACTCGGTGCGATCCAGCAAGGCGTCGTGTTCGGGCTGGGATTCAGGCTCTTTCTCCGCAGGGGCAGAGATAACGGGAGCACCCTGACGGGCATCTGCGGCCGCTGCCGCCCTGGTCACGAGGCGCTCCGCTTCCGGCGCGGGTGCCGGGGCTGATTCCGTTTGAACCTCCGCCGCGCCCCCGGCGGGGTTTACCGTCAAACGAACGCGGACCTGGGGCTTCCCCAAACCCAAAAAGCCTTTGGTGCCGGCATCCAAAACTTCCACGCTGACCGCGTCGGCCGTCAATCCCAATTGAGCGAGTCCCTGCGCAATGGCTTCTTCGACGGTGGGCGCAATGATTTCCAATGTTGTTTTTTTGATCATCCCCGTCTCCTTACTTTTTCTTCAATGCTCCGGGAATCAAATTTCGCCAATTGGCTTTGCCCTGCATGGCATACTGAACAATACCCAAAACGTTACTGGTAATGAAATATACCGAAAGGCCTGATGCAAAGGTCAGAGCGAAATAACCCAACAGCAACGGCATGTAAATGCTCATCATGCCGCTCATCGCCGCACCCTGGTCACCCGGCGTCGTGGAGGTAGGCATGGTCAATTTGGCTTGAATATATGTGGTAATGGCAACGATCAATGCCAGCGTTGGAATCGCCAATCCGAAAATCACAACCGATTCAGGGTGCCCCAGATCCATCCACAGGAATTTACTGTTGAGTGGAATGAGTTCGGAAACGTTGGGGAGCCAAATGCTTCGTGAAAGTTTCAAAAGATCCAGTTGCGTCGTTGCCAGGGCGCGAATAATACTCTGGTAGAGCGCGATGATGATCGGGAATTGGATCAACGTGGGCAGGCAGGAGCTGAAGGGATTGATGCCTTTCTCGCGATAGACACGCATTTGTTCCTGCGCAAGTTTTTCCTTGTCCTTCGCATACTTCTTTTGAATGGCCTGCCAGTCCTTATCGCTCTGCAATTCCTGCATGGCGGCTGCGCCCTTCATTTGCTGGGCGTTCAGCGGCCAGGTGACGATCCGGATCAAAATGGTGAACAGGATGATCGCCAGACCAAAATTATTGCCGACGACATCATAGATCCATATCAGCACATTAACAAAAAGGGCGATAAATACATTCCATATCTGTCCCATAGTTCCTCTAATCTTCGGGGGTAAAGGGCCAAACCTGGCGGCCGTTTGCATCCAAAGCCGACAGGTAAAATTCTGTTTCCAGCGGGGCAACAATGGTCAAGTCGCCGGCTGGAGCAGGTGTTGTGTAGATCTTACCGCCAACTTCCACAGTCCAAAGCACTCTGCCATTCTCACGGCTTACAGCAAAGATCGAACCTGATTCGGTCGCGACCAGAATATGGTCTTCCCTGATCAGCGGGCTGGCAGTAATGGGACCGTCAGGCTTGACAGGCTTCCAGTTCAAGCTTCCAGTTGCAGTATTGAATGAATAGAAATTGCCGTCTACATCACCAAAGTAAAGTGTATCACCTTCCACGGCCGGTGTACTCCAGATCCAGTTTTCGGCATCGAGGACAGGCTGGTGCGCTCCAGTGACTGGATCGAACCTTTCGAGTTGTGAGGCAAGCGAGCCGACGTACAACATTCCATCTCCGCCGAGGACGGCCGAGCCGGGCACCGCGCCTCCGAGATCCTCACGCCAGAGAATATCATAGGTATTCGCATCAATGGCAGTGACGCTGTGATCGAGTGAGGTCACGTAAATGCGTTCACCATCTGTCGTAGGCTGTGCCCAGAGCCGGCCGCTGATCTCCACCACGGTGGCATCTTTGACAGATCGTCCATCCTGCAAATCCAGAATATAGAGATTACCATCTGAATTGGGAGCGAACAGCTTGTCGCCTGCCACCAGAGGCGCAGCCACCCAGCGATCCCTGGCGCCGCTGAATTTCCAGGCTTCGAAAGGAGCCCTGGTTTCCGGGTTGATGTCGCTGGGGTTGAGGGCAATCAGACTATAGTCAGTCCCCGCGCTGCCAACAATCACAAGTCCATCGGGGGTAATCGCGGGAGGCGCATAGAAGATCAGTTTGGTGCTGCCGGGATACCTCCAGAGCTGCCTGCCATCGTTCAAATTGACGGCATATACGGAGCCATCGGTCAGATACATCGTGTTTCCATCTGTGGCTAAACCGGGCCAGGTGCTGCCATGCACGGGTCCGCCTGCACAGGCGCTTAAAAGAAAAGCGCCGAGCAGGATCGTGGATACAAGGACAAATTTCTTTCTCATTGAAAAAAAGTACTCCTATGGGACGGGATCGTAGCCCCCGGGGTTGAATGGGTTGCATCGCAGCACACGCCAGCCGGCCATCAGGGAACCTTTGATGGCGCCATGCTTGTATACAGCCTGATATCCGTAATGCGAGCAGGAGGGATAGAACCGGCAGGTATTTGCCGGCAAACCGCGCGCGAGGGTCATCTGGTAGAGCCGGATCAGTGCCAGGATGGCGATGCGCGGCCAGTTGCCGATCGTACGCGGCATATCCCGGAGACGCGGTTCATTGGGGTAATCGTGCGAATGAGCTTCAGGATTCATTCAGAGGGATCAGGATTTGGGCACGTTGCAGAAGGGTGAGCAGGGCCTGGCGGGTTTCTTCCAGGGTGGCAGAGACAAGGCTGGGGCGGGCGATCAGGATCAAGTCGAGGCCGGATCGAATGTTTGGGATCAGGGGCCGCAGCGCTTCGCGCAAGAGACGTTTGGCACGATTGCGATAGACGGCTGTTCCCACCGTCCTCCCGGCTGCGACGCCAACCTTCAGACGCGGCTGGTCATGTACCTGCACTATCAACACAACAAGCGGGTGGGCATAGGACTTGCCGGAACGCCGCACCCGCTTGAAGTCTTCGGAGCGGGTCAGACGGAATTTTCTCTGCACCCGTACCCTCGAACCTGCTCGATTTGACTTGCCGCCTACCAGCGGACTTTCTTGACATGCTTGTTGGCGGTCACCGCTAATTGATGGCGGCCGCGCAGACGCCGGCGCTTCAAAACCGCGCGGCCATCAGCCGTCGCCATGCGCTGGCGGAAACCATGCACGCGCACGCGGCGGCGGATCTTCGGTTGGTACGTACGTTTAACCATTTTTCGTTCCTCACTTTGAAAATAATTGCTTGGTAGGGCGGGTTTATCGGAAGGCGTCCCGCCAAAACTTGTGATTTAAAATGGTCAGGCTTGTAGCCTGACCTACTTTTCAAGACAGGCATGTCATTATACCGTAAGGGTTTCGATTCGGTCAATTTCGATTGATCGATCTTCGCCGCAGATTTCACGGATTTTCACTGATTAATGAAGAAATCCGCGCCCATCTGTGAAACCCGTGGCTAAAACATTCACGGGGCTATCCGTGTCCGAACCTTGAGGATCTATTATTTGCTACCGGACAAAACTCAAAATCCTCACCACGAAGGTCACAAAGGGGCACAAAGGCAAATCTTAAGACTCTTCCTTCGTGGTACTTCGTGCCCGTTGTGGTAAAAAAACCACATGGCGCCACAAAAACACTCCGGTAGTGAAGATCTATTATTCCTTTTTGCCATTTCTCACTGGGTAGACGGGGAATGCCAGCAAATCTGCGAGTTTCCGTGCTCCTTCGGGGCTGGCGACCGCAATGATCTCATCATCTGCCTGCAATGTGCTATCCCCGCGCGGCAGGGTCATCACGCCGTCCCGAATAATGGCGGCGATCACACAATGTGCCGCCAGGTCCATGTCTTTGAGTGGAACGCCGATCGCCTTCGCACCGGGTGGGACTTTTTCCTCGATCACCGAGTAATTTCCACGGCGAATCTTGAAGATCGTCATCATATCGCCCAGCGACATCTCCTCCTGGATCAGGTGCGCAAACACATCGGCTGAATTCAAAGCCACATCCACATGGAAGTTCTCATTGAAAAGCCAGGCGTTGTTCGGGTTGTTGATACGGGAGATCGTGCGCGGGACCTCGAACATGGTCTTGGCGAGAAAGCAAACTGCCAGGTTGTTCGAGTCGGAGTTGGTCACAGCAGCCAGGACGTGTGCTTCACGGATGCCTGCCGCTTCCAGAACGCTGGGATCCACCGGATTGCCTTCATAGATCACTTCGGTGGGCAATTCCTGATGCAAATTCACCAGCAGTTCGCGGCGATTCTCGACCAGGCAGACCTCGTAATTCTGGTTGATCAGCAAATTGGCAAGACGTGCACCCGTGCGCCCGCCGCCGGCAATGAGTACGTTCATTTACACCGCCTTTCTGGAAAGACGCGCCATCATCGCACGCATTCCTTCAAACGTGGAGCTGAAGTTGAGCAGGTCGCCTGTCTGCAGCTGCATTTCATGCGCAGGCAGGCAGGAGCGGCCCGCTCTCGATAAAGCGACGGGGTAACACTGTTCGAGCGGCTCCAGCAGTTTGCCCAGTGGATGGCCGTCCCATTCCTCAGGGATTCGTACTTCATAGACTTCCACTTCGCCATTCCCGGCCGAATAGACCACTCGCTGGGTGGGGTTCATCATTAATTCTTCCACGCGTTGCGCGCCCCACGATGTGGACCCAACGGTCTGCAAGCCAAAGGCCTCAATGACCACCCGCAGATTGGGATCATAGTTGCGTGCAACCACATTGGGAATGTTGTAGATTGTGCGCGCGGCGTGGGCAACAACGGCATTCAACGTATCTGAATTGGTCACTGCTGCCAGCCCATCCGCTTCATGGATGCCGGCGCGTTCCAAGACACCTTCCGCCAGACCTTCCCCTTCCAGCGTGCGGCCGCGAAACTCAGGGTGAAGCCGGTTGAAGGACTCTTTATCGATATCCACCACAACAACCTGATGCCCGCTCTTGAACAGATGGTAACAGAGTTCGGCGCCCACGCGCCCACATCCGACGATAATAAAATTCATAAGAACTACTCCTTCTCTTTCTTACGAAACATTTGACAGGGGACATCCGTCACAACGACCTGGGCTTGGATAACGATTCTTCCCGCAGAAGGTTGGCTGTCCGCATCGGCAGGGCATTGTGCCAGCGTCTGGACGGGATAAATTGCGGCGGACGCGGGGGAGGGCTCCTACGGAATCTGATAAGGGACTTCGGTAATGACAACTCCCGGCGTTGCAAGCAGCGCGCGGCGAAGCATTTCGGCCGTTTGCATGTGCAGAGCGTTATGGACTTTTTTGGCGGGGACAAAATGCGGGACAACAATGGTGATCGTCTCGTTGGCTTGCCGGCTGGAAAGAATCTCATCGATGTAGCCCAGCAGCGGTTCCATGAAGAGACGGTAAGGCGAATCGACAATGACGAGGCGGGTCCCGCGCCCCCACGTCTCCCATTTTTTACGGACCTTTTCCGTATCCTCCGGCTCCGTCGAAATGTGAACAGCGGTGATATCGTCTGATAACATACGGGCATATCGAAGCGCGGCCAGCGCACCCTGATGCACACTACTGATCGGAACAATGACGCGATGGCGGATGTTGTAAGGGGGCGGTTCACCGTAATTTTCGAGAGAAAGACGGCTCGCCATGCCTGCGTAATGACGATAGATCCAGAAGAAGATGCTGATCAACACAGGCATAAGGAGCAATACGATCCATGCACCATCGCGAAATTTCGTGATCGCAAAAACAAGCGTGACAATCGCTGTGCAGAATGCTCCAAACCCGTTGCTGATCATTTTGAGGGACCAGCCCTTTTCATAGCGCAATATATGCCGTGCTTCATGTGCATTATCAGGCTGGCTCTCATCAGGTTTGAGGTGTCCCGCCCGCCACCAGCGACGTGCCATGCCTGACTGCGCAAGTGTAAAAGAAAGGAAAACACCGATCGCATAAAGCGGGATGAGGCGGGTAACGCTGGCCTGAAAGAGAATGATCAAAAGACATGCCATTCCCGCCAGGAAAACAATCCCATACGAATAGACAAGACGGCTGCCGCGATAGGTGAGCTGGCGCGGCATAAATCCATCTGTTGCCAGGATGGCACTTAATCGCGGGAAACCGGCGAAGGCAGTATTCGCAGCCAGGATCAAAATGACTGTGGTTCCAATGATGAGGAGCAGATAGAGCAAGCCTTGCCCACTAAAAACGGTACGCGCCAATTGTGAAATGACGGTCTCCGTCCCGGATGGCACCGCATGGATCTCTCTGGCAAGAAACGAAATCCCCATGAACAACAGTCCAAGAATGAATGCCATCCAGATCAGGGTAATGCCTGCATTGCGACTGCGAGGTTCTTTAAATGCAGTAATGCCATTGGAAATTGCCTCGACACCTGTCAATGCGGCTGTACCGCTGGAAAAAGCATGCAGAAGGAGAAAAGCGGTTACCCCGGTGATCGCCTCACCGAAATGTTCGATCTCTGGCGGGTCAACCACAGCTCCCAGGGTACCGGTCAACATGCGGAACAATCCCGTCCCGATGGTCAGGAGCATCATCATAATGAAGAAATAACTCGGAAAAGCGAAAGCCGCGCCCGATTCCTTGACCCCACGCAGGTTGATCACCATGATAAAAATAACACAGGCAACAGCAATAGGAACACGATACACAAACAGTTCCGGATATGCCGATACGATTTGTGCCACCCCGGAGGAAATAGAAACCGATACGGTGAGAATATAGTCTGTCAGCAAGGCCGCCGCCGCGACCAGTGCAGGGAACCGGCCGAGATTGTCATATGCCACCACATATGCCCCCCCACCATCCGGATAGGCATGAATGATCTGCTCATAGGAAATCACTACAATCGCGAGCAGTCCAACAATCACAATTGAAATGGGAAAGACGTAGCCGAACGCAATCGTCCCGGCTGCGGCAAGGATGACCAGGATCTCCTGTGTGGCATAGGCAGTGGAAGATAACGCGTCCGATGCGAAAACTGCCAGACCGATGGCTTTCCCAATTGTCTGATGCGGTGCATCAGACGTTTGCAGCGGACGACCGATCAGAAAATGACTAATATTTCGAGATGGCTTGATCGCTGTCTTGCGGTGGATAAAAGAAGTATCTTGATTATTTTCAGGATCGATCATATCAACACAAAATGATTCCTTGCAAGCGAGGCTGTATTATATACTAATTTGAACAACGCAGGCCGGAAAAGCAACTGGCAAGACCTTTCAGAAAGGTATAATCAACCCTGCCCCGATCCTTGGGAGAACACCAAGGACTATAGAGAGCACCGGGACTATAGCAAACATGCAGAGCTTTTCCTTACTATCCCGCCTCTGGCAATACCTGCTTGCTTTTCTGTTGATCGCCTCCATCACGGCGATTTTCTTCGTGCTCCGTGATGTATTGGATACCACGCTGGTCGCTTTGTTGTATTTGATCCCACTCGGCCTGATCACCGCCCTCTGGGGGCTTGGACCCGGTATCACGAGCGCGGTGATCACCTTTTTTACATTCAATTATTTTTTCATCAGACCCTATTACACATTCACCGTTCACAGGCCCGCCGATGTTGTCATTTTGGTGGTGTTTCTTGTCGTGGCAGTCGTGATCAGCCAGTTGGTGGGACGCGCCCAGGCCGGTCTGGCTGCCGCCACAGCGCGGGAACGGGAAGCCACACAGCTCTACGAACTCAGCACGGCCCTGACGGGGTTGCACGATGATCACGCCATCGCGCAGATCCTTGCCAGGCAGGTCCATGCGGTTGCGCGGGGCGAATACGTCGAACTCAATGTCACAGGCACACGGTCATTTGCTTTTCACTTCCCTGAAACGGATCGACCCACCCGGCCCACGGATTTGACTGTGCCCATCGAGTCGGCGCGCGGCCTTCTCGGGGAGATCCGGCTCTGGAGGACCGCGCCAGCCGTATCGGCCGGGGAGAGACGGCTATTCCAAACCTTTGCAAGTCAGGGCGCCCTGGCACTCGAACGCGCCTGGCTGGCACAAGCGGAATCGCGCGCCCAGGTCCTGGAGGAAAGCGATCGCTTGAAGTCTGCCATTCTATCTTCCGTGTCACATGAATTGCGCACGCCGCTTTCGACGATCAAAGCCGCCGCCTCCAGCCTGCGCGGCAGGGAAGTGGGCTGGGATTCCCCCGCACGCGCCGAGTTGATCGCGGCAATCGACGATGAAGCCGACCATCTGAATCTGCTGGTTGGAAATTTACTCGATATGTCGCGGATTGAATCGGGCGCACTCAAGCCAAAACGCGAATGGAACATTTTGTCCGAGATCGTGGGGAGTGTGCTGACGCGTATGAAGTATCTGGCGGAAGGTCATCAAATTAGAGTGGAGGTACCGGAAAGCCTGCCGCTCCTGCCTGTGGACTACGTGCAGATGGAACAAGTCTTTACGAACCTGGTAAGCAACAGCCTAAAGTACGCACCGGCAAAAACACTGGTTTGTATCCGCGCCCGGGTGGAAGACGAATCGATCCATGTTCAGGTCAGCAACCAGGGACCGCAAATACCGTCCGAAGATCTGGAGCGGATCTTCGACAAGTTCTATCGCATCGCCGCCGCCGACCGGGTGACCGGCACCGGTTTGGGACTTTCGATCTGCAAGGGGATTGTCGAAGCACATGACGGCCGCATCTGGGCGGAAAACCTGCCCGATGGGCTGGCTTTTAATTTCACATTGCCGGTTGCCTGGGATGGGGTAAAGCCGCCTCAGCTTCCAATGGATACGGAGGCTGAATGAGTAACGCGCCGCACATTCTTGTCATTGATGATGAGCCGCAGATCCTGCGCGCCATACGAACCATTCTGACGGAGAAACAGTTCCGAGTCACGACTGCCAGCCGCGGCGAAGAGGGACTGACTGTAGCTGCGGCGAATCAGCCTGACCTGATCATTCTCGATCTGGGTTTGCCGGATATGGACGGCGTGGAAGTCTGCAGGCGCCTGCGTGAATGGACCCAGACCCCGATCATCATCCTGTCGGTGCGCGATAGTGAGCGCGATAAAGTTGCCGCGCTCGATCAGGGCGCAGACGATTACCTGACCAAACCATTCAGCATCGAAGAGTTGCTTGCCCGTGTGCGTGTTGCCCTGCGCCATTCCGCCCGTACACAGGGGACGGAAGCTAAAGTGGTCAAAGCCGGACCTCTCACGATCGATCTCGCCTGGCACATTGTGAAGCGCGGGGACGAAGAAGTCAAGCTGACAGCCACAGAGTATAAACTTCTGGCGTATCTGGCTGCCAATCACGGACGCGTGCTCACCCACCAGAGCATCCTCACCCATGTCTGGGATCCGGCGGATGCAGACCACACGGAGTACCTGCGGGTCTACATGCGCCAGCTCCGCAAGAAGCTCGAAGCCGACCCCGAACGCCCGCAATACATTCTCACGGAACCGGGGATTGGTTACCGGTTCATTGCAGATGAATAGGCGATGTCGTTGCGAGCCTTCGGGAAGCAATCTCCGGCTAAACGGATAAAACTTCCCAAAGAGAGAATCCCGTTTGACGGGAGATTGCTTCGGGTGGGGTCTCGATACGTGCCACGCGCTACTCGACCATCACCCTCGCAACGACATAACCTTTGCCACTAAATTTCCAGTGATGTTTTTCCTGATCTGCCCCGGAAACGGGGCATTTTTATTTGTTCTTTATGCGGTTGGCTGATTCCTTTATCAGCATTTTATGCCGGGTTGGTAGGATGGTATTACTTGTGAGGTAGCATGATCAAACTTGACCGAAGTTCAATATCCCTGACGTATCCTTCCAACTCTGTCGCGCATTTGGAAACCGTTCGTCATTTAGTCGTGCTTGTTCCTGCCAATGCAGATTGCAGTGCGGCGACGCGGCGGATTTGGGAACTTGCACATACCACAAGTATGCAGGTCCGGCTTCTCAGCCTATGCACGGATACAGCCGAAGAGTCGAACCTTCGGCGTGAGTTGATCACTAGAGCTTCATTGCTGCAGGACGGCAAAATATCTGTGGAAGCGAAAGTAGAGATTGGAACAAATTGGTTAGATGTCGTAAAGAATAACTACAAGGCAGGCG
The DNA here is from genome assembly GCA_016932715.1 of Anaerolineales bacterium. GTDB lineage: Bacteria > Chloroflexota > Anaerolineae > Anaerolineales > Villigracilaceae > Defluviilinea. Next base: position 44,216 of record JAFGCG010000137.1, read on the forward strand.
ATATGATTGTTTGCTTTGCAGAGCAGCGGACAGGCCTCTTGCGCAAACCATTAAGTCAGATACTGGAAGCAAACTTCGATGCTACCGTATACATCCTTGCGGACAACGCTCCGCAGAAACCCAAAATAAACCGGCTTTCACAAATGAGCGCATGGCTGGGTTCCATTGTGATCATCATCGGCTTCGGCCTGCTGCAGGCAAAAATCGTCCAAATGCCAGAGGGCTGGCTTCAAAATGTTTTACTCATCCTTTCGATCATCCCTGAGTTCTGGCTGATCTGGGTTTGGTTCGGTTAATCAGCTTAAGAATGGAAAGCTTTTTTATTTCGCTATGCTCATCAACAAACTACCTCGAATCCTAAATCAACCAAGATCTATCACTATGACAAACATAAAAGAAATCCTGATTGGGAAACAATTTCCAACCAGCATGGACATTCATGAACGTCTCGATAAACTTCGAGCGTTGGCAGTATTTGCTTCAGACCCCATCAGCAGCAATGCGTATGCCACGGAAGCCATCATGAGCGTGCTGATCGTTTTAGGCAGCCGGTCACTTGGGCTCACCTGGCATGTCGGTCTGGCCGTGGCTACCCTGGTGATCCTGGTCATCTTCAGCTACATTCAGACGATCCTGCATTACCCTGAAGGAGGTGGTGCTTATACAGTCGCGAAGGACAATCTTGGAAAATTCCCTTCCCTGCTGGCAGCCGCCGCCCTTCTCACTGATTACATCCTGACAGTTTCTGTATCTGTTTCGGCAGGCGTCCGTGCAGTAACATCAGCTTTTCCTGACGCATTTATCTATCGGATAGAAATAGCCATCCTGGCTATCATATTCATTACCTGGATGAATTTGCGCGGCGTGCGGGAAAGCGGAACCGTCTTTGCGATCCCGACCTATGCCTTTGTTGGCGGCGTCCTGCTGACGATCATAATCGGTTTCACTCGTTATTTCGGGATGTTTGGCGCAACATCGCTGCCCGTGATCGAGCAGCAGGTACAGTCTGCAACCTCCGTCGCCGGGTTTGCCTACATCTGGCTGCTGTTGAGAGCCTTCGCGGGTGGCTGCACTGCCCTGACCGGCATCGAGGCCATCAGTAATGGCGTTCAGGCATTCAAGCGTCCTGAATCGAAAAACGCAGCAACTACAATGGTCATCATGGGTGTAATGGCAATGTCTCTGTTCGTCGGTATAACTTATCTCTCCACCCATATGAGTCTCATTCCTGAAGAAGCAGAGAGCATTCTTTCTCAAATGACACGTGCCATCACAGGAGGAAACTTTTTATATTACTGGGTGCAGTTCTTTACTGCCGGTATCTTGTTTCTTGCTGCCAATACCGCATATCAGGATTTTCCGCGTTTAAGTGCATTCCTATCAAATGATGGCTTCATGCCCCGCTGGATGCAAGTTCGTGGTACTCGTCTGGTTTTTAGCTCCGGAATTGTTGTTCTGTCAATCATTGCTTCTTTAATTGTTCTGGTCTTCAGGGCTGACGAGATTGCCATGCTGCCACTCTACGCGCTGGGAGTCATGCTTAGTTTCAGTATCTCACAAACTGGCATGTTCCGGTTGATGGGCAGAATTGCACACCTTAAACCCGGCGAATCCATCCATACCCAGGTTACAGAAATTCACTATGAGCGTGGCGCGAGATGGAAGCAAGCCCTCAATGCTGTCGGCGCGGTCACGACATTTGGCGTGTTTGTTGTCCTGATGAGCACAAAATTCCTGGAGGGAGCATGGATCGTGGTAATGATTATTCCACTTTTGGTCGCCATGTTCTATTCCATTCACAAACATTACGAAAGAGTCGCCACAGCGTTGAGTACGAACGGCCTGGCAAGCCAGGATCTTTCAGAGGTTGCCGACGTAGTGATTGTACCGATTGCTGATATACATCGAGGCACATTACGGGCTCTGATGTATGCCAAGCGAATCTCCAAAGATGTACGTGCCATTTGCGTCACGACTTCACCTGAGATGAAAGCGCGTTTGCTGCGACGCTGGAAACGTTTCTCCAAGCTGACCCGCCGTATGAAACTTATCACAATTGAGTATGACTATCGTGACATTCTGACGCCGTTCGTTCAATACATTAAGCGCGTCAACGATGAAGAATTCCCCGATCAACTGACAACGGTGGTCATTCCGGCATTCGTTCCCACCTATCGAATTGGGCGCGTCCTGCATAACCAGACTGCCGCACGCATACGGTCAACGCTAAGGAATTATAAAGATATCGTGATCATCGACGTCCCTACACATATAGATTCCAAAATTTAGAATGGAAAGTATGGGTAACTGAATTATGCAACCGCGAAGTAATCCTCCGCTGTGCTAGTGCAATCGTGATGTTTTATTAAGCGCGCTGGATTTCTTTCGGTTGTGTCAGGGGGATTTGCAAATAGAACGTACTGCCCTTGCCCATTTCACTCTCCACCCAAATTTTCCCGCCATGCCGTTCCGCAATGGATTTGACGATCGCCAGCCCCAGACCCGTGCCGCGTTTTGTCAGCGCTTCGCGATTCGTTCCGCGATAGAACTTCTCGAACAAGCGCGGCAGGTCGGCTTCCGGAATGCCGATGCCGCTATCCTGCACGGCAAAGATCAAGGCCGAGGCAGTAGTCTGAAGGCGGATGGTCACGACCCCGCTTTGCGGCGTGTATTTCAGTGCATTTTCCACAAGATTATAAATAGCCTGTTGCAGCAGCGCCTGGTCTGCTTCGACGGCAGCCGGCAGGTCTTTGGGGATCTCCATCCCGAGCGAAATCTCTTTCTGTTTTGCCTGCATTTGCAGGGAACTTATGACGCTCTCGAGAATATCGAGCGGGGAAATACTTTCCACCTGCAAACCCACACCAAAGTCGATGCGGCCGAGATCGAGCAGGTTGCTCACCAGCTTTGCCATGTTATCCACGCCCTGGACGATCATCTTGATGTAACTCTTTTGTTGTTCGTTCAATTCCCCAGCCATTTCAAGCATCGTGGCATACCCGCGCATCAGCGTCAGAGGCGAACGCAGGTCGTGACTGACCGTCGAGACAAAATCGGACTTCAATGTATCGATCTCTTTGAGCTGGGTCACATCGCGCAAAATGCAGACACGGCCCACCGTTTTGCCATCCGCCGTCATGGGCGATGCCATCGCCAGATAGGTTTTTCCATCGTCCAGAGTGATCTCGGCCGAACGCCGCTCGGAGGAGGATGCCTGCAGGACTTCCCTCAAGCCCCTGACCTGGATCGTTTTCTCGAAATCCGGCCGTTCCCCGCGCCGGATCGTGACATTGAAGAGGTGACCGGCAGCCGGGTTCGCCAAAATGAGGCGGTTCGAGGCATCGGTCACCAGGACCGGGTCGGGTGTGGAGTTAAGAATCGCCTCCAGCTGACGGCGACTCAATTCGACCGTCAGGAACAGGCGGATGTTCACGACCGCCAGCGAAGCCTGGCTTGCCAGCGTGCTGATAAAGCGCAGGTCCGCTTCGGTAAAGGCGCGCTGCTGATTGTATGCCGCCCATAAAACCCCGTAATAACGGTTCTCATGCCGCAATGCCAGCGCGATCAACGATTCGGGGTGAGGCAGGCTCGGGTCCAGGACCAGGCCGCGGGTCCGCGAAAGAGTCGCCATCACAATGCGGTCCTGCTGTTCGGCGAGGCCGAGGACCTGCTGGTCCAGATGCATGTAAAGATCCTTTTCGGGCCCATCTGCAAAACGGACAGGCGTCTCCACGGTTGTTGGCAGCATCTCACGCACGAGGACAATCCGCGCCGCGCTGGCTCCATTGGCAACGACCGCCTCCAGCACGGGATGCAGCGCGTCCACAAGCGTGAGACTGGAGGCAACGCCCTGGCTGGCAACCAGCAGACGATTGAGATCCTGCAGGCGCGCCTGCAAACTGACGCGCATCTGCTCGAAGGCGCGGCGCAGCTCACTGACTTCATCCTCCCCATCCACGCGCAGGGAGCGGTCCAGCTGGCCCATGGAAAGATATTTTGTCTCTCCGGCGAGGCTTTGCAGCGACCCCGTGACGGTGCGCAGATTCATTCGCAGGAAAATCAGCGCAACCAGCCCCAGCAGGATGATCATCAACGAGATGGGCAAGGCAATGTCTATGGCGAGCTGCTGCGCTTCCTGGGCGGGGATCGTCAACCGGATTGCCCAGGGATGCCCGGGCACCGGCTGATAATAGACCAATTCGCGTGTCCCGTCGGAAGCAGTTTCATCGGAGAATGCCGGCTGGTCATGACGCTGGTCCCCATACGTTGTCCAGTTTTGTTCAGACCGCGAGTGATAAACGATCCTATCCTCGGCGATCAGCATCCCGGCGCCGTTCACCTCTGTGAGACTGTTGAGGTTATTGATGACAGAACGCGTGTAGGGATTGACACTGAGGTACGTGCGTCCGATCAGGGCCCGCTGCGTTCCTGGGACGGCTGCCAGAAAAGACACGCCTGCTGCTTCGCCGGCTGTCACCGGCGGAATGGCATAGATCTGATTTGGCACACCCTGAGCCAGAGCCAATCCCTCTTCCTCCTGTCGCGTCACTTGAAAAGTGGACCCAGCCGGGTAGCCTGCCAGGATGGTTCCGGTCTGTGCATCAAAGAGGACCAGCTGGTTGAAATAGGGCACGGATTGGCTGTGCTCGGCGAGGAGCGGAGCGACATCGACGCTGGCATCCTGCAGGCGCGGGTCACTCGCGATCTGCAGAACCAGGGTCTGACCCGTCTCGAGAAAGAAGGGCACATTCTGCGCTGCCAGCTCCGCCGAGCTTTGGAGCCGGTCCCGCAAAAGATTACGCGCCGCTGCGCCAGCCACAAGCCAATCACCAATCAGAAGTGTGAGCAGCAATACCGAAATGATGCTGCCAGCACCAAAAATGAAACGTGTCTCGATGCTTTTTTCCGAAGGCGAGGGCTGCAGTCTCCCCAATCCGCCCCAGTAATTTGGAAAAGCCAGCGCGATCACCTGGGCGGCGATCCCTGCCACGAGCATCTCGCCCGCGAAGGTCAAACTCGCCACGCCCAGGTTGCTCAGCGCGTAGTCCAGGCGCCCGGTCATGGACACAGACGCGGGCAGCGTAAAGAGCGTACCCAACACAAAGAGCGCGGCATGCGCCAGGGTCAGGCTCAAAGCAGTGAATAGAGGCTGTCTCCACAAACGGTAAGCGAACGTGCGATAACGCTGCCGGTTTGCAACGGCAAACAGGACCCCCATTAATCCGAGATCGAGCATGGTAAAAAGACTGTGCGTATCCCAGATGCCGCGCAGCAGCCCGCTGAATATTGCCAGACCCGCCGCGGCAAAGGGTCCCAGCAAGCCGCCTGCCAAAATCCACGGGACGGCTGAGAAGGGCATCATCGTCGAACCGGCTGGCTCTTCAGGCATGCCGGGTACCGGCAGCGTGGAAGCCGTCGAGAATTTCAAGCCCAGGAATAACGAGGCAACGGGGACGGCAAGAGCCAGCACGATCAACGTCCGGGTTGCGCGTGGGCTCCATTCGATGTGATATTTCCGCCAATGAAAAAGAGCAACCCCAAGCAAGCCTGCCAGCCCCAGCCATACCAGCGCTCCTGCAGGCGGAATGGGGTTTAAGTATCGAAGTTTTTCCAGCAGCGATGGCAGGAATTGCATATGGAGTCATTATAGCGCCAAACCCCCGCGCCTGCACCCTACATCTGTAGAGAATCGCCGAGAAATGCTCACCAACTGCGCAAGCGCACAGAGAAAAGCTATGAAAAATCTCTGTGGGCTCCGTGCTCTCTGTGGTGAAATTCTTTGGAAAAGGGTTAAGAGAGTGTTTTGAAATTCCGCTTTGACCTGGTTGATGTGCTCATTTGGACAGGATTCAGCCACGGATTCCACAGATTTTCGCAG
>JAFGCG010000138.1 GCA_016932715.1 Anaerolineales bacterium
CGAGATCTCCTCGATTGGGCAAACCTACCGGGAGAATCAGGGTGATGTGGTCTATGAAGTGACGGTCATGTTGACCGACACCGATCCTGCCATGCGCTGGGGCATGACCGCTGAGGTCAGGTTCGAGCAGGAACAGGATTGATCGGGCAAAACCTTAACAAAAACATGATACACCCCGAACTTAAGGACTCACCTTACGCAGGAAATTCGAACCGCGCAGGAGCGACATCTGCCCTCCCACTCGCTTTGCTCGGGGATAATAATGGCAGGCGGCGCCAGGGAGCGTGACAGGGGTGATTCTCCCGATTAAAATGGTTGACGGTGCGGGATTCAAACAAGTCCCCACAGCGAAAGGATGGGATCTGATTTATGAATGATTCAAAGAGAGATAATTCATGCCTCAAACAGCTTCTCGCCCGATGAAGGTCTCTTACCAGGATCTTTTCTGGATCTTCTTCAAAGCTGGTATGGCGTTTGGAGGCGGACTGGGTATCCTGGCAGTACTGGAGGAGGAGCTGGTCACCCGGTTTAAAGTGGTCAGCCGGGAGGATTTTCTCACCTACTACGGGATCAGCCGGATCGTTCCCAGTGGCTCGATGACTGCCCTCGCAGTCGCCTTTGGCTACCGTTTGGGCGGTTTTTGGGGCACAATTATCGCCCTGACGGCGATGGTGGTCCCTGCGTTTGCAATCACCGTGCTGCTGACCATGTTTTACCAGGTGCTCAAAAACACTAACCTGCTGCCCTGGCTCGAGGTTTCCGTGCTCCCGGCAGCCCTGGCATTGATCCTGGCGGCAGCCATCAAGCTGGGGAAAGATGTTTTCCGGCCATCGGCTGGGTTTTTGCTTGCGGCAGGCGCGTTCGCGGCGGTTTCCTTTTTTAAATGGAACCCGGCACTGGTGCTGCTGGCTGGCGGCCTGTTGGGGATCATTCTCTTCCGCTCTTCACAGGGAGAGGCGAAATGAGCCTGCTTTCATTCATCCTGCTGATCTTTACCTTCAACCTGCTTACCTTCGGCAACGGACCCGCCATGATCCCCATGCTGCAAGCGGATCTTGTGGATCACGCGCAGGTCCTTTCTATTGAGCAGCTATTGTACGCCTTCGCGATCGCACGCGTGACGCCCGGGCAGGCGAATGTCTATGTGGCATCCATCGGGTATTTCCTGTTCGGCCTGAGCGGCGCGTTCCTGGCGACGCTGGCAATCCAATTGCCTGGCTACATCATGCTGCCGTTCATGCGGACCTACGAACGTATGCGCTCCAATGCCTGGGTGGGGCGCTTCACCCGCGGTCTGACCGTCGCTTCCGTCGGGCTGATCTTTGCTGCCACGTTCTCCATTGGGATCAAAACGCTTGGGGAGCCTGTTACATGGATTGTGTTCATCGTTACTCTGCTGACGATCGTTCTGTTGAAATGGAACCAGATGCTCGGTCTCTTGCTGGCAAGCCTGCTGGGGATCCTTCTCAAGCTTCTTCTTTGATAGAGGTGTTTCGGTAATGGATGCCGTTGTCGCAGGCCAGCTCTCTGATGACGAAGGCTTCGCGGTCCGTGTACAGAAGCCTCGAATCGGATGTTGAGAAAGCCATGTCGCATTCTTGACGGCTTATCTCATTGGAAGTATGCTATCGAATAGAAAAAGGAGATACAAATGGCTGGATATCATGTAGATATTGAGAAGAAGACAGAAGAGAATGAGTATTTTCGCGAGGTCCTGTTCACCGGTCCGCACAGTCAACTGGTGGTGATGTCGCTGAAGCCAGGGGAGGACATCGGTCTCGAAACTCATGGGGACATCGATCAGTTCATCCGGGTGGAAGGAGGCGAGGGAAAAGCGATCCTCGATGGGCAGGAGTACAAATTGGAGGATGGATCGGCGATCGTCATCCCGGCCGGGACAGAGCATAACGTGGTCAATACCTCTTCGAAAGAGGCACTGAAGTTATACACAATTTATACCCCGCCTGAACATCCCGATGGCACCATTCACAAGACGAAGGCGGAAGCAGAAGCCGCTGAGCACCACTAACCGAATGTTCAAAAACACCCCCCTGGAGATTTTACAGGGGGTTTGTTTTGTTTGATTGCCGCTCATTCAGGAAATTCCACCCTTATCCAGGCGCCGAGGCCTATCAACAGGCCGGTGACCGTGTCTGTGCCGGAGGTATGACCGACGTCGAATGCTGCTTCAGCGAGTTCATTAAGCCTTTTGGGATTCTCCCCGCGGCAAATGCCCTCCACCAGGTCCGCCAGGCGGCTCGAGACCTGACCCTGTGCAGCATGATAAAGATACGTGCGGCTGATGTCATTTGTCTTTGATGAGAGATGGATGATCGTTTCTCCAAGGCTCGAGATGAATTGGGCGCGCTTGCTTTCGCCCTGTACTATGCACCACAGCCCCGCCAGATAACCGCTCAGAAGATCATCTCCACTGGGAGTCAGCCCGGAGCCGAGACCGATCAATGACTGTGCAGATGAATCAGTCAGATCATATCTTCGAGCTGCAGAGAGCAGAGTGCGTATCGCTTTGCCGGCTCTGTGGGCTACGCCCTCCCGCGCTGACTTGCCGAGCAACTCCTGCGCGACGATCTCAGCTTCAGAAAGCCTCTGCCGCGCGTTGAGCACCTCCCAGACAAAACTCCAGGCGGCCGCGACGGCCGGGTCCGCGGGATCAAACCTGAGGGCCGGCAGATCGCACTTCCAGCGCCGCGCCTCACTGAGTTGAATCGTCAACGAATCTTTCTCAAAGACCAGGATCTCATCCCTGCAAATCATCAAATCACCCACTCGAAAATTCTCAAATGAAAACCCCTCAGGCGTATCCAGCCGGATCCCCTGAGGCAGATCGCCCTCACTGGATGCAATCAGCGTCAGCAGATTATCCTCGCTATTCAAGTGAAGATTGAGCGCGGATTGGAAAACGCTGTGAGCTTCAGCCTCGAAGTTTCCATCCGGCACGGCGTAACCCAGGGAGATTGCACGTAGATACATGATCAATAAATATGGCCTGAGTAACTACCTCAGGCCATATCATTTTAACCAACATAATGTCATTCTGAGCCGGAGGCGAGCGTATGTTGCTCTGCGAAGCGAAGAATCGCCGACAATTTCCGCCGTGCGGCGGAAATTGTCGGGAGACCCTTCGTGGCGGGGCCACTCAGGGTGACATAGACTGTCGCTATTCCATCGGCTCGAACTTCAGCCCATAGACATCCTCGCCGTATTGCACGCGGACCGGCTCCCAGCTGGGTTTCATCTTCATGCCGGCCTTCAACTGGTCCACCGAATCGACCTTGATCTGGCCCATCGCTTTGACGTGGTTCTCGAATTCGGCGACGCCGAGAATCAGATAGCGCTGATCGAAGCCCCACGGCAGGTTGAAGATCGCCGTGTACGCGAGCAGGGTGACATCGCCTTCGGGCTTGATCTGCTCGAACTCGCGGCCTTTGCACTCAAGACAACGATCATGATAGGGATAGTGGATCTTCCCGCACTTCCTGCATTTGTAAGCGGTGATGGCGATTTCTTTTTTCATGGCTCTACCCTCTTCAAGACAAAGGACAGCACGTTATTGCCGAAGCCGCCGAAGTTGACCGTCAGACCGGTCTGGGCATTCTTGACCTGGCGGGTCTTAGGCAGCTCATGGCGCAGCTGCCAGACGATGTCCACGACCTGCGCCACGCCGGTCGCGCCGACCGGATGTCCGCGCGCTTTGAGTCCGCCAGAGAGATTGATGGGAATCTGCCCGCCCAGACGAGTCTTGCCGGCTGCCGCGGCTTTGCCGCCTTCGCCCTTCTTGAAGAAACCGACGTGTTCGCTCTCGGCAATCTCCAGGATGGTGAAGGCATCATGCAATTCCGCCACGCTGATGTCGCTCGGCTTGAGCTTTGCCATCTCGAGCGCTTGTTTGGCAGCAAGAGTAACTGCTTTCAGGTCGGTTGGGTCGTCGCGCTCCTGGAGGGTATGGGTGTCGGTGGCTTGGCCGAAGCCGGCGATCAGCACGGGCGGCTTCGATAATTTCTTCGCCATCTCGAGCGGGCAAATGACAATTGCCGCCGCGCCATCGCTGACCGGGCAGAGATCGTACAGATGCAGTGGATCGGCCGAGACAGGATTGTTGACTACCGCGTGCGGGCTGTCGAAGACACCTTCGCGGTCGAGTGCCATCTCCACGTGCGCGTAGGGATTCAGTGTGCCCATCTCCTGGTTCTTCAGAGAGACAGCCAGCAGATGCTCGCGGGTCACGCCGTGCTTTTCCATGTACAGCCGCGTGAACATCCCAGCCATGCCGGGCAGGGTGATGCCATACGGATATTCTGCCTGCGGATGGGTCATGGTGGCGACGAAATCGGTCGCGCGCCAGCCGGTCACTTCGCGCATCTTCTCGCCGCCCACCACCAAAACGGTATCGTAGTAACCGGAGGCGACCGCCAGCAGTCCATTCTTGATGGCGGAGGCTCCGGAGGCGGGACCGTTCTCCACGGTATCGGCCGCGGCGGGCAACAGGCTGAGACGGTCTACCAGCGAACTGGCGATCGCGGATTGGTGCTGGAGCATCCCGCCGCCCATATTGGCGAGATAGACCGCATCGACCGATTTGTCGCCGAGTCCCGCGTCATCGAGTGCCTTTAGGGATGCATAGGCGAGCATCTCCATCAACGTATCTTCGTCACGCCGGCCAAAGGGGATCATACCGGCGCCGATAATTGCAACGTCTCTCATGGTCTCATCTCCCTTTCAGCCCGGCGATCCGTTCACGGATCGTATCGTCATCGGCAAACTTGACCTCCCTCATGGCTTCGTCCATCAGATCCTGCGGGACGGGCCGGTCGCCAACTACCAGGCGCGGCTTGGCTTTGAAGTAGATCTCACGCGTCAGGCGATACGAATCGCCGCCGCCCAGCTCGTGCGGGATTTTCGTCTCTTCGAGCGGGTATTCGATCATCCAGCGCCGGAATCCGATCGGGCTTTCGGCGACGATCAGGACCTCCTCCTGGTTCAGGTACTCCATGTGGTATTCCATCTTGGCAGCGAACAGATGCGAGCCGATCCGCAGCCCGCGGTCGATCGCCAGGGTGTGATAGCTCATCCCGACCTTCTCATCTTCCATCCGTCCGTTCACAATGCCGACCAGGTAACCATCCACCTGGCCCATCAGGCAGTATGCGCTCTTGACGCGGTAACGATACCAGGCAAGCAATTCTCCGTACACCCGCGCGCTGACCACATCGTAATAATCCCGTTCGATGAACAGACAGGGATGGACAGACTTGAGGATCGCCGGTACATCTTCACGCGCCGCCTGGCGGATGACCATCTTCTTGCCGTTCGCCAGGACGACGTACTTCGGCGGGTAGGGCGGCATTGGATATTGTATGGGCCGCAGGACGGCCTCGAGTTCCATGTCTACTGGCATAGAAAAACCTCCTAAAGGTTTATGTCATTGCGAGGAGCCGCTGGTCGAGACGTAGCCCACAGGGCTGATCGAGACCGAGGCGACGAAGCGATCTCAACTAAATTGCTTACATGAGATTGCTTCGTCGGGTTTCGACGCTCCGCGTCTCAACCCTCCTCGCAACGACATATAAATTAACTTAAATTCACTGCACTCAACTTGTTGATGCTTTCCACGTGCGCCGGGTCGAAGCAGTCGCCAAACTTCGTTTTGGGCATTTCTGCTTTCTTTGCCATCAGCGATTCGTATTCAGCATCATCGACGATCGCGACACAGCGCGAGATGCTGGACTCTCCGTCCACGAAGCGCCAGGGGAACATGCCGACCGTCACGCGGCGGTTGATCAGCAGGTCGATCTCGCCGCCGATGCATTCGGCATGGATGATGCCAAAGGGGAACATCTCCAGGTGCATCAATTGATACTTGCTATCGTCGAAGAACTCCGCCAGCGGCATGCCATGTTTCTTCTTGAAGACCTTTTCCGCCTGGCGCGCCTGGCGCGGCATCCAGTCGCGGATGATGGTGTTCATCGGGTGGTCGGCGCTCCCGCAATCGACGCCGATCCAGCGCAGCTTTTTGGCCTTTGCCCATTCCGCAAATTCGCGGTCGGGACCGGGATGCATCACCATATAGCGGACTTCGTCCGCGGTGGGCATATCCCAGCCAAAGTGATGGTAGCCGGTGTGGATGATGAGGATGTCGCCCTCGCGCACTTCGACGCGTTCCTCCACCATCCTGCTGGTGTACACATCGTAATCGCCGCACACGTCACTCAGGTCAACGACCGCGGCTTCATGTACGAGGAAATCCATTTCGAGCGAGGCGATGTCCTTGCCGGGTGTATGGAAATGGATCTCGCCGTCCAAATGTGTGCCGAGGTGGTTCGAATGCGTCACCACCTGCCCGTTGGCTCCATTAGGTGCCAGTCGTTTGAAATACTTCAACTGCAAGGGTTCGTAGGTGGGCCAGGGAGGCGTGGCTACACCGAGTGGGATCGTTAGATCGATGAACTTCATAGGTTTGGCTCCTTTTCAGTATTGGTGGTCGAGTAGCCCCGTGTTCTTCGGGGCGTATCGAGACCACATGTTTCATGCAATCTTCTATTTGATGATTACCTGTTGGTCTCGATATGGCGGACGAACACCGCCTACTCGACCAACGGAATTTAATTTACATTTCTTTTATAGCTTCAAAAGCATCTTTGAAACATTTTTCCGGTGCGCGCAAAATGCCCGCGCCGACCATGCCCACGCCGGGATCCTTGTGGGCGATGCCGGTATTGATCCGCGGCAGGATGCCGGTCTCCATCACTTTGCGAACGTCGATGCCGAGCGGCGTGCCGCGGAAATTCAGCGCGGGGATCGTCAGGTTTTCATGCTCGCCAAACGTGATCTCATACATTTCGAGGGTGTTCTGCATTGCCATTTGCGGCGTGCCGCCGACGAACTGGGTGATGGCAGGCGCAGCCGCCATTGCCATGCCGCCATACCCGGCAGTCTCGGTAATGGTGCTGTCGCCGATATCAGGATTTGCATCCTTCTCCGTGTATTGCGGGAAATACAATCCCTGCACCTGACCGGCCGGCGCGACGAACCAGCGCTCCGGCATCGACGCCAGCCGGATGCCAAAATCGGTGCCGTTGCGCGCCATCACGGTGACGATGGTGCTACCCTCCACACCCTCGGCTGCCTCGAGCATCGCTTTCCCGGCGGGCATGCTCAGGTTCAGGAAGAAGTGATCGTTGCGATCGATGAACTCGATCACCTTCGCCAGGACTTCGTTGTCTTTGTTCGTGCGCGCCAGGGCGGGGCCGATCGCGCGCAGGAACAGGGACGTGGCGGCGCGGTTGCGGTTGTGGCATTCATCGCCCATGTGCAATGCCTGGGCGATCAGGCTTTTGATATCGATTCCATTCGGAAGGGATTGCAGAGCGCGGTCCAAAGCCGGGTACAGATCGCTTGCCATCCACTTCAGGCGGGCGTACACTTCCGGTCCCATCCCGCCATAACGCAGGACTTTCCCCAGGCCCTCATTGAGTGTGCAATAGGCACGATTGCCGAATGCCTTGTTTTCGAGGATCCAGACTGGCATACTGGCAGAGACCACGCCCGCCATGGGTCCAACGCCGTGATGATGGTGACAGGGCGAAAACTCGATCGCGCCGGACGTCGCCAGCTGCATGGCTTCGCTTTCATCCCCCGCCAGACCTTCGTAGATCAGCGCGCCCATGACGGCGCCGCGCGTCGGGCCGCACATGCGCTGCCACTCGATGGGTGGGCCCGCGTGCAGGATCATGCGAGCGTGCATCCCCGGGATGACGTCCCGCGCGATCCCCATCCCGATCAGGACGGCCTGCCCGCGCTGGATGCGACTCACCACCTCCTGGTTCGCCGCGTCCATGCTGACCCCGGATCGGGTCTGCCTCAGGCGCGGGATCCCCTCTTTGGGCGGCTGCCAGTCGAGGTCGATCACTCTCACGCCCTGGTCGCTGACCGATTTCGCCATGCTCGCCAGGCCGACGTTGAGGACAGTCAGATCTTTTCCGAAGAGTTCGTTGATTTTTGTCATTGCGTTCCTCTACCCTGAAACCAGCAACGCGGTGAGGCGGGCTGCGGCGGAATTACTGTCGCAAACATGCACGCCCGCGTGTTCCAACGTGGATGTGGTTCGGCTCAGACTCTGCGGATCCTCCTCCGTTCCTGTCACGGAAGCGACAAAGACCAACTCACGACCTTCGCCGCGCGCCAGCTTTTGCGCGTCTTCGACAGCCTGCCCCAATTCCGAGGCGGGGTCGGGGTGCGCGCCGTAGCCGATGACCACGTCGAACATGATGACAGCGACCTCGGGATCACGCGCCTCCTGCAGGATGCGCCGGATGCGCAAGTCGTTATCGATCATGGGATGCGGACGGCCCACGGTGAACTCCTCTTCGCCGAGGTCCACTGCTGTATGCCGGCGACTTTTGGTGGAGTCGGGCAACGTGGAGCCACCGGGCAGCGGAGCATTGGAATGCACCGGGATGTCCAATATTTCCTTCCAAATCACCTGCGCTTCATAACACAGCGTTCCGCCAGAGAACAGACCTCTGAGATAGTATTGATTGGCATTAAGCCTGGCTTTGAGGTTCTGCGCCTGCTTTGCCAGCCCCGAATTCTCTGCATCCAGGAATGTTTTCACGTCTCCTACTTCATCGGGAATCAATCGGCCTGCCAGCAGCGCACACTCGTACAAAGTGCGGGCGGGAATCACATTGGGAATCTTCTCCAGTGCGGATTGCGAAGCATCCCCGCCCAGGAAGCAGATCACGGCCGGTTTAACGGAAGCAGCCAGCTGGTCGAGGATGAGCCGCACCACTTCCTCCGCAGGCGGCTTGCTGATCAGCACAATCACGTTTGTCGCATCATCCTGTTGAAGTGCCTTCAGCGCCTCCAGCATCATGACCCCGCCGACTTCCTTTTTCAGGTCGCGGCCGCCCGTGCCAATGCCCTGACTGATCCCCACGCCATGCCGTGCCAGCAGCGTACTGACTTCCTGCAAGCCGGTCCCCGCCGCGGAGACAATTCCGACGGGTCCGCGCGGCAGCACATTGGCAAAGCCGAGAGCCACGCCGTTGAGGATCGTCGTCCCCGCGCCGGGACCCATCAACAGGAGCCCCTGTTCGCGGGCATATTTTTTCAGAGAGATTTCATCTTCGAGCGAGACATTGTCGCTGAAGAGCAGGACATGCAAGCCATGCGACAACGCCTCCCAGGCTTCATCTGTGGCGTAACGACCCGCCACCGAAATGACCGCGACGTTTGCCGCAGGGTTCGATGACAGCGCGCCGCGAATGGTCTTCGGCTTGAATTCACCCGCCTGGACGGAGGAGGCTTTCTGCTTCAACAGAACTTCAGCCTTTTGCAGAGCCGCGTCCGCGGCAGAGTCGCTCGGGGCAGAGACGCCAATGACCAGGTCATTGGGAGAGGCAGCTCCGGCTTCCTCGGTCAGCAGACCGGCGTCCGCCAGGATGGACTTGTTCGCTTCTGTGCCCATCACGACCGCGGCATCCTGGACACTCTCCAGTTTGGAGAGCTCGCGCGCCACCAGCATCAGGCTGACCGAATCGTGATACTCGCTCGTCTTAATGAGAGTTTTGACAATCATAGAATTACTTCACTCACCTCATGCAAAGCGTCCCGAAGGTTTTTCTTGAGAGTCGGGAAGTGCCTAATTTCGAGGACAAAAAGTGTATGTCACCCTGAGTGACACTTGCGCCGCGCTGCGCTTGCGCAGTGCAGTGAACGAAGGGTCTCCTGTGGATTTGTGCCAACAGGCTCAAATCCACAGGGATTCTTCGCCTTCGGCTCAGAATGACATGACATTATGTTTCTAATATTCGGCACTTCCGAGAGTTGTGTTGAATCATTCCAGCTTTCGGGATGGTGCATATCATTAGTTATTTCACAATTCCGGCATCCAGCATGGCGAGATAGACTTTTTCCGCCGTGAAGGGTGGACCCTCCAGTCGCACGCCGACAGCATCGTAAATGGCATTCGCGATCGCCGGAATGGTAGGCACCATCGAATGCTCGCCGATGCCGCGCGCGCCCCAGGGTCCGTCATCCTGTGGGACTTCAACGATGTAGGATTGCAGGTCCTTCGGGATGTCAGAAGAAGTCGCGATGCGGTAATCAACAAAGCTGGGATTTCGCAGCACGCCATCTTTCAATTGCAGGCTCTCGAACAACGCCGAGCTCATGCCCTGTACAAACCCGCCTTCCATTTGCGCCTCGACCAGTTCCGGGTTGATGGCTTTGCCAATATCAAAAGTGGAGACGCCTTTGATGATCTCGATACGACCAGTATCCAGGTCCACTTCCAGCTCGACAGCCTGCGCGCCGGTGGTGTAGTGCACCACCGCGCGTTCGCCCTGACCCGTTTCCGCGTCCAGGCCGGTGACGTAGGTGGGCATGAAGCTGCCGCGCCCAATGATCGGACCGCCGCGCCAGCCCTGGTCGCCGGGTTTCGGCAAGCCATAGATCACGAGGTTCTTGAGTGGGATTTCCTTCTCACTTTTGTACGAGATCACCACACCGTTGACGATGTTCAAATCGTCGGGTGTTTCGTCCCAGGCTTCCGCCACGATATCCAAAATTTGTTTGCGCGCATCTTTGGCAGCATTGACGATGGCATTGCCCATGCTCCATGTGAGACGGCTGGCAACGGTCTGCCATTCGTACGGACTGTAGCGCGTATCGATCGGCGCTGCGATACGGACGGATTCGTATGCAACACCGAGCGCGGCGGCTGCCATTTGGGCAGCGACAGTGAAGACACCCTGTCCGATTTCCTGGCCGCCCACGCCGACGTTGAGGGTGCCGTCTTCCGCCAGTTCCACCCAGGCGCTCGAACCGGCATTGGGCGGCATGGCGGGGGCTTTCCACATCAGCGCCATGCCCTTGCCGCGGCGCTTGTTGGGCGCGCTCGGCGGCGCCTTCTTGCCCCAGCCGATGGCTTCAGCGGTTTTCTCGATGCACTGTGATAAACCGGTGGCGTGCATCCTGCTGCCGGTCACAAGGGTACTGCCTGTTTTCAAGCAGTTTAACTTTCGAAATTCAACCGCATCCATTCCAATTCGAAGAGCAAGCTCATCGATACACTGCTCCAAACCGGCATGGATTTCGGGCATGCCAAACCCTCGCATTGCACCGCCGACGGGGTGATTTGTGTAAACGCAGTAGCTATCCGTTTTGACATTGGGCACTTCATAAGGTCCACTGCTGCTGTAGCCCGCGGCGCGCGTGATATTGACACCGTATTCCGTATAAGCGCCCCCATCCCAATAAAATGTATTCTCCATTGCCAGGAGCCTGCCATTTTCATCGCAGCCCATCTTGAAGTAAGCCGTCAATCCCTGGCGCACAAAGGCGGTGAAGAACTCCTCCTCACGCGTCAGGAGCAGTTTCACAGGCCGTCCCTTTACTTTCATGGCAATCGCAACTGCCAGCGATTCCATACTCACACCGGCTTTGCAGCCGAACCCACCGCCGACATACGGGGCGATGACGCGCATCTTGCCGGGTGAGATCCCCAATGACTGCGCGATGAGGTTGCGCTGTGCAAAGGGTGATTGTGAACTTCCCCAGAGCGTGATCTCACCCGCCTCGTCAACTTTGGCAATCGCAATATGTGGTTCAATCGGCACGTGTTGAATGTGGGGAATCCGGTATTTGTGTTCGACGATCGCCGTGCATTTCTCCCAGGCGCCGTTCACATCGCCCTTGCGGATTTTGAAATGGTTGGAGATATTCGTTCCCGGCTGAGGGAAGATAAAGCTGGCAACGGCATACTTGCCAAGGTCAGGATGAAGGAGCGGCGCCTCCGGTCTTGCGCCATACTCAGGATCCAGAACCGGTTCCAGAATCTCATATTCAACCTCGATCAAACCAAGTGCCTTTTCGGCGATTTCCTCACTGACGGCCACCACACCTGCAACAGGATCGCCGACGTAACGCACACGGTCACGACAGAAGAAGAACCGGTCTTTCAGGTACAACCCGATATAACCGGGAAAATCCTGACCGGTGACAATCGCTTTCACACCCGGCAGGGCAAGTGCCTTCTCGCTGTTTATTTTTTTGATCAGGGCATGTGGGTGAGGGCTGCGCTTGATGCGCGCATGCAGCAAGGAGTTTCCAAACTGAATATCATCTGCGTAAATCGCGGCTCCGGTCACTTTCTCGCGTGCGTCGATGCGGATCTTGCTCTCGCCGACAGGACTTGTGCTATTTTCAACTTTAGGTTCTGCCATAAGTGTTCTCCTTATGGAAAGAGGAAAGAGGAAAGAAGAAAGAAGAAAGATGGAAGATCAGGCTTGTACCGGCTACACTTTGGCGGCGGCCTTGACGCTTTCGATAATGCGAACATAGCCGGTGCAGCGGCACAGGTTCCCGACCAGGGCTTCGCGTATTTCCTCCTCAGCCGGATCGGGATTCCGGTCGAGCAGGGCACGCGCCGAGATCAGGATGCCCGGTGTGCAGAATCCGCATTGCACTCCGCCAGACTGAATGATCGCTTCCTGGACCGGGTCGAGTTGTTGGTCGCCCGCCAGCCCTTCCACGGTGACGATGTTTGTGCCGTCGCATTCGACCGCCAGCACCATGCAACTGTTGACAGGTTCCCCGTTCAGCAGGACCGTGCAGGCGCCGCATTCCCCAGCGGAGCAGCCATTCTTCGTGCCGGTCAGTGCCAGGTTCTCGCGCAGCATTTGCATGAGCGTCATGTTCGACGGCACGACGACTTGTTCCAATCCACCGTTGATCGTGATATTTATTTTATGGAACGCCATAGTTCCTCCGTTTCATCACAGAGATCACAGAGTCCACTGAGAATTTTTAAAGCCTTCTCTGTGCTCTCGGTGTGCTCCGTGGTGAAAAATCTTAGTCGAGTTTCTTCCAAACTTCGGTCAGGGCTTTGACCGATAAATTCCTGACCATCTGCCTGCGATAGCGGGCGCCGCCGCGCACATCGTCAATGGGCGAGCAGGCTTGGGAAGCCAGTCGTGCCGCCTCGTTGATGGCATCCGGCGTGAGCGGGTTGTTCGCCAGATATGTCTCGACCTCCGCCGGCATGAGCGGCACTGGGGCGACCGATGCCAGCGCCAGGCGGAAGCGATAGCCGGAGGAGCAGGTCGAGTCTTTGTGGCCTAATGCTGTCACTCCCACAATCGACAGATCACTCAATTGATTGCGGCCCAACTTAATGTATTTGCCCACGCAGCCATTGGGTGGAATGGGGAAGTGGATCGCTGTGACGATATCGCCAGGTTTCAAAGTGGTCTTGCCGGGACCGCGGAAGAACCCCGATAAAGGTTCCTGGCGGGGGCCGCTGACGCCGTGGAGGTGCAGGACTCCGCCGAAGACCAGGCAGGCCCCGATGGTATCCCCGGCGGGAGAAGCGTTGCAGAGGTTGCCGACAATCGTCGCGCGGGTGCGCAGTTGATAGCTGGCAACCGAGCGGCATGCCTCCGCCAAAAGCGGATAATGCGCCTGAACATCCGGAGAAGCGATCACGCGGTTCATATTGACCGCTGCGCCGACCGTCAGTCCCGTCCGCGAATCGAAGCGCAATTCATTTGTGCCGTCCAGGTTTTTCACGTCAACCAGGAATTCGGGCTTCATAAATCCATCCCGCATACGGACGAAAACGTCCGTCCCCCCGAGGAATGGTCGCGCGGTGTCGGGATGCTGAGCTAAGAAATCACTGGCTTCAGCCAGGTTCGCTGGCCGGATATATTCGAATTCAGGGAGTGCCGGGTGGGTATCTAATATCATGGAAATCACCTCACAAATTTAGGATTTCCTTTCCAGTTGGAGCACGGCCGGAAAGTTGAAATTTCCAGCGCCGAAGATGTAGACTGCCAATCCGTCAGAACAGATTGGCAGTCTTTGATCCTTACAGGTTGATGTTCTCGCGCTCCTTCACACCGAAGAGCGACGGAGGCAGTACCAGGAAAAGCAAATTCAAGAGGATACCGACGATGGCCGAGAAGACAATCGCCGGGATGCCGTTCGGGAAGATGACGGGGATCACAAACGGGAAAAGCCCGTTCGGCAAGCCAATCGCGCCGCCAATGCCGGCAACCAAAATGGTCGCCCCGATTGCCAGTTGGCGCGGCTCGAACAGATTTACCTTTTCGGACTGGATAAGCGCCACGCCCTGCATGCCGATCACGCCGAACAGGTAGATCGAAAGCCCGCCGATGACCGCGACCGGGATGGTGTTCACCACCGCTGCCAGTTTCCCGACGAACCCCAACAGGATCGCCATGACACCGGCTGTCATCAGCACTGGAACAGAGTAGTTTCGCGTGATTGCCATCAGGCTGTTGTTCTCACCATAGTTGGTTCCGGCACAGCCACCCAGAAGACCTACAACGACATCATCCGCGCCATCGGCTACGAGGTTAAGCCCAATGAGCTTCTTGATCTCGATTGGCGCTTTGCCCAATTCCTTTGCCAGCGCGTCGATGTAGAGACTCATTTGATAGAGGTGCGCTGTGCTTTCAGGAATGGTAGCAATGGCGATCAGCGAGATGCTGACGACGACAGCCCAGGCGTTGGGATCCGTAAAGGCCGGGAAGGTGATGTTGGGGACGCGCAGCCAGTCTGCCTCGCCGACCGGGGCAAAGTTGACCAGCCCAAATGGGATAGCAATAATATACCCGACGATCGCGCCGAGCAGGATAGGCAGCATGCCAAGCAGCCCCTTGCCCTGCAGATACACCGAGAAAGCAATGGTCACGACCAGTGTGATAAATGCAACGGGCCAGTTTGCAGAAGCTTCGCTGAGCGCCGTACCAGCAAGTGCAATACCGATGACAATGGCGACACTGCCCGTGATGACCGGGGGCAGGACTTTATCCAGGGCTGCCTTGCCGACCCGCATGATCAACAGACCGACCAGGATCTCGACAACGGCTGTGCCAATAATACCGACCTGCACGATGCGCACGCCTTCAGGGCAGTAGAAGGTGGTTGGGTCGGCAAAGCAATCGTTGGCATACAGGCTCATGGCGGTGATGACCACTGTGATGTAGCTGAAGCTCGAGCCGTAGTACATCGGGATGCGGCGGCTCGAAACGAGCAGAGCCACGATCGTCCCCAGACCACTGGCGAGCAGCGTGACACCCACGTCGAATTTCGTGAGGATCGCCACCAGCACCGTGGCCGGGAACATCGTCAGTACCTGCTGGAACCCGAGGCTGAGCATGGCGCCCCAGGGAGGTGTATCAGCCGGAAGGTATCCGACAACCGGTTGTTCTTTAACTGTCATCTCTGTTCCTCCTGAATGGATTTATGTTGAGCGATGTTGTTTCTTTCCAGCTTGCGACTTAAATGAAAACGCGCGGCTAGCGCGCGTGTGAATCATGCGATACACACCTCCTCTCCTTTAATCCCATTGCAAACAGCTTGGTCAGTAAATTCTCTCATGCGGGTGATTTGCTTGGGTGGTATGTACGGGGGCTTTTACTTAATTGGATTCTACCTTAATTCTTCGAGGCTGCTGGAAGGACTAAAATAACGATATAGCAAATCTGATTTGTAATCAAATTACAAATGTCATCATTTTGTTGTACATTTGTCTTACAATTCAATCCCTGGTGTTGAGCTTGTTAATTTTACCTGCCTGACGTCCGGATCAACGATTAACTGATGTTACGCAGGCAAAGTACCTTCACCACAGAGAGCATACACCTGCCCCGATTTGCTTAGCAAATCGTGCAGGTGCCGGGGGAGTCCACACACTTGCCCCGGGCGCAAGTGCCGGGGGAGATTTTTGAAAGGTTTTCTCTGTATTCTTCGCGAAGCACACTCGAAGAGTGCCGTGCGCTCCGTGGTGAAACTGCGTAAGGTGAGTGATTAAGAAAGGCCGATCATTCGGCATGCCAGTTCGCGCACCTGGCTTGGGCTGATCGGTTTTAGCAGTACCAGGTCGGCTTGACTCCGCAAGGCGTCCGCGTGGATGGCATCCGCGCTACAGACAATCACCTTGGTTGTTTTCAAACGGGGATCGGAACGAATCCGGGCAAAAATATCCATGCCGGAAACCGCAGGCAAGTACAGATCCAGCATGATCAATGCTGGCACAACTTGTGCGAGGCGCACCAGGGCTTCATTACCATCGTTAAGAAGTTCGATCTCGAACTCGTTTTGGAGTGAGATCGACAGTATATTTCCAATCTCGGGGTCATCCTCGATAATCAGTGCAAGCGGTTTAGACATAGATTCCTCCCGGGGATTTCAGCCAATCTTATTGATCGGGAATGTTACTGTGAATGTACTGCCTTTTCCAATCTCGCTGTCCAGTTTAATCTGACCATCCATCAGATCAACTAATTGCTTCGTGATGGATAACCCGAGACCAATGCCGCGATTATCCCTGGTCAGGACACTGTTCACTTTCTGGAAAGGCTCGAAGACAGCAGCCTGGGCTTCTGCCGGTATTCCAATACCGGTATCGGATACCTGTATTGCCCAATGGGTCGCGTTGGGCTGAAACACCCGGACACAGATCTCGCCCTGCTTCGTGAACTTGATTGCATTTGCGACCAGATTGATCAGGATCTGTTGCAAGCGCTGCGCATCACTATAAACCGTCGCAGGCACTTCGGGGTCAAGGAGCGTCCGAAGAGTCAGGCCTTTCTTTTGGGCTAACACAGACATTATTTCTTCCAGACTGCGCAGTAATTCGTCCGGCGAGCATTGGCCGAACTGTAAAACCAGTTTCTTTGCTTCAATTTGCGCCTGGTCCATCAAGTCACTGATCATGCTCGTCAGGTAATGAGAATTCCCAACGATCGTTTCCACAGCCTGTTTCTGGTCCTTGGAAAGGGGACCCAGGGCATTGTCGCGCAGCAATTCGGCATATCCCAAAACACCAAACAGGGGCGTGCGCAGTTCATGGCTGACTTTGGCAAGCAAATCGCTTTTAAAGCGACTGGCTTGCTGTGCCTGATCCCTGGCAAGTGCTAATGCTTCCTGCGTTCGTTTGATCGCTGTGATATCGCGCGCGACAGCCTGAAAACCGACAATCCGATCCGCCTCCCTGATGATCTGTACATTCTGTCCCAGCCATAATTCGTGAGCATCAGGGGTAACGATGGGAAATTCGAAGTAAGTGTTTGACACGCCATTCAGGTATTGGCGGACGTAGAATCGCCTCACCTTCGTGCGCCAGTCCGGGACGATGAACTCCAGATAATTCTTTCCAAGGATGCTGTCTGTTTTGTCGACGCCAAACAACCCCAGACTTACGGGATTCACATACGTGATATATCCGTCCACATTCGTCCGGTAGATCAGGTCATTCGCATTCTCCACAATTTGCCGATAGCGCTCCTCGCTTTCCTGAAGGAGGAGTTCTGTGCGTTTGCGCTCGGCAATTTCCCGCATGGCCGAATCGTACAGGTTGACACTATCGAGTACCAGGCCTACAAGTCTCGAAAACAGAATACCGGTTTGGATTTCTTCCGGCGTAAAGACCTGGCCCGGATTCGACCGGCCCATCCCGATCACTGCCACACATTGGCCCTCGACCATAACAGGAAAATCGGCAACTGCAACCAGCTGGGCGCGGTCGTAAATCGTCCGGCGATCGGGCCATGCAGAATAATCATCCAGAGTTGCGGGTTGTCCCGTATCATGCGCCTGCCAGGCAAGCTTTGCCGTATCCCGGCCCACACGATCCCCTGACAAATACTCCTGGTTTTGCGTAAACGAGTGGACAACCAGTTCAGCGCCTTCCTTGAGCATGATTTCTCCATAGGGAGCATTCAGCAAATCGGCGGCGTGGTTCGCAATTGCCTGCAGTAAATCGTTCAACTCGCGCCGGTTGAGGAGATCGAGTGCGATTTCATGCAGGATGGATAGATACTTGTTTTGAATCTGCAGCTGCTCCTGCATCCGGCGCTGCCTGGTAATATCTTCTTTGACCCCCACATAGTTAATGATGTGCCCGCCTGCATCGAAGATGGGTGAGATGGAGGCGGTTTCCCAGTAAAGTTCTCCATTCTTTTTTCGATTGCAGAATTCACCATGCCACTCCCGGCCTGATGTAATAGTGTTCCAGAGTTGTTGATGCACCTCAGGAGGAGTCTGGTCTGTTTTGAGAATCCTGGAGGTTTTACCAAATACTTCCGGCAGGGTATAACCAGTTACGGCCGTAAATTTCGGATTCACATATTGAATTTGTCCGTCGGCATCGGTGATGACAATGGAAGCCGGGCTGGCTTCCACGGCACGCGATAACTGGCGAAGCCGTTCAGCCACCTGTCTGTTTACGGTTATATCGCGCAGGGTGATCAGCCTGCCAATAACGGTTTGATCGTCATTGCGCAGCGGGGACAAGCCCAGTTCGAACCAGCGTTGATGTTCCCCTTCACCAATAGAGATCTCGTCGAGCGCCTCCCGTACATTTTGATACTTCTTCGTCAGATGAGACCAGCGGCTCAGCGCCTCGACAACAGGTTTATTGATGACTTGTCCCGCGGGGAGACCGATCAGGGCTATGGCGGCACGATTGATATCTGCAACTCGGCCTTGTGAGTCGATGACGATCATGCCAATTTCCATTGTCTCGACCACTGTGTCGCGCGCCAGGGGTACGAGATTGATCAATTGGAAGCGGAAGATACCCCAGGCCGTTGCAATGACTGCTATCGTAAAACCAAATGAAGTCAGGTCAACGGGAATCAAACCGGATATATAAAGAAAATTTCCCACCCAGGGGGTCACAGCGGCAGCGATCAGGGCTGTAATCTGCCCTCGATATAATCCGTGCTTATGGCGGATCAACCTGATAATGAAATATGTACCAATGATCAGGAGGAAGTAGCCATAAGCCAGATATATCCAAAACCAGAGACCGTGAGTAACCTCCAGATATGAAAAATCACCTATGCGGCTGATAAAATATCGTTCCCAGATCAAGCCGTGATACTCGGTTGTAAAGACCAGAAGAAGTGTAATCAGAGGTATTATCCCCAAAGCGCCGATCACTCGCGGCGGGAGCAGCCTGTTTTGATTGAAATAGTTATAGCAAAAAATCAGCCAGAGCAGGGGAACCGTTGTGACGCCAAAATATTGAATTTTGGACCAAAGCACCTTGGTATCCAGGTCAGCGCCCGCGAGTTCCAAAGCGTACCCGATCGTCCACGTGCCTGCTGCCAGCGCCAAAAAGGTCAAGGCAGAGGCGCCCGATACCCCGCGGTGAGACCACGAGTAGTATGCCACCCAGACGGAGGCGGCGCCTGCAATGAGTAAGGGAATAATGTAGGGCGTGTACGAAAATTGCACTGTGAATCCTGCTTCAAAACTATCTAAACGATGCCTGCCAGGATAATTCTTTTCTGATTATAGCTGAAATGAAACAGGACAGGCATTTGCCTGTTAGAGAGTGTTTTGAAATTCCGCTTTGACCTGGTTGATGTGCTCATTTGGACAGGATTCAGCCACGGATTCCACAGATTTTCGCAG
>JAFGCG010000139.1 GCA_016932715.1 Anaerolineales bacterium
AAGGCTTCATTGATGAGTACCGCCATTCTCTCTTGCTGGAAGCTCACCGCATCCTGGTGGTCACGCCGCTCTTCGTCTTCAGCCCGGCTGTTACCTTGCTGGTTTCGTCGGTTGCGCTGCACGAGATACCCGCGCGTCTGCCGCTGATCGGGGTAGGGCTGGTAATCCTCGGCGCGTACTTGCTCGCACTCTCCTCATGGCGAGCTGTACTCGTGCCGTTGCAGATCATCGCTTATCGTCGGTCTGTGTGGCTCGCAATCGCAGCCAGCGTGTTATGGGGAATCACACCGGTGTTCGAGAAGACAGCGATCCTGCATACCTTCCCGGAAAATCCCACTGCCGCGGCATTTGGTGCGCTCCTGGCGTTGGCAATCATCTTATTTCCAATCATGCGGCGGAGCGCCCATCATCCAGCCGCGCAGATCCGCGCCCGGTGGCGCGGTTTTGGGGCGCTCGGTGTCATCGGCGGGATCGCGCCGCTCTTCGGTTATGCTGCATTCAGTCTTGGGCTCGTTGGATATGTCTCGGCTTTGTTCAAGATGAGTTCGGTCTTCGCGCTGCTGTGGGCATTCCTCTTTCTTCGGGAAAGAGATGTACCGCGCCGATTACCCGGTGCTGTAGTACTGATAATCGGGGCAATTCTGATAGCGATGTAAGGCGCGCTCTAGCTTGCTGCGCTCAGCGATCTGCTGCTTTGCCGCCGCGCCGCACTGCGATAATTTCTGCCAGGATCGAGACAGCAATCTCCTCAGGTGTAGATCCGCCCAGGTCCAATCCAATCGGGGCGTAGACGCGCACGAGCGCCTTCTGGCGAATCCCATCGGCACGCAGATGATCGAGAATGGTGCTACTATTCATGTTAACCTTAATTAACTTACAATTCCGCTGCGTAATTGGCGTTCTCTAACGCCAATTCATGCGCTAGAGAGCGCATTCTACGCGGTTCTTTGTTAGACAATTTATGTTAACCTGAATAATATCGATCTTTGCATGTTCGGATAAAGATTTAACTTTCCTCTGTAAATGAATGTAACGGTTATAAGGATTATAATGAGTCTGGATAATCAAAGCATCGGAGAAAGCTTTACTTGCAAAGTCTCTCGTTTCGTTTTCTGTTTGCATTTGTAGCCGTCATCGTAATCACAACCTTGCTGACGGGTGTCCCTGCCTATCTTGAAATTCGCGCCGAATTGGACAGGCAAGCCTGGGCACACGTTTCGGATGGCGGGCGCGTGACACTGGCACTATTAGCAACAGAAAAGAGGCAGTTGGCAAATCTGGCAATTCTCGTAGCGCAGCGCCCTACCTTATATGGTCTTGTACAACGACGCGACATTGACGTCTTGAATGAATATTTGCGGACTTTTCAAGCGACAGTTGATCTTGATATTTTAGTTGTAAGCGATAAATCCGGTCAGGTTTTGGCAAAGGGCACAGATTTTCCTCATTTTGTTGGGGCACCGTTTTCGCAGGAAGCGGTCTTTCAAAGACTTGCTGGCGAAAACCCAGAGTTGGCGTTGTTGGTCAGTAAGCCAATTCTAGTCAACTCGGATCAGGAATTTTATATAACAGTTGGTATCATCCTTGATGATAAATATGCCAGCAAACTGGCAGGCGAGACCGGTTTTGAGCATGGTTTTTTGCTGGACGAACAACGGGTTTCCACCTCTTTGAAGGGCGCACCTTCTATAGTGGCGCTGGATGCTGTCAGGCAGGTAACCGCTTCGGGGTCAATGGATACCGCGCCTTTGGATATTCAAAATTCACATTATTATGTTGCCCTGGTTCCCCTGCTGGGCGCGGACGATGAAGTGGTAGGTCTAGCTGAAGTTATTCAGCCGATTGAAAATCTCTTGGCTGCCAATCAAACTGCACTCTTTACGTTAATTTTCAGCGCCTCGCTGGTGACGCTTGCTGCCTCTGGATTAGCCAGTTACCTCGCCCGACGATTGACAACCCCCCTTAAGGACTTGACGGCCTCAGCCATCAAAATCAGCCAGGGAGATCTTAATTCGCGGGTATTCGTTCCCAATGGTCCTTCTGAAATCACCGCACTGGCAATGGCTTTTGAAAAAAGCCGTGAAGCCACCCTTCTTGCCCATGAAGATCTTTCGCAGGCCAAACTCTGGTCCGAGACCTTGATTCAGTCCGTTGTCGAGGGCATTGTAACGATTGACGCCCAGGGCAGAGTGACTTCGTTCAATCAGGGTGCGGAACAAATTACCGGCTGGAAAAGCGCCGATGTCCTGGGTATGTCTGTCAACCGGGTCTTTGCACTTTCGGAAGGCAATGACGATTTGATGCAGCATATTTCCCTGCCCGGCGGCGTACAACGAATAAACGTAAAAACCTGTAAAGGGAGTGAAGTTATCCTCGCTGTGACCAGCGCTCCCCTGCGCTCTCCCGAAGGTGAAGCAGACCAGACGGCTTTGGTCTTACGGGACATCAGCGAGGAAGAGGCAGCCCGGCGTTTGCGTTCCTATTTCCTGGCAAATATTTCCCATGAATTCCGCACACCCCTCACCGCGTTGAACGCATCCGTCGAATTGTTGCTTGGAGATATCGAGAAATTTTCTCTGGCAGAGATCGCTGAATTGCTGAATTCCATTCACCTGAGTGTTACCGGACTGCAGACATTGATTGACAATTTACTGGAAAGCACAAGCATTGAGGCGGGGCACTTCCGAATTCGCCGTCACCCCACGGATTTGAGCGATGTGTTTACGGATGCCCTTCAGGTGATGAAACCGTTATTGGAGCGCCGACGACAGCACTTGTCCCTGCTTATTCCCACTCGAATGCCTGTGGTGGATGCGGACCCGACCCGTCTAACTCAGGTGTTGATCAATTTGTTGTCCAATGCCAGCAAATATAGTCCGATGGAGTCGACCGTCGAGTTGCGCCTGGAAAAAATGAACAGCGAAATTTTGCGCGTTTCGGTCAGCGATCAGGGACCCGGAATTCCGCTTCCGGAACGCTCGAAACTCTACCAGCCCTTTACGCGATTGGAAGAACCTGAAGGCGCGCAGTACGGCATCGGGCTGGGTTTGTCGGTTGTCAAAACAATTGTCGAGGCGCATCGCGGCGAAGTGGGCATGGAGGAGCGCGCGGGCGGCGGCTCGACTTTTTGGTTTACGATTCCCTTGCAGGAGGCAATGTGAAAGCCCTGGTTGTGGACGACGATTTGGCTTTGGCTGATGTCGTGTCTTTTACGCTCCGCAAGGCCGGTTTTGAAGTCATTATGGCGCATGATGGACAAGTTGCCCTGGATCGCTGGCGGACCGAATCGCCCGATCTGATTATCCTTGACCTGAACCTGCCAAAGTTGGACGGATTTGGCGTTTGCCGGCAGATCCGCGCCCAGGATGATACGCCTATCATCATACTTAGTGTTCGCGGTGAAGAAGACGACATCGTAACAGGTTTGAAGTTGGGGGCGGACGACTACATCGTCAAACCTTTCAGCCCTCGTCAAATGGTGGCGCGGGTGGAGGCGGTGTTGCGACGTGTCGGCGATGTACACCCATCTCCTGGCAATTTGACCGTTGGCGACATAACTCTTGACCTCTCCCGTTGCAAGGTGTCTTGCAGTCAGCAACTGATTGCGAAACTTACTCCGCTTGAGTGTCGCCTGCTTGAAATCCTCATGATGAATCGGGATCAGGTGGTGCTGGCTGATGCCTTGATCGACCAGGTTTGGGGACCGCAAGGCGGCGATAAGGATATGCTCAAGCAGCTGGTTTATCGATTGCGCCATAAAATCGAAATTTGCCCGTCGAGGCTGATGTATATTGAAACAGTTTCCGGCGTAGGATACTCTTTAATCTTTACTTCAGAAAATAAGTAAATTGAACCCAATAGGGGCGGAAATTCATCGGGAAATGCCGCAATTTTGGTCTCACAGATCAATATTTGTAACCGACTTATAACCGCTTTATAACTGTCATTGTTACCTAAGCTGTTTATACTGTAATTAGGAAGTTGAGACAAAAGGAGACAGCAATGGCCAACCATAGTCATACCAACGTTCAGCATAATCAGTTTCTGCGAAATCGGAACAACTATCGCACACGTCTGCAGGACAGGGAAGCCGCATCTTCAGAAGCGGTGGTTATATCAGCCAAAGTCCCTCTTTCTGTTGTCCTAAAAAATTTGCGCAACGCAGACCATGACATTGTGCTGCAAGCTGTCAGGGAATTAAGAGCGCGCGGGTGCCTTAACGATAACACGCTGCCATGGATTTGTTTGCGGTACGCGAATTTGCAGGGCGCCGATCTAAGCACCGCCAATTTACAGAACGCGGATTTGCACAAAGCCAACCTTGAGTTGACAAATTTGTCGTATTCAAACCTGAATTATGCCAGGTTGACAAGGACAAAACTGCAATCGACGAACTTGGATAAGGCTTCTTGGGATGGAGCCAACCTGATTGGAGCCAACCTGAAAGGGGCAAAGAATGTGAGTCATGAGCAATTGGCTCAGGCTGGCAGGATGCGCGCTTGTATTTTGCCCGATGGAAACTTGTATGATGGACGCTTCAATCTGCCAGGCGACTTTGCCGACGCGAGCATTCTTCATGTAGACCTGAACAATCCTGCAGCCATTGCGGCTTTCTATGGCGTTTCCCTCGAAGAATTCTTGCACGGCCAGGAATGGCGTCAAGAGCACATGCCAGCCATTTCAGCGTGGCACAAGAGTGTTGGCTTTCAAAACGCAGAGTTGATCATGTCGTGGTTTTAGACAATAATAAAGAGCAGCCACACACCTCGCTAGTCTGCTGGCGTTTGGAACAACGTATTTGTCTGTCTCTGTGCTGGGGGGCTAGAGCTTGGGGCAAAAGGATGGCCACCTTCCTCTTGCGGCGCACCGCGATCACTTCCGCGAGAAACGAGACAAGTACCTCCTTGCTTCGTTCCAGCGTCCGAATGCCTGCAAGAAGGCCGATTACGATCAGGACCGTACCTTTCGCGGCAGTCATTGGCGAGACGCCTTCTGCCGCGCCGGTTTCACTAACAAACGCCTAACCTGCCAGTGAAAAAATGATGATCAGAAGCACTGCAGTTGGAATTTGTCCGCGCCACCAGGGCGCTGTTCTTGTATTTACTGGGTGCTGCCCGGCAGAGCAACTGATGACAAGCAATCAGATATGAAAGCGCCCAGCGCGGCGTGAAGCGGAGGCGGAGATTCGGGCGCCTTCGGTGCCCTGGTGGAATTCTGGTGAAACGGATCTGCGGCCCACTTCGCCGCCTGCGCAAACCGTTGGGTGGTTTTCCAGACCAGTACAAATATCTAGGCAATATTAATGCCTTCTAATCAGAGGAGAAGGCATTTTGATTTAAAATCTGATTACAGCATCATCCAACTTTGCGGGATGAGAAAGCGAAACACTCTATAACGCTGAAATCGCAAAGACCAAAACATTACTGTTAGGAGGCTCACCATGGATATGATAAAGGTTTCTGCTAACTCACGCACCTCGGCTGTCGCCGGGGCAATAGCAGGCGTCGTCCGGGAACATCACCGGGCGGAAGTGCAGGCAATTGGCGCCGGAGCGATCAATCAGGCTGTGAAAGCCCTGGTACTGGCAACCGGGTACCTCAAGGCGGACGGCATTTTTGTCAGCTGCGTGCCCGAATTTGCCGATGTCACGATCGAGGACAAGGTCCGAACGGCGATCAAACTGGTGATCGAGCCAAGCGCCGACTCGAATTTCTCCTCCGTCAGCTCCTCTGTCAGGGCCCATACTATTCCTGTCTCAGCAAGTATGATGAATCGATCATAACAATCATAGGCATTGGGGCTTGTGCTGTTCAAGTCCTGGACCTGAAGTAAAAGACCTCCACTGGAGGTCTTTTTATTTGCTGAATGAGATGATTTGGACGAGGATTGAGGCGGGCGAGCGCGTCTCCGCGCCGATCCTGAGTGCCGCGCGCCCCGGTCCCGGCAAGCCATCGGGTTGTCCATGTGACCTTGAGCGATGGGCGCGAGCTCTGGGCCTCTCCCGGCCATCCGACCACAGACGGGCGATCCCTGCGCGATCTTGAAGTTAATGTACACTGGCAGAGCATCCATAATCACTGGATTTGATATCAAATGATTCAACGCAAAAGACTCCGCAAGGAGTCTTTTTATGTTTAGCCACGGATTTTTCTGTAACGGTCTGTGAAATTCGTGGCAAAAAGAACATGTCCAAAAACAATTTTTAATTGTATTTACCCTATCGTTTTGCTATAATAACTTTGACCTCGGAATAAGGAGAGTGCATATGCAGTCCTTCATTTTCAATGATGCCATTCGCTTCCGGCTGGCAACTCAACGGGAGGATACAGGCGCCAAAATCCAGGTGTTCCTGGGCGTGCTTGTCGGTGTCCTTCTACGCTGGATCATTGTGGATGTGATCAAGAACCAGGTCCCTCAGATGTTCGCGGTGATCGTTGCCCGCATTGTAATTGCCTTGATCGTAACCATCTTCGTCTTTTCAGGCTACTGGCAGAAAGTGAAAGACCAGCCCGCCGGGATGCGCTTCCTCAATGCCCTGGTCTATGGCGTCTCTATCGATGCCCTCGTCGGGCCCTGGATGTACTAGGAGGAGATGATATGAACTCATTCAGTTTCAAGGATGCTGCTGGTTTCCGATTGGTTACCCAACAGGAGGATGCGAATGCCAAAGTACAGGTGTTCATTGGCGTGTTCCTGGGCGTGATCCTGCGCTGGATTTATAGCGTCGCCGTGGAGGTGATTCGAAACCAGTCCCCCTGGTGTTTTGGAACCTGGACGATCATCCTGATCCGCCTGGGCGTGGCATTGGTGGCGACGTTCTTTGTCTTTTCAGGGTACTGGCAAAAGGTGAAAGACCAGCCTGCCAGCATGCGCTTCTGGAATGCCTTGGCGTATGGAATTACCATCGATGTGATCGTGAGTTCCTGGCTGCCGGTCGCGACTTGTTGAGTCCCGATATGTTGCCGCACGTTGGAATCATTTAAAACAAAAGAGAGAAGGTTGAACTTCTCTCTTTTGACTCATTTAACTTTTCTCGCTACTCTTGGTCGAGTCGCTGGCCTTGCTTTCCGCCTTCTTTTCGGGCTTGCTCTCTCGATGCGTGTCCCCCGAGGGTGACTTATGATCGGTGGCGTAGAAGCCTGAACCCTTGAAGATGATCCTCGTGGGAGTGATTACTTTTTTCAATGATTTCCTGCGGCATTCCGGGCAGGTCTTCAAAGGCGCATCCTGAAAAGACTGATGGCGCTCGAATTGCACACCACATGATTCACAGCGATAGGTATAAACAGGCATACTTGCTTTCTCCTTGCGTTTCGACCAGCAGCGCATTATAGCGCGCATGGCGGGCAAAGGCAAGGGAAAGCTCGTAAGAAGTCCGTTAACGGATGCCGCTGTCGTAGTGGACGGTAAGCTGGGTGTAGCGACCCGTTTCGACTACGAATGCCTGATCGCCTGCGACAGCAACTCCATCCGGGGTTTCCGGATGCAGGCTGTACCTCCCGGGCACGAGCGGGATTCTGAAGTGACCCTGCGCATCCGTTTTGACCTGCACGATCTGTATGCCGTTCGGGCTGTTGACCGTTAACGTGGCCTGGTACGGCCCGTCAGAGCATTCCTGGCCTTGCTGCTCGACAGGACACAGCGGTCCGATGAGCACCTGCCCCTCGATACCACTACCCCTCGGCGTGGGGTTGTAGATGGAGCAAGTTGCCAGCACCAGGATCAGGACACCAACAAGAAACTTCATGTTCATGGCGGCTCTCCTTCTTCTCCTTTTCTTTATCAACTCTCGGAGAGCCAAATTTGTTCCCGTAAACTTTCTAAAGAGATGTCACCCTGAGGGAGTGTTCGCTGCGACTGAAGGGTCTCGCCGCTACGCGGCGGGATTCTTCGCTCCGCTCAGAATGACATGTCGAAGAGTCCTACGGCACAAGCGTCAGGGCAGGCTCGAGATCCCCCTGCCAGGGCAGGAGGGCGGCAAAGGATAGGAGACCGTCTGTCCCTTTGACGGGCTGACGATACAGGTAGAACAGATTCTTCTGGCCCTGCATTGTTTCGTCGCCCAGACCCATCGCGGCGATGTAACCGGCATAATGCACATAATAAAGCGAATCCCTGTCATACGTGCCGAAGGGATAGGAAAAACTCAGGATGGGCAGATCCAGCAGGGCTTGGAGCTTGCGACGCGATTCGACAATTTCACTCTTTTGCCGGCCGGGGTGGCTCGGCAGGTCCGTGTGGCTGAGACCATGACTGCCGATCTCCCAGCCTGCCGCGTACAGTGCCCGGATCTGGTCGGCGTCCATGTAACTGGGGATCCACATATAGTTGTAAATGATGTAAGCCGTCCCGGTGAAGCCGTATTTCTGCATGATCAGCAAGGCTGTCGTGTAGATCGTTTCACTGCCGTCATCAAATGTCAGGATGACGGGTTTGGGCGGCAGCTCTGCTCCCTCCCGGATCGCTTTGGCGAGCAGTTCTACCGAGATCGTCCTGTATCCCCATTGATATAGAAGATTCATTTGGTGGTCGAACGCGTCCGGCGAAACATAATAAACGGTCTCGCCCTGCAGGGAGACGCCAATGTGGTGGTAGAGCAGAATCGGGATAGTGACTTCGTCCGGTCCCCGCAGATAGGCAGTCAGGGTGGGGGTGAAGCTGGGAAGCGGCGTCTCGGAGGGCGGGACGGTGGGCGTCTCCGTGGGGGAGGAGGTCGGGGCAACGGTAGCCGGCTTGTCCTGAGCAAGGTCGAAGGGCTCCGTCGGCGAAGGAAGCGGAAGCGCTGTCCAGGTGGGCGCGAGCGTTGGAGTCGGGGGAACAACGAATCCGATTCCCCCGCAAGCCATGATCAGGAGGGCGAGCGCTGAAATCCAGGTAAGAAGCAATCTCTTTCGAGGTGACATTGTCGATTTCCTGTGAGATTGCTTTGCCCTCGCTTCGACTTCGCTACGCTCCGCTCAGCGCGATGGGCTCGCAATGACGGATAGTTTTTATAGCGGATGGTTCAAATCCCAGAGAATGCGCAGACCTTCGAGCGTGAGCCAGGGGGCAATGATCTGGATCACGTCCGTTTCCTGCGCCACGACTGCCGAAAGCCCCCCGGTCGCAACGACCTTCATTTCCGGGCCCAGCTCCCTGCGGAAACGCTCGACCATGCCTTCCACCATGCTCACGTAGCCAAATAATAGACCAGCCTGCATGGCGTGGACGGTATTGCGACCGATGATCGAAGGCGGCCGCTGCAGGTCGATGCGCGGAAGTTTCGCGGCGTGCACAAAGAGTGCTTCGGTGGCGAGGTTGATGCCGGCTGTGATCGCGCCGCCCAGATATTCCCCATCTTTGGTCAGTGCATTGAACGTCGTCGCTGTCCCAAAATCGATGATGCACGCGGGACCCCCGTACAGATACATCACCGCCACGGCATCGGCGATGCGGTCGGCGCCCACGGCGCGCGGATCCTCATAGCGGACTTTGATCCCGGTCTTGATGCCGACATCGACAATAAAGGGATCGCTTTCCAGATATTCCCGGCAGGCTTGGATGACGCGCCCCGTCAGTTGCGGGACCACGGATGCCAGGCAAATGCCTGTCAAAGCCGTTTTGGTGTGACCTGCATTCTGCAAAAGCCCCAGGAACTGCAGTCCATACTCATCAGGCATACGGGCATGATCGGTGGCAAGCCTCCAGTGTGCGAAGAGCGTGTTGCCGTCATACAGCCCGAGTGTGAGGTTGGTGTTACCGATGTCAATCGTGAGGAGCATGGGGTAAGTATACACGTAAACAGGTACACAAGTAAACAGGTACACAAGTAAACAGGTACACAAGTAAACAGGTATACAAGTAAACAGGTATGCAGGTACACAAGTGCGGGCGATCTACTTGTTTACTTGTCTGTGTGTTTACCTGTCTACCTGTGTACCTATCTACCTCGACCGCAAATGATAATGCTTGAACAGCCAGGCACCGATGACAAAATACACAATGGAGAGGATCGTCAGCATGGTCAGTTCATAGGTCACTTCCTCCAGACCGGCGCCCAGCGTGAGCACTTTGTTCAAAGCGACGACCGCGTGCGTCGGCGGCAGGATGTCATAGACGCCAAATTCATGCCCGGCCAGGGTGAACAGGGTGACTTTTGGCATAGGAAAGATCACACCCGAGAAGAACATCATCAGAGCCAGTGGGAAGTTTGCAACAACGAATGCCTGCGAGACCGTGCGGGTGAAACTGGCTATGACCAGGCCCATCCCGATCACGGACAGGCAGGTGATTGTGCCAACCAGGATTGCCACCCAGAGCGGTCCCAGGCTGCGGAAGCCAAGCACGACAGCCACCCCAAATGCCAAAGCAATCGAAAGGGCGCCGATCAGGACGAGCGCGATGGTCATTCCTCCGAGGAGATCGATGGAGGTCATGGGAGTCAGTTGCAGGCGGCGCAGAGCGCCCAGCTCGATTTCACGTGCCACGGTCATGGCCGTCAGGAAAATCAGCAGGACCACGGAGAAGACCAGCGTGCCCGGCACGTACGTCTCGAATTCGCTGCGGGCTGCCGAGAGCCCCATGGGCTCCTCGACATATCCAATGAGCGGCTGCTGGCCCGTCACTTCCTGAACATAGCGATCCACACCTGTCAGCGCAAGGTTGGCTGCCACCATGTAGTATGGATTCGATACATCCCCTCCAAAAGTGACGTTTGTTGTCACAGAACGGTCGCCATCTTCCAGTCTTTGCAGGGTCTGCGAGAAATCCTCCGGGATGAGAATAAAAGCCGCGGCCTTGCGGTCTTTCAGGATCGAGTCAGCTTCGGAGCGATCCTGCGCGTGGATCACATTCAGGAGAGGCTTGCCGTCCGCGTAGGTGATCTCCTTGGTGATCGCCGCGACGGTCTCATCGCCGGCATGGAGGGTCGCGCCGCTAGGCATTTGTACGCCGCGATCCTGGTTAATAAGGATCACGTTGTAAGTTGTGGATCCACCGGAGAACCAGATCCAATACAGGACCACGAAGAAGGGTGTGAAGATCAGTGTCAGACCCAGCATCCAGGCATCGCGCGACATCTCGCGCATGGTTTTGCGGAATACAATGATCGCTCTCATTCGCGCAGTCTCCTTCCGGTGAGTGTAATGAACACATCCTCGAGCGTATTTGCCCGCAGACGCACTTCGCCGGGGCGCGCATCCACCGCGTGTAAAGCCTCCAGAATAGCCGGCAACTGTTCCACCATGCCGCGCGCTCGAACGACCAGCGTATGGTTTGTCGCCGCGACTTGCGGAACAATTGGATTCAGCACACAAAGAGCCTCGTCCATCAAGCCGCCATCCAGGTCGATTTCGAGGACGTCCCCTTCTCCCACGGTGTTCTTCAGGGCTTCGGGCGTATCCACGGTCAACAGCCTGCCATGATCCATGATGGCAACGCGGTCCGCCATACGATCGGCTTCGTCCATGTTGTGGGTGGTGATGATGATCGTCTTCTGGCGCGCCAGTGACTTGACGTAGTCACGCACCATCACGCGGCTCTGCGGGTCCAGCCCAGCTTCCGGTTCATCCAGCACCAGGATCTCGGGGTCGTGGACCAGTGCCATTGCAAGGTTCAAGCGCCGCTGCATGCCGCCCGATAGTGTGCGTGCCAGCTTGTTCTTTTTTTCGATAAGATCGAGTTCCTTCAGAAGCTTTTCCCCTCTTGCCCGGGCAGCCTTGCCCCGCATCCCGTACATCTCCCCGATGAACTGCATTTGTTCGAGGCAGGTCAACTGTCCCCACAGGACAATGTTTTGGGGGCAGACCCCCACCCGGCTCCGGATGGAGGCGTCACCGTTCGTAATGACCTTCCCGCGGATGGTCACCTGCCCCGCATCGGGTTTGAGCAGCCCGCAGATCATATTGATCGAGGTAGTCTTGCCGGCGCCGTTCGGTCCAAGGAGTCCAAACACTTCGCCCTCACAGACCTCGAGTGAGAGATCATTCACAGCAGTCACTTCACCATAGCGTTTGGTGAGCGACCGGGCTTGCAGCACAGTTGTCATTTTGCCTCCGCAGCGATGCCATGCTGGATGAGGTCGAGCAATGCCTCCGCTACCCGTTCGAAGGGCATGATTTCATCACTGACCTGAAAATAGTTGTTCAAGTAGGGGAGCAGCTGGCTGTCGCCGATCGAGATCATGAGCGCATTCAGCGCCCGCGCAGCCGCAGCGATGTCCACCTCGGGGCGGATTTCTCCGCGTGCCTGTGCCTGTGTGAGGATCTCCTGCATGGTTTCCCGCATGACTGTGGCGACAGGACGGACAACTCGTACAGCCAAATCAGGGTCACCCTGATAAGCAGCCCGCCCAAAGAAACGCACGAGACCCATCGCTGCCTGTCCCCATTCCAGGCCACCCATCAGATACGCGCTCATGGCGTCCTTGAGCGGCATGGCTGCCATCATGGGCTTGTACTCCTGAAACATCGCGATCGTAGCGCGGGTACATAGGTCGACGGCGAAGTCCAGCAAACCATCGCGGTTGGGGAAATATTGGTACAGGGAACCAACAGAAACCCCCGCACGCCGTGCGATCTCTTTGATGTTGAGGGAGGCGGGTCCCTTTTCGGTTGCCTCCTCCATGATGGCGTTGAAAATAGCCTCCTGGCGCTCCGGGTCCAGCCGGCGGAAGGTGCGGGTGACTTTCCCCTCTCCTTCGAGTTGTGAAATGTAGGGTTGAAAGTAAAGCCAGTCAGTATTGCTCATATAATATGAACCTTTAGTTCATATTATATGAATATTTGGTTCATGAGTCAAGGGGGGGTGTTTTGCCGCGAGTAGGGGCGAGTCATGACTCGCCCCTACATTTTTCGATGATCTCCGCGACCATGTCGAACTTGTGGAACTGCGGCATGAGGTAGACGCCTCCGGCCCAGGCTTTGATCTGGTCGATCAACTCGACGGCCACCTCCACCCCGACCTTCGCTCCATTTTCGCCAGCCTCCTCGATGCGCTGCCGCGTCTCATCAGGGATAAAGATGCCGGGCACTTCATTGTGCAAGAAGTTCGCGTGCCGCACGCTGACCAGCGGCAGGATGCCTGCCAGGACGGGTTTGTCCAATTTTCCATATTTTTCTTCGTAGCTCTCGAGCAGCGAGGGTCCATCCTGGGCGCGGTAGATTGGCATGGTGATGAAGAAATCTGTGCCAGCCTCAACTTTACGATGCAAATTTTTGATTTCCCTATCGATGTCTGGCGGGCAGAGGTTCAGCGCCGCGCCGACGAAGAAACTGGTCGGCTGCCCAATACTTGTCCCGGAGTGATCCACGCCGACGTTGAATCCCTGTTTGATAAGTTTGATCAAGCCCGATGGGACCAGGTCGTAGTTATCCATGGCTTCGGGGTAATCGCCGATGGCAGTCGGGTCACCCATGATGACGAACACGTTGCGGATGCCGAGTGCGTGCGCGGCGAGCAAATCTCCCTGGACGCGCAGCAGGTTGCGTCCGCGCGTGGGGAAGTGCAGGGTGGTCTCGACTCCGACTTTGCGCTGCACCACGTCACACACCGCCCAGGCGGACATGCGCATGCGCGCCATCGGGGAGTCAGCCACGTTGATGACGTCCGCGCCCGCCTCGGCGAGCAGGGAGGCGCCTGCCAGCAGCTTATGAGTCGACAGGCCGCGCGGCGGGTCCATTTCCACCGAGATGGCGAATCCACCCGAAGTCAACTTTTGCGCAAACTGAGTCGGTTGCTCCTGTGCGGTCTCCGCGATCTCTTCCTGCGGCAGGACATGGATCTGAGGTTGCTCGATGGGCGGCGCGCTATCGAGCGCCTTGCGCATCGCGGCAATGTGCCGGGGCGTCGTCCCGCAGCATCCTCCGACGATGCAGGCGCCCATCTCGCGAAACGAAAGCGCGTAATCGCCGAAATAGTCCGCGTCCGCCGGATACATGATGCGCCCACCAACCTGCTCGGGCCAGCCTGCGTTCGGCTTGACCCAGAATTTGCCGTCGGGTACCGTCTGGACCATTTGCCTAAGGATGCGCGCGAGCTGCGCGGGACCACCGGAGCAGTTGACGCCGATCACATCGACGTTCGCTTCCTGGAGCGTGCGTGCCACCTTCGTCGGATCATCGCCGAGCACGGTGCGGTCATCGCGCGTGAAGGTCACCGACGCGACCACGGGCAGATCGCAAACCTCTCTCGCGGCTTTGATCGCTTCCCGGATTTCATAAAGATCGCTGAATGTTTCGATCACGATCAGGTCCGCGCCTGCCTCTGCCAGGGCTTCGATCTGCTCTGCGAAGGCGGCGCGCGCCTGCTCGGGCTGGACGCGCCCGAACGGAGCGATCCGCACTCCCAGCGGACCGACATCGCCTGCCACCAGCACATCCTTGAAGGAAGCTGCCACGACGCGTTTTGCCAGGTCCACACTGGCTTTGTTGATCTCGGCGACGCGCTCTCCCAGGCCGTGTTTGCCAAGCTTGAAGCGGTTTGCCCCGAAGGTATTGGTAATGATCAATTGCGCGCCCGCTTCGATGTAGGCGCGATGGATCTCCGCCACCGCCGAGGGATTGGTGAGGTTGAGTTCATCGAAGCATTTGTCAAACCCGATGCCGCGCGCATGCAGCATGGTTCCCATCGCGCCATCGGCGAGGAGAGTTTCCGTTGAGAGACGTTCCAGTAAATTCATCTTTGGTTTCCTTTATGGTGTTCGCTCACCACGGAGAACACGGCACTCTGCGAGTGTGCTTCGCGAAGTTCACAGAGATCTTTAAAAGGTTTCTCTGTGTTCTCCGTGAACTCTGTGGTGAAGATCTGGGACAAGCCCATACAATTATCTGCTTTCTTATGGCATTCGAATGATCGCGAACACGGCGCCATCACGCCTCACGCGATAGACGATTTTGGCTTCCGGAAAGGAGGTCTTTTCCAGGTTGTAACGGGCAAGAGTCACGACAACATCATAGTGATCCGCGCGTTCGGCTTCCTGAGCAGAATAGATATGAAAGTCATCCCGGCCGTGAAAGAGATGCGCGGGACCATCCACCCAGACGTTGGCATTCGGCGGCGCGATCCGATTGGCTGCCTCGGCCGCCTCGCGATACGACGTCGCCCAGTACTCCAGCTCGAAGCGATCGACGGCTGCATCCACGCCGCCGATGAATTCGTTGTAGTAAACATATTCATAGGGATGCAGCCTCGCAGAGGCGATCAAGCCCGGCACGATGAGAAGAGCGATCAGCGCGCTTTGCAGGACGGGTTTCCGGATCAGATCAAAAGCCAGTCCTGCCATGAAAAAGATCGGCGGCATAATGAAGAAGGACTGGCGGAAGTTATCGTAGAGCGTTGGACGCAGGATGACAAAGGTGACCAGAGGCACGATGAACCAGGCAAGCGTGAAAGCCAGTAGGGGCGATGCATACCCTGCGGGCACAATGTGCATCGTCCTTATGATGTTTTCGCTCTTTACTACGCCATACACTGCCGCCGCCAAACCGGCGAGGAACAACACCCAGACCGGTTCCGTCAACTGGATCGCCAGGAGCAGCGGCACGTACGAGCCTGGCAGGTCGTTGGCTGGATAGTAGGTCCCATTGAAGAGAACCGAACTGGGCCAGGGATGCCCTGCCATGATCACGACTGTTTCCCAGAAGTGCCCGATGGGATCGGGCCAGAGATAGGGCCAGGTCAGGTACATTGCCAGGATCGCAACCAGGGCATAGGCTGCGATCAGCAGCCAGGATTTCCTGCCTGATTTCCAGAGGATGTAACCGGCAACGAGGAGCCCGCCCCATGTCCCAAAGATGCGGATGGAAACTGCCAGGCCCAGGATGATCCCCGCGGGCAGGATCATCCCCAGGATGCGCAGCGCCAGGGGGAAATGACGGCGGTAGAGCCAGACGAGAACCCCGGTGACGATCAGAAAGGTCACAGCCCGCATTCGCAGGAAGAGCACGAAAAACTTCTCGATGTAAATTTCAGGAGCGATGCGCTGGATCCGGGTCGCGATCAGGGGCAGCAGCGAGGGTTCGCCCCTGGCGGCAGCGCGAACTGCATTGTCGATCCATTGATGAATGAGAGGCGTACCGCCAAAAAGAAGGAGGATCGAGGCAAGCCAGAAGATTGCCGCGCCAACCAACAGGCGGCGCGTGCGTGGCGTCAATCCCTTCCAGGCGGCGGCGGCCGGTTCGAAAACGGAATCAGTCGCGGGTCCGAAAAGCGAATCGTGCATCCTCAGCCCTAGGTGTACAGTGAGCAGGAACAGCGACAGGAGAGGGATATCCTTTGGATTGATGAAGGCATGCCCCCAGAAGACCGGCTGGGTCATGAAAAGCAAGGTCGCACCAAACGCTGCGTTCCGGCTCATCCAGCGCGCGGCGAGGTGATAGAACGCCCAAATACCAACGAGAAACATAAGGAAGTAAACCAGGTGCTGCACGTCAACGGCTGGCATACCGGGAATGATTCGGGTAAATGTCTTGGCTATGATCCGTGTGAACATCACAAAGACGGGACCGTAATTTTCAAAGCGGTCACCCGTGACGGGGATCGTGCCATGCTGGAACCAGGTCACATACGCTTCGAGCGAGTCGGCGGCGTAGCGATAGAGCTTCATTTCATCCCATGACTCGCCGTAATCGTTGAGCGTGAACATGGCAATGACGAAAGCAAGAATGAGCAGGATCGTAAGAGGGCGATTTTGTTTCATGAAGAATGGTATTTTTGTTCGACAGAGTATGCTTTACATAGCATGTTTGCAATAAGCCCATTTCCAGTCGTTTTGTTCCTTGACAAGCCTGGCTTTGACCGGATTATAGAGTACATATTTGATAATCCGCTCCAATTCAGCTTCATCGCGAATAATATGATCGTAACTTTCATGTTGCCAGAAAGCACCTTCACACCCAAGAATCAAGTTTGCTTCTCTGGCAGTATGACGCTTAAGCGAATGCATAATTTTTGACAGAGAACAATATTTGTCTTGGCTCTCTTTTAATGGAGTAAAAACAATATGCACATGATTAGGCATAATGCAGAATACAATCAAATCATATACCTTCCCATCGCGGTAATGTAAAGCTTCAGAAACCAAATCGGCAATGCGGGGATCAGATAAATAATGAACGCCTGTGTTCGATGAGCCCAAAGCATCGTCCCATTTGCCAAATAAATATTGTGATTGAAAATGTGTCTTCTCCTCGCGCTCTTTCCTGTCGACAATCTGTTTCAACTCGCGATCAAGTCTCTCTTTTTCCCGGCGTAATCTTTCAATCACCTCAACAGGTAACGAAGCTGCCAATCTCGATGTGACAAAGAAAGTAGCTCCCTCAGGCTGAATGTGAGGCAACCTTCGGCGATAGGAAAATTGATAGGAGAGTTTGCTTTTCATTGTATTTCGTGGGGCAAGATGCCATCTTGCCCATTAGCGCAAATTGCCAATTTGCGCTACCTCATCAGTTGCTCGACCCGTGACTCACCGACGCTGTAGTACTTCGCTTGTGAATGCGGCACGATGATCGCCGCCGTGGACTGTTCGGGGATCAACTGGTAGGCAGGCGAAAGCGTCATACCCAGTTCGGTTTCGACGGCGGGCAGGAGTTCGAACACCTTCTTGTGGTCCTCCAGTTCGGGGATGGCGGGATAGCCCCACGAGTAGCGTTTGCCCTGGTCTTCACCGATGCCCAACTCGCGGCGGATGTGATTGTGCAGGTAATCGGCGGTCGCCTCCGCAGACTGGACGGCGAGTCCGTGCGTGAAATATGCTTCCGAGTAATCGCCTGCAGCTTGCATTTTATCGAAGCGTTCGGTGGCTTCGAGTCCAACCGTCACCACCTGGAGCGCCACGACATCGATCTTGCCTGACTCGACGGAAGCGAAATAGTCCGAGAGCGCAAGATGATCATCGTACGGCTGGCGCGGGAAGTGGAAACGCCTCAGCTCATCGGGCGAGGCGGTATCCAGCGTGGCGGGATCGTAGATGACCAGGTCATCGCCTTCCGACTGGCAGGGGAAGTATCCGTACACAGCCTGCGGTTTGAGCCAGCCGTCCTTGTGGGCGGCTTTGGTCATTTTTTTAAGGCGCGCCTCGAACTCCTTCTTCAATTTCTCCCACTCGGGGCCATGGGAATTTTTTGCGCCCCACGACAGGCGGTAGAGCTCGTTGAGGTTGAGATGTTTCAATACCATTTCAAGCGGCATGTCCTTGATGATGCGCTGCCCCCACTTGAGCGGATGCTGGATCGGTTCCGGCTCGACCTTCGAGCGGGTCGCCGTTTTGCGATGTTCCGGCACCTGGGAGGTGCGCCCCATCTCCAAATCTCCCTCCTTGCGGACGCGCTGCAGCAGTTCCGCGCGTCTCTCCGGGACAATGAGTTGATCCATCGTTTCGAGTCCCTCGAACGCATCTTTGCAGTAGAAGACGCCCGGCTCATGGACACTGCCATCTTCCGTGAACAGGATGCGGCGCCCGAAGCGACGATTGATCGCCGCGCCGCCCACCAGCACCGGGAACTTGAGTCCGCGGCGATGCAGTTCGTTCACGATCAACGGCATCTGCTTGGATGTGGACACCAGCAGCGCAGACAACCCGATCGCGGTCGCGTTGACCTCCACAGCTTTGGTAATGATCGTCTCAGCCGGGACCTGCTTGCCGAGGTCGACCACGGTATAGCCGTTGTTGGCGAGGATCGTTTTGACCAGGTTCTTGCCGATGTCATGCACATCGCCGTAGACCGTCGCAATGACGACTGTGCCTTTGGTCACGCCCTCGACCTTTTCGAGATAGTTTTCCAGATGTGCCACAGTCTTCTTCATCACCTCGGCGGATTGCAGCACGAAGGGCAGGATCAATTCGCCCGCGCCGAATTTGTCACCGACTTCCTTCATGGCGGGGAGCAGAACGTTGTTGAGGATGTTCACTGCCCTGGTGTGATTTTCCTCCCTTTGTCTCTTATCCCTTGCCCCCTCAAGGGTTTGGGGATAAGGGATAAGGGAATCGATATCTGCCTCCACACCATCCTTGTGGCGACGGAGGATCTTCCAGTGCAGGCGCTGTTCAGCGGTCATGCCTTCGGTGGGGTTGGCTTGTGCGGGCGACTCATGAGTCGCCCCTACGTTTTCATAATATTCGATATAGCGCTGTAAGGCGTCCGGGCGGCGGTTGAAGATCAGGTCTTCAGCGAGGTCTTTTTCTTCCTGTGGGATATCCGGATAGGCAGTGATGTGGGCGGGATTGACGATCGCCATGTCCAGCCCGGCCTGCATGCAGTGGTAGAGCATGACGGAGTTCAGGACGGGGCGCGCGTGCGGCGCGAGTCCAAACGACAGATTGCTCACGCCGAGCGAAGCCATCACACCCGGCAGGTTTTGTTTGATGAGCCGGATGCCTTCGATGGTTTCGATGGCAGAGTTGGCGAATTCTTCATCGCCGGTGGCAAGCGTGAAGGTCAATGTGTCGTAGACCAGGTCCTGCGGTTTGAGCCCGTGATCGTCCACGGCAATGTCGTAGATGCGTTTGGCGACTTCGAGTTTTTTCTCGCGGGTTTTCGCCATGCCGCCTTCATCTATTGTCAGCACGATGACCG
Organism: Anaerolineales bacterium; assembly: GCA_016932715.1. GTDB lineage: Bacteria > Chloroflexota > Anaerolineae > Anaerolineales > Villigracilaceae > Defluviilinea. Next base: position 19,551 of record JAFGCG010000139.1, read on the forward strand.
CGGCGTTGTGTTCTTTTGCCAGCTTGAAAATCTTGTCGGCTTTTTCACGGCCCGATTCAAGGTGCGTGGAATTGATCAAACAGCGTCCCGGCGCGGTCTTAAGCGCGACTTCGAGCACGTCCAGTTCAGTGGTGTCGATCACGAGCGGAACGTCCACGCCCATCTCGAGCTTCTTGACAACCTTGCGCATCAGTTCCACTTCGTCGGGGCGTTCGGTCACCGCGCAGGAGATGTCGAGGGCATGCGCGCCATATTCCACTTGTTCACGGGCGATCTCCAAAATGGAGTCGTAATCTTCTTCGAGCAGGAGCCGCTTGAACTTGCGCGAACCCTGCGCGTTGCAGCGTTCGCCGAGCAGGGTCGGCGGCGGGTCCTGTCGCATGGCAATCGCGGACATGGCGGAGGCAAGCTGAGGCGTCGCGCGATTCGGGCGGTCGGGATGGGGATGCGCGTTCAGTTTATCCACTACAAGTTTCAGGTGTTCGGGAGTCGTCCCGCAGCATCCGCCCACGATCGAGATCTTGTGCTTGGTCACGAACTCGTACATGTCGTTGGCGAACGGTTCTGGCTCGAGCGGATAGACCGCCTGTCCATCCACGTTGAGCGGCAGCCCCGCGTTGGGGATGCATGAGACGGGGAGCGTGGCGTTTTCGCCGAGAACGCGGATGGGCTCGCGCATATGCTCGGGTCCGGTGGAACAGTTGAGACCGATGACGTCGATGCCCATGCCTTCCAGGATGGCGAGCGCCGCGTTGATATCGGTGCCGAGCAGCATGCGTCCGGTCGTGTCGAGCGTGACCTGGGCCTGGATCGGCAAATAGACTTGAGTCTCGTCGAAGGCTTTGTGGATGCCCCGGATCGCGGCTTTGACCTCGAGGATGTCCTGCGAAGTTTCGATCAGCAGCAAATCCACGCCGCCGCGGATCAGCCCAACTGCCTGCTCGCGGAAAACGTCAGCGAGTTCATCGAAGCCCACGTTGGAGAGATCGGGGTCATTGGCGGAGGGAAGTTTGCCGGAGGGTCCGATGGAACCGGCGACAAATCGATTTTGGATTTGCGATTGGCGATTGGCGATTTGCGAATATTCGTCTGCGAGACGACGCGCAAGGCGTGCGGCGGTTTCATTGATTTCGATGACGCGCTCACCCAGTTCGTATTCCGCCATCGTGATGCGGTTGGCGCGGAAGGTGTTCGTCTCGATCACGTCCACGCCGACCTCGAGGAACGAGCGATGGACCTTCTCCACAGCCTCGGGATACGAGATGACAAGGAAGTCATTGCAGCCGTTGTACTGTTCGCCGCCGAAATGTTCGGCAGTCAGGTTCTGGACCTGCAGGCTGGTGCCCATCGCCCCGTCGAAGACGAGGACTTTTTGTGCGAGGGCATCGAGATATTTGCGATTTGTGTACTTTCGATTCATTTAATTCTCCAAACATAAGCAACATAAAATTTGTTAATGTACTTCCCATTTTTTAGATGTGTAAATTCTCATGCCATCACAATTTGCTGTGTCAAGTGGATCGGGAAGGCTGGAATGTAATTCTGTTTTAAGTACCACGTCAAGAAAATCTTCAATTGCCCTGGTTAGCGTCGGCGAAATTTCCTGATACGACTTTTTTTGATAAGTCTGCCATAAATATTCAGAAATTGCGCCGCCCATTCTTGCGAGGAGAAACTCTTCATTCGATAATCCTTTTTGATTCTTGATCAGTTCATCAGTATTGGTCATTAATTGGCCCAATAGTTCATTGAATCTATAACCATCGAAATTCTTGTTTTTAGTGGCATATTCAGAACCTATCTTTGCCATGAAACTATTGAAGCCAGAACATGCACCTTTCATTTTGTCCATAACATATTCGTCAACTTTAAAGTTGCTTTCTCGTTCTTCGCCGGACCCAAGAACACATAGTAAATAATCTATTCCAAAAACAAGTTCCCGTCTGCTACCAAGATGTCCTCGAATTTCAGCTTGATAAAAATTGAGAAGATGTGAAAAATATTTATGAGCTTGTGGTTGGGGGATAGTTTTATAAACCCAATAAAGCAAAGGCTTAACATAATGTACGAATTCTAGGGTTGATGTTATCGTTTTGCTAGAGCTTGCTTCAACCATTGTAGGAATATCCGAAACAGAAACCCACCTATCGGCTACTTTCCTTTTCACTACCCAAGAAATGCCATTTGTGTAAACTACAAATTCAGCCATAAGGTAATTTGCATAGCTTACAGCTTGTTTGAGAGCTTCTTCACTCTCTTCAACTTTTGACTCTTTGCATTCAATGACGATATAGGGAGTATGCTTTTGATACACTACAATATCAGCAGGGAAATATTTCCTGCCGATTTTACAGCGTACTTCGATTTGAATATCATTGATATTAAATCCGTAAGTCGATAATAGTTCAAAAATAGACCACTGCCTGACCTTTTCTTCAGGGGATTCGGTTTTTCCAAACAAATATATTTTAGGGTCTATTTTATATAATGGTCTTGGTGGCATAGTTTTTCCTTCAAGTTCAAATTTCCAATTCTTTCACATCTTCCAGTGCGGGTTCGGCGGGGATAAATCGGCGGACTAAAGTCCTGCCTCAGTTCATGAAAGTCGGATAAATCCGACTCACGAGCGCCAGCCCGCAGGGCTTCCAAGTTCTGAGCAGGGGATTTATCCCTGCTCATTCATCATATCGCAATCGCCTCCGCCTCTTCCAGCGCGAACCTCGCCCAGGCGGTCACGTCCTCACAATATACTTCTGCATTCTCCGTGCGGACATCCAGGATCGTCTTTGCCCAGGTCGTTTTGTCGATCACAGGCACGCCATCTTTCGATTTGAATTTGAATGTCCGCTTGCCGCTGTCCACCAGGTCCTTGTTCTGCTTTCTGATGAATTGAGGTGGCTTTTTCTCCACAAGAAATTTTCTCAACAGATTGCGCTCGTGCAGCCAGCCTTGGCGCGTCAGCTTGCTGGAGTGCTGAAGCATGTACGCTGCCACGGTCAAGTGATGGACCGCGCCGTAGCCTGCGTCCGTGAACTCCAGCACGAGGAACTCATCGAAGCGTGCCTGGCACAACGCCTCAGCCGCGCCGCATTCGGGACAATTCACAGTAATGCCTTGTCAAAGAACTCCACCACGCGCTGGATGTACGCGCCGGAGTTCTGTAGGATCGCCGCGCCATGTTCTCCGTTCGGAAGTTCCCACAGTTCCCTGGGCTCCCGCGCAGCCTGAAAGAAGAGGCGATTGAAATAAATATCCTTTTCGCCACTGGCGATCAAAAGGATGGGCCGCGGGGCGACCTTGCCCATGATTTCGATCACGCTTGTGTGTTTACCTCCGATCATAAATTGGTAAACCGGATAATAGATCCAGTCGAACGGATAATTGAGCCAGCGCCACAGGGATGTCGGTCTGCCTCCATAGTCGCTCAGGGTAACGGGACCCAGCCCGTCCAGCACGAGCGCCCGGAGGGAATCCGTTTTCAAAGCGCCGCGTAAGGCTGCCTGTGCGCCCAGCGAAATTCCCAGCACCCCGATCTTTTGCCCATTCACGTCGAGGCGATGGAGGAGATAATCCACCGCGCCGGCCACATCGTCTGCTTCGCGCAAGCCATACGTGGAGGTGTCGCCGTCGCTGCTGCCGTGGGCACGCAAGTCGATCATGAAGACGCCATATCCCGCCTTGACAAGGAATTCCGCGTAGAGCGTCATATTGTTGCTGGCGCTATGCAGTGGATGCAGCAGGAGGATGGTGGCATGATTCCTGCTGCGCACAAATCGCCCAAACAGAGTTAAGCCATCGCGCGATTTGAAGGTGATCTCGCGAAAGTCCAGATTGCTGTCTGGCATCCAACCGGGCTGCCGGAAGGGGTGTGCAAAAACAAAGGCGTTGCGTATGGGAGTTCGAACATACCAGATGAGCAGAACGGCGATCCAATAGAGCGGATGCTTCAATGCATAGGCTGCAGTCGCCAGCATCAGAAAGAGCAGCGACCAGAGCAATATGGCATCACGATGATAACGCCAGCTTTTTCGATACATGTTCACACCTTTTGATCGAAATCCTTTGGCAGGCTTGCCAAACCTGCCGGGGTCATTTTACCTTCTGCGATCATTTTCCTGGCGCGGGCCCGGTTTTTCTCGGTCCAGTTGGATTTCAGCCGACGCGGTGTGAAGCGTGTAACATAGCGCTCCGCGTCCAGTCCCTTGAACCCGATCGACTCGGTCCAGCCGAAGCACATCGCCTCTTCGACCGCATCCGCAAGTTTGAGGGATGGTTTCCCGGCGGCTTTCCTGTATTGAATCAGCCAAATCTCTTTTTTGGTCCGGTGGTTCTCAGACAGCCACTTGCGAAATCCGTCGCGGTCTGTCACGTAAAGTGTTTCGCCGATTTCCATAATTTCCTTTTTGAACCACTGGAGACCAAAAGAATCTTTGTGTGCTGCGTGGTTCAGGATTCACAACAAAAAACCTCTCGCAATGAGAGGTGATGCGCAAACGCAGGTCATCTCTCATCTCCCGGACACGTACTAGTCCGCCGAAATTGGCACCATCTTTAGCGGTCAGCGATCAGCGTTCAGTGGTTAGGAATTAACAGCTAAATGCTAATTGCTAAAAGCTACTTGGTTGCCGAAGCGTCACAGGGTCGGTCCCTCAGCTTCTCTGGATGAGCAAATCCGTAAATTGTTCACGTCTTATATCATGATGGGGGAGTGATGTCAAATGAAAATTCGCTTGACAGGTGCCTGCTTTCCACGTAGACTTACGATTAAGGAAAAACTTAATCGAAATGAAAAAAGTCGCAGCCATTCATTCCTTTGGGAATATCAAGCTGCTGGCCGATTCCCGCCGCATGGAGATTTTGCGGCTCCTCATGGCTGCCCCCGCCACGCTCACGCAGCTCGCGCGGACCCTGAAGCGGTCTCCGGCATGGATTCGTCACCACATCCTGGCGCTGGAAGCCGGGGACCTCGTCGAGGCTGGGGAAATCCGCAAGACCGGCAAGGTGACCGAGAAGTTCTACCGCGCCAAAGCAGACGCGCTCCTCTTGCAGGAGATCATTCTTCCCAAAACCAAAAAACATACTGTGATCTTCTCCGGCAGTCATGATCTTGCGCTCGAGGGGATCGCGGAACACCTTGAAAAGCATGTCACACTGCTCAGCCTGCCTGTCGGCTCGCTGGATGGACTTGTGAACCTGCGCCAGGGGCTTTGCCAGATTTCAGGTTCGCATCTTTTGGATGAAACGGGCGAGTACAACACGCCGTTCGTGCGTCATTTCTTCCCAGACCGCGACGTGGAGATTGTCACGCTTGCCTACCGCACACAGGGACTGATGCTTTCGAGCGGCAATCCCAAAGGGGTGAGGCAGATCGCTGACATTGCACACCCCAATGTCCGCTTTGTGAATCGCAACGCGGGTTCCGGGACGCGCCTGTGGCTGGATACCGAATTGCGAAAACTCAAAATTCCGGGTGACCGGATCAATGGCTATGACAAAATCGTGAAGACCCACAGCGAAGCCGCCAGCCTGATCGAATCCGGCAAAGCAGATGCGGCACTGGGTCTGCAAGCCGCGGCGCACCAGCATAACCTTGACTTTGTCCCATTGTTCGAGGAACGCTATGACCTGGTCCTGCCGCGTGAGAATGAAAAGACCCTCCTGCCGCTGCTCGATTATTTACAAACGGGGACCTTCCGTACCGAACTCAACGCGCTGACGGGATACAACTCCCTCCATAGCGGCGAGGAAATTCCACTCTAGGAGAAAAGAATGAAGTTCAGATTTTCGTTATTGTTCAGCTTGCTGACCGTTTTTGCATTGGCGCTGGGTGCCTGTACACCTTCCAACCCAAATTTGATTCTGGCGACGACCACCTCCACCCAGGATTCCGGTCTGCTCGATGTGCTGATCCCCATGTTCCAGGAAAAGACCGGTTACGTTGTTCAGACGGTGGCTGTTGGCTCCGGCGCGGCGCTCAAGATGGGCGAGGAAGGCAACGCCGATGTCCTGCTGGTCCACGCGCCTGCGGCGGAAAAAGAGCTCATGGACGCCGGTTGGGGCAAGGACCGCTCCCTCGTCATGCACAACGACTTCGTCATCGTCGGTCCCGCCGATGACCCGGCCGGGATCAAGGCAGCGACCACCACCGTAGAAGCTTTCAAGGCAATTGCCGAGGGCCGCGCAAACTTCATCACCCGCGGCGACGACTCTGGCACGCACAAAATGGAGCTCAGCCTGTGGGGCAAAACCGAGGTCGACCCGAGTGGACAAGCCTGGTACGTTGACTCCGGGCAGGGCATGGGTGCCACATTGACGATCGCCTCTGAAAAACAAGCCTATACCCTGACCGATCGCGCTACCTATCTGGCAAACAAGGATAACCTCGAACTGGAAATCCTTTTCGAGGGCGACGCCGCGTTGTTGAATGTCTATCACGTCATCACGGTCAACCCCGAGAAGTGGCCCAAGATCAACTACGATGGAGCCGTGGCATTCTCGGAGTTCATGACTGCTCCTGAAACACAAGCCGTCATTGGCGAATTCGGCAAAGAGGAATTTGGACAGCCGCTCTTCTTCCCCGATGCAGACAAGACCGACGCGGATCTGGGTTTGGAGTAGATCAGTACCCAAGTAGACAGGTACACAGGTAGACAGGTTTTTTTGCAGACTTGTTTACCTGTCTACTTGATACCTGTTTGCATAACCCGCCATGCCAGAAATTTTCCAGATTACTCTCCTCTCTCTTCAAATCTCAGCCCTGGCAACCGGGCTCAGTCTGATCATTGGCTTGCCCTTTGGCACGCTGCTAGCACTGGGGAAATTCCCCGGGCGTTCGTTTTTGCTGAGCATGGTCAACACCGGCATGGGCTTGCCGCCTGTGGTGGTTGGCTTGTTCGTGGCGATGATGCTGTGGCGTTCCGGTCCGCTGGGGGATCTGCGCCTGATCTACACCCCCGCCGCCATTATCATCGCGCAGGTGGTGATCTCCTTCCCGGTCGTCACCGGGCTGACGGCGGCTGCGCTGCAAGCCCTCGACCCGCGCCTGCGGCTGCAGCTCTACGGTCTGGGCGCCTCCCGAGCCCAAATGATCGGGATGTTGTGGCGGGAGGCGCGTCTGCCCCTGCTGGCGGCGCTGATGGCGGGCTTCGGTTCGGTCATCTCGGAAGTGGGCGCCTCCATGATGGTAGGCGGCAACATCCGTCACCAGACGCGCGTGCTGACCACTGCCATCGTCCTCGAAACCGGCAAAGGTAATTTTGACATCGCCATCGCCCTCGGAGTCCTGCTGTTGACCATCACCTTCCTCGTCAATTGGGCGCTGACATGGATCCAGCAAAGGGGCGCGCGCAAATGACAGCGCTGGTCGAGATCCGTGATCTGTTGGTGAAGCGCGGGGAACATCCCGCCCTGCAGCTTGATCATTTGGCGATCCAAAATGGCGAGGCGCTGGCAGTTGTCGGACCGAACGGCGCGGGTAAAAGCACCCTGCTGCTGACGCTGGCGCGCCTGCTCAAGCCCGAGCGGGGGGAGATCCGGTTCAACGGCCAGCAGGCTTCGGCGGAGTCGGATACGGCTTATCGCCGCCGCGTCGCGCTGGTGATGCAGGATCCGCTCCTGTTCGATGCCTCGGTCTTCGAGAATGTTGCCTCCGGTTTGAGGTTTCGGGGAATCGCCAGGGGTAAGATCCGGCACAAAGTCCCGCTCTGGCTGGAGAGACTCGATGTCCGGCATCTGGCACAACGGCGGGCGGGGGAGTTATCCGGTGGGGAGGCGCAGCGCGTCAGCCTGGCCCGGGCGCTGGTCCTCGAACCGCAGCTGCTTCTTTTGGATGAGCCGTTTTCCGCCCTCGATCCACCGACCCGGGGCCGTCTGCTCGATGACCTGGGCGCGCTGTTGAAAGAAACCGCGACCACAACCATCTTTGTGACGCATGACCTGCCCGAAGCGTCTCAACTCGCGAGCCGGATGGCGGTCATCATCGGCAATCGCCTGCGCCAGGTCGGCAGCCCGGAGATGGTCTTCGCTGCCCCCGCGGACGAGGAGGTGGCGCGCTTCGTGAATCATAAAGCCAGACCCGACAGCAAACAAGCTCGATGACAACCATGATCGCGGTCATCCTGGGGATGCCGTTGGCGTACCTCTGCTGCGGCTGTCCCTGCAAGACTTGTCACAGTGCCAATGATATAATTTCTCAAATAAATTTTGGGCTTGGACAGCTTCTGTCCAAAATCGCAGGAGCACACCCATCGGGCAGTCCTGCACTCCATAGGATTGACAATGCTGAAAATCGAGATCATTTATTGTGCGGTCTGACATTACACCGGCCGGGCCGTGAGTCTGGCGGAAGAACTGCTCAAGAATTACGAGCATTTGATCGAGACCCTGGTACTGGTACCATCAGACAGCGGCAAATTTGAAGTGACGGCGAACGGACAACTGTTATATTCCAAGCTGAGCACCCATCGCCATGCCGAATCCGGAGAGGTGCTGGGTCTGGTGCGCAAGCTGGTCGGTGAATAAATTTAATAGACCTCACAGGTCTTAAGACCTGTGAGGTTTGTAACAACGAGGATGATCAATGGCAAAAAAAGGACGTGTGTTTTCAGGGGCGCGACCGACAGGTCGCCAGCATCTGGGGAATTACCTGGGTGCAATTCAGAACTATGTTGCACTGCAGGATGACTATGATTGTGTTTATTGTATTGTGGACGTCCATGCTCTGACAACGGTGGAGACAACGCAGGATCTGAAACAGAATACAGCCGAGATGGTGCTCGATTGGCTGGCAGCCGGCATTCGCCCCGCAGAGACCATCGTGTTCGTGCAGTCGCATGTGCCGCAGGTGATGGAGCTGCATACGTATCTTTCCATGGTGACCCCCCTGGGAAAATTGACCGACCTGCCGACGTTCAAGGACAAGGTGCGGCAGCAGCCCGAGAACGTGAACTATGGCTTGCTTGGTTATCCGGTTTTGATGGCTGCGGACATTGTGCTTTATAAAGCGGATGTTGTGCCGGTGGGCATCGACCAGGCACCGCATCTGGAATTCACGCGCGAGACTGTACGCTCATTTAATTATCGCTATAACACGAAGGCCCTGATCGAGCCGCAGGCGAAACACACCGAGATCAAAAAAGTGCTCGGCATCGACGGCGTGGAGAAGATGAGCAAGAGTTTGAACAATCACATCGAGATCGCCGCCACGCCCGAAGAGACGACCGCGCGCGTCCGGGAGATGGTCACGGACCCGGCGCGTATGAAACGCACTGATCCCGGGAACCCGGATATCTGCAACGTCTATACCATGCACAAGATCTTTTCGCCGCAGTCGGATGTGGAGATGGTCAACGTCGAATGCCGGCGCGCGGGCATCGGCTGCGTGGATTGTAAAAAGCTGCTTGCCAAAAACATGAACGCCCAGCTCGAGCCGCTCCGCACCAAACGGGCAGAGTTCGCCTCCAGACCCGGTTATGTGCAGGATGTACTGGATGACGGCGCGCGCCGTGCCAGGGTCATTGCCGAACAAACGATGCAAGAAGTGAGGAAAGCAATTCAGTTGCCGTAAGAATGAAGAAGTACACAAGTACGCGGGTAAACACGTAAACATTTTTCCTGAGTACTTGTGTACTTGTCTACGTGTTTACTTTGTCATGAGAGCACTGATCCAACGCGTATCGCAAGCCAGCGTGACTGTCGACGACCACGTCATTTCCCGAATCGGGAAGGGTCTTGTCGTTTTACTCGGCATCGGTCACGGAGATGGGGAGGAGCAGGCTGCGTTTCTCGCTGAGAAGATTGCCAACCTGCGCATCTTCGAAGATGAACAGGGCAAGACCAATCTTTCGGTCCTGGATGTCAGAGGCGAGGCGATCGTCGTCTCGCAGTTCACGCTCTACGCGGATTCGCGCAAAGGACGTCGCCCTTCGTTTACGGATGCAGCCCTGCCCGATGCCGCGGAACCGCTGGTGGACCGCTTCGTCGAACTGTTTCGCGGACATGGCGTCCCGACCCAGACCGGTCGCTTCGGGGCGCATATGCAGGTGGAGATCCATAACGATGGCCCCGTGACGATCTGGCTGGAAAAATGATCCGCAAGCCCAATGCCCTGCAAAGACTCATCCATCGTTTCGTCATGCTGCGCCCGGTCACGGCTCTTTTTGCACCCTGGGTTCATCAGCTGGATAAAGCACTACTGAAACTGACAAAGGGGGAATACACTGTTTCTGAAATTCTCGGCTGGGATATTGTGCAGCTCACGACAATTGGCGCAAAGACCGGGCAGCCGCGTACCATGCCGCTGATCGGATTGGTCGATGGCGAAAAGATCGCGCTGATCGCCTCCAGCTTTGGACGCGCGCATAACCCCGCTTGGTATTACAACTTAAAAGCTCATCCCGAGTGCGCAGTGCAGTGGCATGGAAAAACAGGGACTTTTGTTGCCCGCGAGGCGGAGGGGGATGAATATCAAAAATACTGGCAGCTGGGAGTTTCAACCTATGCCGGGTATGAGAAATATAAAGAACGCGCCGCGCACCGGCATATCCCCGTCATGGTGCTGGAGCCGAAAAAGTAGTGCCTGGATTCCACAGCGCCGCATCGACCTGCATCCCCAGCGCCCCCGCCGATAGCATCGCCTCGGCGTTCTCCTGCGACCAGACTCCGCCCGCGCCGATGATCGGCAGTCCAATTCTGGCAGCGGAGTAGACCGTTTCGAGGGCGCGCGGGAAGAGGGATGGACCGTACAGGCGGCCGGTGACAAGTTCCTCTCTCCCCTTGGGAGAGGGGTTAGGGGTGAGGGAAGAAATGGGCAGCGCCCCGCGCGAGGCGGCGAGGCTGATCGCTTGCGCGCCTCCCTGGATCAAGCGCGGACCGAGCGACAGTACCTGCTCGACCGGCAGGGAAAAGATCAGCGGCAATTCCCCCAGACACATTTCAAGCGTCAGCAAAAGAATATCATCTGCCAGCAAAGGTGCGAAACCCAGCTCGGCTGCCATCACGTTCTCCTGCATCTCCAGCGCCTGCACCATGTGCTGCGTCTCTTCGGGGCGGTCCGCCATGAGATGGACGATGACCGGCAGGTCGGATTTGTCCCAGCGGGAGGTGTATTTCCTGAGCCCCGCGTGGAATCCGGGATTCGGCAGGCCGGTGTGGAGCAGGAATCCGCCGGGATATTCGATCACTTCCGGTTTGGCGGCGGGCTGGCGCGGCCGCATGGAGAGCGGATTCGTCACGAACGCGCCGAACGAATCCCAGGGGACCTCCACGCGCGTGTCCGGTGCGAATCCCAGCGATCCCGCTGCATTCATGAGCGGTTTGCTGAAATAAAGATCGCGCTTCATAGATGGTTCACTTACTTGATTGTATCAACAATGTAAATATCCGAGCCGCTGATGAAAGCAATGGAGTTTCCGTCTGGTGACCAGAACATTTCATTGATGTCAGGCATCGGTCCGGTTATTTGTTCGAAGTGTTGGAACATTGGATAGTCCACCTGCCAAAGGCCCCCATCTGTCCCTGTGAACCTGATACGATCGCCGTTTGGACTCCAATCAAAATCCGTAACAGAAACAGGTAACTCCTGCTCTTCAACGGTCATATCTTTTGCATTCAGCAGAGCAAGCGTGTGGTCATTTTTAGATGTATAGGCTAGCACATTCTCTGTGGGGTGCCATAATGCTTCATTCTCCTGCCTTGGATTTACAGGGAAAGGCAGTAGCTCTTTACTGTCCACAGAAAGAACATAGGCATCAGCTGTGTCATATTCATCTATCCATCCAAATTGACTGTCTGCCGACCAGGTGAATTTGTAAACAGCACTGTCATAGGGAGTGGACTCAAAAGTAGTCAAATTGACCAGAAAGCTATGATAGGTACCATCAACATGGGAAAAGCCTGTTATCCAAACATACATCTCATCTGGTGAGACCATGTAGACAGAATTTGTTGGGAGATCAAATAGATCGGATGGGATGCCTGCCTTTTCTACCAGATCGTAATAAGTCTTCTCAGACGGGCTAAACATAGGTATATCATGTGCAGAAGAGTCATAAAAGTAATTCCACTCAATTAGGAAATAGGTGTCATTTCGCACCCATTGTCCGTAACTATGGCCACTCATGGGAGAGGATACTGGTTTTCCATCTGTTCCCCGCAGGTCACCCCATTCAAAGTTGTAGCTCTCGCCAGTCTTGAGATCGGCAAAATAAAAGCAACAGCGATATATGCGTGTCTCATCCGATGACCAGTATAATTTCGGTTCCCTTTCAAGGTCGTAATCCATATGCCATGTCAGATCAGTTATTTTATCGTTGCGCAAATCGATGATCGTGTCGTCATCGACCAAAATTTTCTCACCGCTGGGAGATACACCGAGGATCCTGCCCCAATAGTAAGTGATTTCCTTGCCGTCGAATGTATACGTGAATACAGCATCCATAATAGGCCCCGTGGCAGAGCTGTAAGCCTCCTGCTGAAAGACGATGCCAAGCTCCCGGGCAATATAAATCGAGGTGGAAATGTTCGACCACGGCAGCCAGGAAGCACCTGTTTCCAGATTCATGATAACAGGCTGTGAACTCAAATCTTCCTTCCTCTGCCCATCCTGGTGTGGTCTCATCCCTTCGCCTGTTTTCGGATAAAGAAGCAAATGGTTCGAATCCAACCATTGATAACCGCAGCATGGAAGTTCCTGAAATCCATACTGCCAACCTGTGATTTTTCGTATCTTGTATCCGTTCATGCCTTCCAGGGTTTGGAGCGATAATGCTTCCCTCAACAGCTTGGGGACTGACGTTGGATCGATGGTTGGGATCAGGGTTGGACGAGTCAGCAGTCCGCGTGTACTTGTTATTGCAGGTTCTATGGTAGCAGTGGCACTACGATTGGGGATGCTGGTTGGTATTAGGGTTGCTGGAGATGCTACAGATACTGGCGTGACCTGAGAAGCCCCTCCACACGCGGACAAAAGCAAATACAGTGCGACGAAAATACCTGCTCGAAAAAGAGTTTTCATGTTGACCCGCTTTCTATAATCAGTAGATCGCGAAAGTTCTCAGGCCTCGCCTAGCCATTTCGTGATCTACTGATTATGAAGATTACAAACGTTCGGCTCGATACATTGTCATCAATGGCGTCCATTGTTTGTTACAGATTTTAAAACCGCGCGACCTCAAATATTGTTCCATGCGCCAAACGCCGAAATCTGAATCCGGATGCCCCCAGCGGAAGAAGAACTCGAACAGCCTGAGGTCCATGCCGCGCGGCTCCTCGACGAAGAACCCCCCGCCCGGTCTCAGCACGCCTCGGATCTCGTCGATCACTTTGCGCCATTCCGGGATGTGATGCAGCACGCCGAAGATGATCACTACATCTCTACTCGCCTTTCTGAATTGACTTAAGTCCGTTGCATCCTGCACGAGGAATTGATAGTGTGGGTAGCGCTGGCGCGCCTTTTCGAGCTGCTCCTCCATCACATCCAGGCCGACGTAACTGCGCGGCGAACCCTGATTCAACAGGTACGCGCCGTGACCGTTCCCGCAGCCGATTTCCAGGACATCCTTGTCGCGTATATCCAATCCCATTCGCTGAAAAAGTGGAATTTCAAAATGCGCCTGTCCCCATTTGCGCCACCACGAGTCCATGGCGCGGAATTCGATGTCGGAGAGTTTCATGGCAAAATTTTACCCCTCTTCATTTGTGAGGAGGGGTAACTGATTTATGCAGTGACGGTCAAACCCATTGTCTGCAGCATCTCTTCGTTGGTGTCGAACTTGAAATCTTCCATGCCCCGCTTTTGCGCTTCGGCAAGCTCCATGGCTTCCAGTTTCCGGATGTCATCTTCCGTCACAACTGGCTTGTCCAGGTTCTTGAGCTTCTCAGCCAGGGCTTTCAGGTCCGGCTCGCCGGGTTGTTTGGTCTGCAGATAGCCCCAGACCGCTTTCGAGGCGTTCGTACCGTCCTTGCGCGCGTAGCCGACCAGGCCCGTACTTGCCTGGCGCGACCAGCCGCCGACGAAAACATCTTCGATCGGCGATTCATAGGACATGCCCTCGATGGGAAAATGCGGATTTGGATCCTTGACGAACTCATTCCATTCGACCGGCAGACCAAAGGAATCATCCACTTTATCGCCAATGGCAAAGATCACCGTTTCCACATCCAGCCGACGCTTGTTCCCGGTGCCCCTGGCTTTCGTGTCGCCGTTGGCTTCCACGAGAATGTTATCTTCGATCTCGACCTGCTTCAATTTGCCGTGCTCATCCCCGATCATCTGAACGGGAGAAGCCAGGAACTCGAAGCGGAAACAGGTCCTGGAGGCTTTGGGCAGCGCTTTCGGGAGGGCTTCCAGGATCGTGAGGCGCGCCGCCTGCGGGTCCTGGTGGACCGCCTGCATGATCGGGGCGACCCGCTGGATCTCGGCATCCAATGCCGGGATATCCAGGTTGTCGATCACGTATTCCATTTCCTTCTTTTCGAACTTAACTTCAGCCGGACCGCGCCGTACGATTGCAATGACTTCCTCCACTTTTTTCTCGCGTATCAGAAAATGCGCGATATCGAGCATCACGTTCCCCGCGCCAATGACCGCACAGCGTTTTCCAAAATGGAACGGCTTTTGGCTGAATGGCGGCAGATGGTTGTAATAATAGACGACATCCTTGGCGTGATAAACGCCTTCCAGGTCCTCCCCCGGCAGACCAAGCCACTTCGTGCCCTGCGCCCCCGCGGTGACCAGGATCGCCTGAAATCCGAGCGCACGCAAATCGTCGAGCGTGAGATCGCCCTGCGCGCCGACCGTAACGTTTCCATAATAATCAAGGTTGGGCACATCCAGCACCTGGCGAAACTGCTTGCGCAAGCCGCTCTTCATGGTATGTTTAGTGGGATAAATTCCATATTCTGCAAGTCCGCCCGGTTTGATGTCGCGGTTGAATAGGATTACCCGCGCGCCCTTGTTGGCAAGTTCGCGTGCACCAAATAACCCCGCCGGCCCCGCGCCGATCACGGCAACAAAATATTGACTGCTCACAACACCTCCACCATCTGCTCTAAAGTTGATAAGAACGGGCTGATTATATCAAAAAGAAGTTTACCGGCAAGACGGGCGAATCGACCCTTATGTAAAACTCATCCTCAGAGAGTGTTTCTTAATTCACCACAAAGGACACGACACTTGCACCTGCGCTGCAAGTGCTGGTGAGAGCACAAAGGTTGGGTCCGTAAAAAGAACAATTCGTGCGAATTCGCGAAATTCGCGGCTCAAATTTGTCCGAAAGGGAGCTCAACATCGCCTCCGCGGAATTTCAAAATGCTTTCTCAGGTCTCCCCAGGACCGCTGAACCTAATAAAATCGTGATGCTCGAAACCGTGTAACTATGTTAAGATTACAGTGCGCTTTAGATACGATCGCTTTCAAAACAATTTGGTTATGGTTAACCAATTCAAGATTTGGGAAATAGAGCCGGCACACCAGCATTGAGGAGCTTGTATGACTACACCAGCCTCCGACCAAAATGAAGACAGCAAAATGAAGAGATTGATCTCGGGAAATGCGGCTGATTCCATTCGTGCCAGGCTGCCGCGCGCGAATGACGCCGCCGCTCAAAAGCCACCCGCCTCCGCCTCCCCCCGGCCCAAACCTGTCTCTGCCACCTCTGAGCCGAAAGCTCGCGCGCCGCGCTTTAAGTTTCTGCCAGCCTTCTGGACGATTGCAAGCGTCATGTCCATCACAGTGAATATCATCTTGATCGTCATCCTGCTGATCATGTTCCAGATGCTTGGCGCGATTCAAGGCACCGCAGATGACAAGGTCTCAGGCTTGCTCGGCGGACTGTATACAAACTTCGTCAAAATGGATCAAGCCACCATTTCCTCGACGATCCCCGTCGATGCCGTGATCCCGCTCAATATCATTGTGCCGGTCCAGACGACCACGCGGATCATACTGGCGGAGAGCGTTGTCATCCCCAACGCCCACGTTCGGATCACCACCGGGGCGATGAATATCAATGCCGATGCTGTGGTGACCCTTCCCGCCAATACGCCGCTGATGGTCACGCTTGATTTCCCGCTCACTGTCCAAAACAGCATTCCCATCCACCTGGATGTGCCCGTGAATATTCCGCTCGACCAAACCGAGTTGCACGAACCCTTTGTTGGTTTACAGAAAGTCGTCGAACCCTGGTATTGCATTGTGGAACCCAACGCGACAGTCAATGGCTTGCAAGTTTGTTCACCAACTACAAACCCTGCACCCGCAGAGACTGTGATTCCATGAAAAATAACCTTACCCAGGTCACACTTTCCAACGGACTCAAACTTCTCCTTAAAGAAATTCATACCGCGCCGATCATTTCAGCCTGGCTGTGGTACCGCGTCGGCTCGCGCGATGAGGTCGCGGGCCGCACCGGCATCTCACACTGGGTTGAGCACATGCAATTCAAAGGCACGCAGCAATTCCCTGCCAATCTGCTCGATCGCTCCATCTCGCGCGACGGCGGCACATGGAATGCTTTTACCTACATCGATTGGACCGCCTACTTCGAGACCATGCCCGCCGATAAGATCGACCTCGCCCTGCGACTCGAAGCAGACCGGATGCTGAACAGCCGCTTCGACCCTGAGGAGGTTGCCTCCGAACGAACGGTCATCATCTCCGAGCGGGAGGGCAATGAGAACGAACCACTTTTTCTGCTCGGGGAAGCCCTCCAGCAAACTGCGTTCCGCGTCCATCCCTACCATCACGAAGTCATCGGTGATATGGCTGACCTGCGCGCCATGACGCGTGATGACCTCTACAATCATTATCACACCTACTATGTTCCCAACAACGCCGTGATGGCGATGGCGGGTGACTTTGATACCCAAGCCATGTTGACCCGCATCAGGGAACTATTCGAGACAGTCCCGGCGGGAAGCGAACCGGCGCGCCTGGCGCGCCCGGAGCCGCCGCAAAATGGGGAGGTGCGTCTTTCCGTGGAGGGACCGGGCACGACCTCCTACGTTCAGGTCTGCTACCGTTTCCCACCCGCTTCCCACCCCGATTTCTTCCCGTTAAGCGTGCTCGACAGTCTGCTGGCGGGTCCGAGTAATCTCAACATGTTCAGCGGAGGAATATCGAACAAGACCTCGCGTCTCTATCGCGCCCTGGTGGATAAGGAATACGTGGTCAGTGTACATGGCGGCGCGCAGGCAACGATCGATCCGTTCGTGTACACGATCACAATGACCATCCACCCGAGCCGCCAACCGGAAGAAGCCCTGGCTGCGCTCGACAGGGAAATCAAACGCGTGAAAGATGAAAAAGTAACAAAGGATGAGATCACGCGTGCCATCAAGCAGGCGCGTGCGATATTTGCCTATGGCAGCGAGAACATCACCAATCAGGCATTCTGGCTGGGCTATGCAGAAATGTTTGCGAAATACAATTGGTTCGAAACCTATCTCGATAAACTGTCGGCTGTCACTGCCAGAGAGATCCAGCGCGTTGCCAATGAATATTTCAAGCGGCAAAGCCGCGTGGTCGGCACGTATGTTCCGCTGGAGGGCAGGCATGACGGTAAATAAACTGAACTCATTGCCGGGCCCCGATGATATTTATCGCGCGGTATTGCCAAACGGGATTGTCGTTCTGACGCGTTCGAATTTCAACAGTCCCTCTGTTGTGGTTTCCGGATTTTTCGATGCCGGGGCGTTGTTCGACCCCGATGAGAAACTGGGCCTGGCGGAATATACGGTTGCGGCACTGATGCGCGGCACACAAAAACGTACATTCGATGAAATTTATAACGCGCTCGAGTCAGTGGGCGCAAGTCTGGGATTCAATACAGGTATCCATAAATCCGGTTTCAATGGCCGCTCACTCGCTGAGGATTTACCATTGCTATTCGATCTTTTAGCCGAAGCGTTGACCGCGCCGGCATTCCCGAAGGCTGAACTCGAAAGGCTGCGCGCCCAACTGCTGACCGGGCTTGCCATCCGCGCCGAAGATACGGGGGATATGGCTTCGCTGGTTTTCGATCAGATCCTTTTCAAGGGTCATCCCTACAGCCGGCCCGAAGACGGGTATCCCGAAACGATCCGGAATATCAGGCGGAATGATCTGGTGAAGTTCCATCGTGAGCATTATGGTCCGCGCGGCATGGTGATCGCGGTCGTCGGCGCGGTGAAACCGGAAGACGCGCTGAGACAAGTCAAACGCGCCCTGGGCGGCTGGCACGTCAGGGCGCAGAAGGAAGCGCCCGAGTTGCCTCCATTAAAGATGCTGAAGAAATCAGTCAGCAGGCATCATCGCATCAGGGGCAAGTCACAATCTGATCTGGTGATTGGCACGAACGGTCCCATGCGCCGCGACCCCGAGTTTATGCCAGCTTCGATCGGCAACAACATTCTCGGTCAGTTCGGCATGATGGGGCGCATCGGCGATGTGGTCCGCGAAAAGTCCGGGCTTGCCTATTATGCTTATTCGAGCATGACCGCCGGGCTGGGTCCCGGGTCATGGGAAGTCAGCGCCGGGGTCAGTCCCCAGAATGTAAAGAAAGCTTCCGGGTTGATCGTCGATGAATTGAAGCGATTTGTGCAGGAAGGTGTTACAGCCGATGAACTGGCTGACACGAAAGCCAATTTTATTGGGCGCCTGCCGCTTTCACTGGAGTCGAACGGGGGCATCGCCAATGCATTGTTGAACATCGAGCGCCATAACCTGGGCCTGGATTATTATCGCCGTTACGCAGACTTGGTCAATGAAGTCACCGCGGAAGATGTGTTGAACACGGCGAGAAAGTTCATCGATCCTGGTAAGCTGGTGGTTGCGGTGGCAGGACCGTGATAAGGCAGACAGTATTCAGTAGTCAGTGATGATATGAAACTAGCAACTGGTGTCGACTTGATTGAAATCGCCCGCATCGAGGAGGTCGTTGCGCGGCACGGCAAGCATTACCTCGAGCGGATCTTCACGCCCGCCGAACTGGAATATTGTGGAAAGCGCGCCGAATCGCTTGCCGGTCGTTTTGCCGCGAAGGAAGCGGTGGCAAAAGCGCTGGGCTGCGGCATTGGTGATGTCGCCTGGCAGGAGATCGAAATTTTGGGGGATGAGCAACATGCGCCCACATTGACATTGCGCGGTGCCGCAGAGAGCAAGGCAAAGGAACTGGGGTTAACGAACTGGTCTGTGAGTATCAGCCATAGCCAGAGCCATTCGGTCGCGTTCGTCGTAGCGATCGGTTAAAAAAATCCTCCCGCAGGCCAGTTCTGCGGGAGGTGCAAGGGACAGGGACTCGACTCAGTTTTTGTCCTCTATGCCAATCCAAATGTGGCCCGGCAGAACGGGCCGGTAGGGGCGGACAGTCATTTTGTTGATTTCAAGCTGACGCTGATTCCGCTCTTGCGTATCCAGCATGCTGGGATGAACCAGACACAAATCGGGGCTGCGACCATATTTTTTGTGGTAGTAATCCACAGCTTTCTGAATTTTGACAGTGAGTGCCGTTTGCGAGTTATCGAACCAAAGCATTCCAGTGTGCATATTCAACTCCTTATCTAATAATCTATGCTTGGTATCCAAAATCGAAGCCAGGATTCTCCTTCTCGTAATGTAAAATGTGCACTGTTAAGAGATCGTAGCTCCGCACTGACAGCCTCCAGTTGTTTAACATGGCTTGGGTCCTGGATGGTGCCAAAGACACGGGTACGAAACGCATCCAGCCAGGGCAGGATGTTTTCCATGTGTTTGGGATTCAAAGTAATGATGGGCCAAACCCGGCGGGCTGGTCCGCGCAGCAGGAGCCAGCGCAGGTTTTGGCGTGCATCGAAGTCGAGATTGGAGGCGGCTTCCAGATCGTCCAGCAGCAGCAGAACGGACTGCTGGCTGGTCTTGTTGTCATGTGCCCAGGAAGCCAGCGAAAGAATAAAGTCCTCCGCGGGCTGACTGTAAAGTGGGAAGGTGCCCACATTATTCGGAACGCCTTCCACTCCGCTCCATTCATCGGGATGGTTGGTCAGCACTCCGAACTGCAGATCCTCCGGCTGATGCATTGCCCCGGCCGCCAGGGCGATGGTCTGTAGCAATTTTGTTTTTCCCGCGCCCGCATCCGCGGCGACCAGGACGGGTCCCGGGACGGGGTCGTGAAGGTTCAATAGAACGGGAAGATCATCAGACGCAACACCAAGGAATAGTGCCGCGTGCGGTATAGGCGCGTATCTGGCCAGGACGTCGCCCAGCATCGGCAGTGCCGGTGCTGGTTCCGGCTGGGTCTGCGTCTGGCGCGCCGCATCGATCTCCGGCTTGAGTTCATTCAGCGCTTCCATCATAAGAGCGTAGCGATTGATTTCTGTCATGGGTCACCTGGTATGACCTGTGATTAGAACAGGTGTTCTAAATATACATTTAACTTGCGTTTATGTCAAGAGTTGGCGCCAAATTGCTCTATTGCTCTTGCCTTTTTTTCCGAATCCTGCTAAACTTTCGTCCGTGCTCCTCGAAGATCCCGCGTGCTTTTGGCGGGGCTATGCGCGGGGAGCAATTTAATTGCCAGCCGAAGGTGCAGATGAGGTCACAGAGCGTAGTCGAAGATGGCGCGTTGGCGACAGCTTTGGTATAATCCCCCTGCTTAATTGCGCGAAGTGTCCTGCGCGGCCGGCGGTGGGTCGAGTTTATCGAGACCTTGCCGACGTAGCTCAATCGGCAGAGCACCCGCCTTGTAAGCGGGCGGTTACGAGTTCGATTCTCGTCGTCGGCTTTGCAAGGAAAATGGTTGAGATATTGAACGTTGTCAACCTATAAAACGTACACCCGGGCGGTTACCCAAGTGGCCAAAGGGGACTGACTGTAAATCAGTTGTCAGAAGACTTCGGAGGTTCGAATCCTTCACCGCCCACTTGTTAGTCGAATGGTCGAGCTGCGTGACGATCGAACTATGAGGCTATCAAACTACAAAGCTGACTGCCCACATAGCTCAGTCGGCAGAGCACACCCTTGGTAAGGGTGAGGTCACGAGTTCGAATCTCGTTGTGGGCTCAGTTGCTGAAAAGTTCTATGTCTGTAAAAAGGAGAAAGAGACATGGCGAAGCAGAAATTTGACCGGAGCAAGCCGCACTTGAATGTGGGGACGATGGGACACATCGACCATGGGAAGACGACGCTGACG